>JAODBJ010000137.1 GCA_025463905.1 Actinomycetes bacterium
TGCCCGTAATGGCCGACAGTTCGGTGTGGCCGTCAGCCGTCATCGGGGGGTCGGCCAGCTTGCCTTCGGCGGCCCAGACCTGGCCGATGAGGTCGAGGCGGGTGGCGTCGTCCGGCTCCGTCCACGCTGCGAGCCAGGTGTCAACGGTTTCGTCGAGGTCGGTCATGGTGTGTCATCTCCGCAGTTGGTGTGTGTGTGGGTGTCACCTTCACCTTGGGCGCGCTGCGTCACCGATTCGATTACCCGTCGGGTAGTGATCGGGCGAAGCGAGACGGCGTACGTTCTCGGGTCGTGGCCTCGAGCGATCGCTACGGCGGGTTACAAGTGCCGATCGACATCGGCGAAGGTGCGCCCGTCGTGTTGCTCCCCGGCTTCGCACTGCCACCGGCGATGTACCGCGATACCGCCGCGCTACTCGCCCGTCGATGTCGTGTGGTTGTGCCCGAGCTGTACCGCGTGCACGCGCCGTGGCGTCAAGACGACATCGTCGACCGGCTGACCGGGGCGCTCGCGGAGCGCGGCCTCGACCATGTCACGCTCATCGGCCATTCGTTCGCGGGTGGGATCGAACTCAGCTACGCGGCGCGACATCCCGAACGTGTCGTCGAGCTCGTGTTTGCGGACACGCTTGCGGTGTCTCGGGAGTGGCCGCTGGCCGAAGAGGCAATGCGTCACCCGATGCGGCTCCTGTGGCTCGCAACACCGCGCGTCGCGGCGGCGTTCGGCCGCTCAGTGCTGACGCACCCGCGCCAGATCGCGGAAGCGGCATGGTGGGGTTTCACGAGCGGCCGTACGAGCGAGACCGAACGAGTTGCCGGCGACGGGCTGCGCGCGCACGTGCTCTGGGCAAATCGGGATTCGTTGCTGTCGCGGCGGGACGGCATGTCGTTTGCTCGCGAATTACACGCGTCGTTCACGGTCGTACGGGCAGATGACGGGAAACCCGTCGATCACGATTGGATGTACCGGCACCCTCAACTTTTTGTCGAGCACCTGGACCAGCTCGACCTAGAGGCGCTGCGCGCATCGTGACGGCGAGGTCGCGTCAGGTACTCGTCGTGGCGGCGGTGTGTCCTGTCATTGCCACCTCCCCGCGAAGTCGAGCAATTGCGGAGCGAGAAGCGGCCACCGTTCGAAGAGGTGGCCGGTGCCGTTCCTCGCGGCCTCGCCCCGCTGTTTCCATTCGTCGTCGTCCCACGGTGGCTCCACAAGTTGAGCATTCGGGATGAGTTCGTGGAGTCGCTCGGATGTGGCGCGGGTGTGATGCGGATCGCTCTTGCCGCTGCGAAAGATGAGCGTCGGAACCTTGAGGTCGGCGCATTCCTTGTTGGAGAGTCCCGGCACCGGCACGCTGGCGTCCGGGCAGTACACCAACATCCAGCGTTCGAGTGTCTCGATGAATTGCTGCGGGTCGAGGTCGAGGAATCGTCGGCGGTTGCCCGGGTTGCGCTCGAGCACTTCGCTCCATTCCGGTAGCTCGACAACCGCTTCCATCCCGCCTTGCCAAGCGGCGCGGATCGACTCGCCGCAGTAGTGCACGCCGAGCAGCATCAGCCCGTAGACACCGCCCGAGATCCACAGCATGGCCAGCTTGGCGGCGACATCGGGATGCTTCGCCGCGGTGAGGAGCGAAACTCGAGACCCGCCGGAGCCGCCGACGACGAATGCAGGCGCAAGGTCGAGCGTTCGGAGCAGACCGGCGAGTTTGTCGGCGTGCATCTGCGATTCCGACGCACCCGTGAAGCACACGTCGGAGGCACCCGTATTCGGCCGATCCCAGATGACGACGCGCTGCCCGTGCGTCGCCAACTCCTGGGCAAGCTCCGGGATCCCGGGCGTGTCCTTGCCGAAGCGACCGCCCGGTGTCAGGACCCACGGCGGGCCCGTTTCGCCGACGATCTCGTAGGCAATCGTCGTGCCGTCGATCTCGGCCGTTGCCATGCGCGTCCTCCTGGGTCGACGAGGCGGCACCCTAGGCAGCGTTGCCGCGACCTCGCACGCACCGGTACGGTCCCGAGCCAGTCGGCCACTCGATCGACGCCACGAAGGGGAACGCGTACATGACTCTCCCGCTCGACCAGGTCAAGGTGATCGACACCGACACGCACCTCACCGAACGCCACGACCTCTGGACATCGCGCGCGCCGGCCGCGTGGAAGGAACGCGTGCCTCACGTCACGCAGGTCGACGGCGCGGCGACGTGGGTCGTCGACGGCGCGGTGCTCGGCCGCGCCGGCGCGGGTGGCGTCATCGACAAGAACGGTGTGAAGGGACGTTCGTTCGAAGGCTTGTACGAGTGGGAGATCGACCAGGCGCACGTGGCGGCGTACGACCCGGTCGCCCGGCTCGAGCTCATGGACGAGATCGGGATCTGGGCGCAGATCATTTACCCGGGCGTGGTCGGGCTCGGCGGACAGAACCTGGCCGACGTCGTGCAGGACGAGGAGTTGCGCGCGCTGTGTCTCGAGATCTTCAACGACTCGAACGCGGAACTCCAAGCTGAGTCGAACAACCGACTGCTCCCCATGGCGCTCCTGCCCGCGTGGGATGTCGATGCCTGTGTTCGTGAAGCGCACCGAGCCAAGAGTCTGGGACTGCGCGGGGTCAATCTCACCGCGGATCCACAGGACGTCGGCGCACCCGACCTCGCGAGCCGAGCCTGGGATCCGCTGTGGGAGGCGTGCAGTTCGTTGGCGCTGCCGGTGCATTTCCACATCGGGGCGAGCCTCACGACGATGAACTATTTCGGGTCGTATCCGTGGCCTTCGCACGACGACGACACCAAGCTCGCCATCGGCGGAACGCTGCTCTTCATCGGCAACGCGCGTGTCGTTGTCAACATCATCTGCTCGGGGATGCTCGACCGTTTCCCCGAACTCAAGATCGTGTCGGTGGAGAGCGGAGCGGGATGGGTTCCGTTCATCCTGGAGGCGCTCGACTACGAGATGTCGGAGAACGCGCCGCACGCAAGGGCCGCGCTCTCGCTGCTGCCGTCGGAGTACTTCAAGCGCCAGATGTATGCAACGACCTGGTTCGAACGCAACGACTTGGCGTCGGTCGTCGCGTCCGTGGGTGAGGACTGCATCATGTTCGAGACCGACTTTCCGCATCCCACGTGTCTTTACCCTGACCCGTTGAAGACGGCGGCCGAGAACATGCGTGAGCTGAGTCCCACCGCCCAACGCAAGATCCTCGGCGAGAACGCGGCCAAGCTCTACCACCTCTGACGCCTGCTCTTACCTCTTTCCCACTTGTTCTGAAGCTGACGGCAGTGTTGATCGCGTTCGATGGGGCTCCGCAACGAGAGGAGTGCCATGGCAATCAAGCCCCGGGTTGTGGTTGGGAGCGCCGTATTCATCGGTGCGCTCGCGGCCGGCGGTATCACGCTCGCGTCGGCCCAAACGACCACAACGACTCCGAACCCGACGACTCCGAACACCACGAGTCCGGGTTCGTCGCCGACGATGCCGTACGGCTCGACCGTGCCGCACGATCGCGCGAATTGCCCGCACATGGGCGGCTCGAGCGGCAGCAGCGGTACGAACGGCAGCACATCGACGGCTCCGAACGCCACGAGCTCCGTCTAGCAGGCGCCGCTCGACGTTTCCTGCGAACGGTGCCCGAGGGTCGCTCCCCCGACCTCGGGCACCGGGCGTATGGCCGCGGCATCACGAAGTGACGAACTCGTTCCCATCATGCAACGTAGAAGGGTTGGACATTGCCGGCTGAGCTTGGCCGAGAAGCCACTACTCCCCAAGGCGCGCAGCTCGACGCGTCGGCGCGCATGCTCGAAGAGGCACTGTTCGAGGCGAAACGTGTCCTCGTCGGCCAAGACCTGATGATCGAGCGACTGTTCGTGTGCTGGTTGGCGCGCGGACACTGCCTGCTCGAAGGTGCTCCGGGCTTGGCAAAGACGCTCGCAGCCGAGACCATCGCCCGCATCCTCGGTGGGACGTTCGCGCGGTTGCAGTTCACACCCGACCTGGTGCCGGCCGACCTCGTCGGTACTCGTATCTACCGGCCTTCGGCCGAAGCATTCGACGTCGAGCTCGGACCGGTGTTCGCGAACGTCGTGCTCGCCGACGAGATCAACCGCGCGCCGGCCAAGGTGCAGTCGGCCTTGCTCGAGGTGATGGCCGAGCACCACGTATCGATCGGTGGCGTGACGTACAACGTGCCGTCGCCGTTCGTGGTGCTCGCGACCCAGAACCCGATCGAGAGCGAGGGCGTGTACCCGTTGCCCGAAGCGCAGCGCGACCGTTTCCTGATGAAGGTCCTCGTGGGCTATCCGTCGAGTCGTGAAGAGGCCGAGATCGTGCGCCGCATGAGCGTCCGACCGCCGGTTGCGACGCAAGTGCTCGACGAAGAGAAGCTCACCGACCTGCAAGCCGCGGCTGACTCGGTATTCGTACACGACGCACTCGTCGACTACGCGGTGCGACTCGTTCTCGCGACTCGCAACCCTGCTGAACACGGCCTTGACGACCTCGTGCCGTGGATCGCACATGGCGCAAGCCCCCGAGCGACTCTTGCGCTCGTTGCGTCGGGGCGTGCGATCGCGCTGATGCGCGGACGGCATTACGTCCTCCCGCAGGACGTGTACGACGTCGCGCGTGACGTACTGCGGCACCGCGTGCTGCTGTCGTACGAGGCGCTCGCCGACGGGATCGACGCCGAACAGGTCGTCGAACGCGTCGTGACGACGGTTGAAGAGCCGCGGATCGCACCGGCGCAAGACGCTGTGGTCAGCGCGCAAGCCTCATGACCACACCCACGCCGAACGCGACGACGGTCGCGACGAGCGAAGCGACGTTGCGCCGGCTCGAGTTGCTCGTGACCCGCAAGCTCGACGGTTTGCTCCACGGCGACTACCAGGGTGTGCTGCCGGGCGCGGGAACGGAAGCCGGTGATGGACGCCTGTACCAACCCGGCGACGACGTTCGGCGCATCGATTGGAACTTGACCGCGCGCAGCAGTGCGCCGCACGTTCGTGACGCAGTCGCGGACCGTGAGCTCGAGATGTGGTTGGTGATCGACGGCTCGGCGAGTCTCGACTTCGGCACCGCGCGCTGCGAGAAACGCGACCTCGCACTTGCCACTGCGGCGGCGTTCGGATTTCTCACGTGTCGCGCCGGCAACCGTCTCGCCGCGATCGTCTTCGACGGCACGAATACCTCGGTGTTGCCACCGCGCACCGGGCGAAACGCGGTGATGGCCATCTTGCATCGACTCGACAACCGCCCGCGCGCCGGTGAAGGAAACGCTGATCTTGCGAGCGCGTTGCGACAAGCGCGGCTCTCGGCACGTCGCAAGGGCTTGATGATCGTCGTGTCGGACCTCCTCGACGGCGGCCCGTGGGCGCGTGAGTTACGCGGGCTCACCGCTCGTCACGATGTCGTCGTCGCCCACGTCGGTGACCCCCGCGAACGCGAACTCCCTCCGGTCGGTTTGCTCACGCTGGTTGACCCGGAAACCGGCCGGCGCCGAGAGGTGCAAACCGCGAACCCGCGCCTGCGGCAGCGGTTCGCCGCGGTTGCCGACGAACAGTGGGACGCCAACGCCCGTTCGGTACGTGCGGCCGGTGCCGCGCACCTGCCGTTGTCCACCGATCGGGATTGGCTGCTCGACATCGTCCGGTTCGCCGCCCTCCGGAAGCGACGCCGATGACACTCCTTGCTCCGAACCGTCTCTGGCTGCTGCTCGCCGTCGCGGGGCTCGCGGTCGCGTACGTCGTGCTCCAACGGCGGCGTAGGCATTACGCGGTTCGGTTCACGAACCTCGAGTTGCTCGATTCGGTGGCGCCGAAGCGACCGGGCTGGCGCCGCCACGTCGTTGCGATCGCCGCGATCGTCGGCGTCGCGGCACTCGTCGTCTCGCTGGCACGCCCGGCGCGCGACGTGCGCGTACCGAAGGGTAAGGGCACCGTGATGCTTGCCATCGACGTCTCCGCGTCGATGACGGCAACCGATGTCGCCCCCAGCCGTATCGACGCCGCGAAGACGGCGGCACGCCAGTTCGTGAACGAGACGCCGGCCGGATTCCAGATCGGACTCGTCGCGTTCGACTCGTCGGCGCGCGTGCTCGTCGCGCCCACCGCTGATCACGCGGCGGTGATCAAGCAGATCGACGGTTTGCAACCGGGTAGTGGTACTGCGGCCGGCGAAGCGATCTATGCCGCGCTCGACTCGATCGCAGCCACGGCCGGAAGCAACGTCGTGCCCGCTCGGCAAACGAATGCGAAAGACCTCGCCGCCACCATCGTGCTGCTCTCCGACGGTACGACGACAGTTGGGCGCCGCGTCGAGGATGCCGCCCAAGCGGCCAAGAACGTGGGCGTCCCGGTCAACACGATCGCCTTCGGCACCGATAGCGGCACGGTCATGGTGCAAGGGCAAGTTGTGCCCGTACCCGCCGATCCCCAGACCATGGCCACTGTCGCGAAGATCAGCGGCGGTTCCTCGTTCACCGCCAGCAGCGGTTCAGAACTGCGGCAGGTGTACAAGGACATTCAAGGTCGCGTCGGCTACACGACACAGACGCGCGAGATCGGCCGCACCTTCGTCGCCTTCTCGATGGTGCTGCTCCTGGCCGCGGTCGGCGCGTCGCTCGTATGGACCGCGCGGTTCTTGTGATCTGAGCGCAGCATCAGGGAGCGTGACGGAACGCCTGTACGTGATAGTCGGTCGCGACGATCACGGTGTCGTTCGCGATGGTCGGTGACGTGAAATTGCGCGCGTGGCCGATGTTGATCGATTGGCGCACCGAACCGTCGGCCGGGTTCAGTGCGTACAGCAAGCCGGTCGAGACCGCGACGACCCACACGGTGTTCCCACCGAAGACGGGTGAGCCGTTCGCGTCGCCGGGTCCGGTCCACGCCAACTGCAGCTTCGGAGTGCTGCCGGTGGTGTCGAGCGTGAGCGCGCGGATACCACTGAGACACTCGACGTACACCATGCCAGGGCTGGTCGCGTTGCCGCCCGTCGCGTTGCATGAAAGCGACAGCGACGTGACGTTGCCACCGATGCCGCCCGGATTGGACTGGCGCAGGATGTACGCGATGCCGTTCTTGCCCATCTGGAACACGTAGCCGCCCGGCAACAGCAACGGACCGGTGGACCCGATCTCCGTGCCCCTCTGGTTCAACGTCGCCCAGCCCCTCGGAGCGAAGTACCCGAGCTCGTCCAGTGTCGGCGAGAGCTTGATCACGCTCGTCGTGTGGTCGTACGTGGTCGTCGAGGTTCCGTCGCCGGTTGCGACCCACACGTTCCCGTCGGCGTCGATCGCGGGTCCCGACGGCGCCCAGATCGAGCCGCGGTTGATGCTCGGCACGGTATAGACGAGCGGCGACGTGCCGTCGGTCTTCACGCTCACGACTTTGCCGTGGTACTGCCCGCAGTCGGCGCCGCCGTAGGCCCAGTAGACGCGGCCGTTGGCGAGCGCGAGTGCGGGACGCTGGTGGTCCATGATCGGATCGACGCCCGTCGGGTCGCCCGACACACGCACCTTCTCGGACCCGTCGGAGACGTCGAGCCCCACGAGTTCGTGGCGCACCGGCGCCGTGAGCTCGGCTACGAAGAAGATGGTGTTGGTGGCCGTGTCGATAACCGCTGTGCCCGTGATGCCGAGGGGATCGACGTTGAGCGGGCATGGCACCTCAGTGCTCCGTACCGGTACACCGATCTGTTTGCTCCACACGATCGCGCCCGACCCGATATCGAGCGCGTAGACCCAGTCGTTCTCGGTCGCGACGTAGACGCGGTCGTTGTACACCAGCGGCTGGCCGTAGATGAGCCCGTCGAGAGCCGTCGACGTCCATGCCCGCGCGACCGGCACGATGTCGGGCGCCGTCGTGTCCGCGCCCGAGTGGCCGAGGTCGAAGTGGTACATCGTCCACATCGGGCCGCAGCCGGTCGTGACGAACGCGACGAGTACCGCGCACGCCCACCACCCGCGGCTTCGATGCGCCCGGTTCCGTCGTACAGCCGATCCACGCGTCATGCGGGCCATCCTGGCCGGGGCGTGCACGCGAACGGGACACGAGCGCGTCGAACGCGGTATTTCTTCCGTCGTGTTCTCGTGTTCTTCACGACGCAATGGGATCGATCGACCGCTTAGTTCGCGATCAGGTCGGAGTGATGCCGGCGCGCGACGTCTGGATGCGCGCGCAGCCGCACCTTGAGCGAGTTCTCGCCGTAGTTGGCCAAGATCGGGTTCGTCGGATCGGCGCTCTCGCCGCCGGGCGCGTCGGCCGCGAAGGCGGGCGGCAGGGTGATCGGTTCGAGCGTCGCTTCGAGCTTCGGGTTGTAGAAGTAGGAAACCGAGATGCGCTGCCGCCCCGGTGGTGGGCTCACGACGCGATGCACGGTCGCGGCGAAGTAGCCCCGGGTGAGAAGTTGCATCATCTCACCGAGATTCACGACGAACGTCGCGGGCAGCTTCGGGATGTCGACGAAGTTGTCGCCGAGCTTCACTTGCAGCCCGCCCACGTCGTCCTGGTGCACGAACGTGACGAGGCCCGTATCGCGGTGCTCGCCGACCCCTTGGTCGTCGTCGTGCACGTCGTTGTCGCGCGCGGGATAGCGGATCACCTTCACGAGTACTTCTGGGCGCGGCGTGACGAAGTCGTCGAAGCGATCTGGCGGTTGATCCAACGCGAGCGCGAGTGCGCGTAGCACCGTCGCGCCCACCTGCTGCATCTGATCCATCCAGCTCGTGAGCGTCGGGCGTAGTTCCGGGAGTTCGCTCGGCCAGAGGTTGGGTCCGCGCAACCGAAGCCACGCGGGATCACCCGGTTCGAGGCGCGGCGGTGGGAGCTCATGGCCGATGTCGAGCTGGTCACGGTGGTCGGGACGGCCGCCGGTGAACTCGTGGTCGATCGCGGTATACCCGCGGAATTGCGCGGAGTTCACGTTCGCGATGTCGAGCCGTTGCGCGAGCGGCAGCGCGAAGAAGCGGCGCGCCAACGCATGCACGTCGTCGTTGAGGGCGTCGTCGACTCCGTGCCCCGTGAGGTAGAAGAAGCCGTGCTCGTGACACACCGAGCGCAGTTTGTCGACGAACCGCGTCGCGTCGGGCGACGTCGGCGCGTGACGAAACGGTGCGAGGTCGAGGATGGGGATGCCCGACAACGTCACGACGCCTCGTTGTCGCGTTCGACGAGTGTCTTGAACCGCACCATCTCTTCCGCAGTGTCCGTCTCCAACCACTGCCGGAGGAGCGGCTCCGCGAGCCATCGCCACGGCTTCTTGAAGTCGAACGCCTCACGATGGGTGACGACCGTTCCGGCCGCGGTGACTACGCAGTCGAACGTGCCCTCGAAGTCGAGGAACCAACGAGCCGGCCCCGCGATCGGTGAGCCGAACTGCAACCGGGACGCGGAGACTGTGAACGGGTAGGTGCCGGCAGGACCTGGCAACCCTTTTATGCGGCCGGAGAACCTGACCGTGCCGCTATCACCGGTTCGTTGCATCGGCCCGACCCGGCCGATCTTTCGGTCCGCTTCGCGGTAGCGCTTCAGGTCGAGAACGAACTCGAAGACCTCGCTCGGTGGGACTGCGACCGTCGTGGTCGCCTCGCCGACGATCATGGGTGCAGCGTAGGCCGGGTTGTTCCGATCGTCCCTGCGGAGTTGTCGGTTGTGTTAACAGTCGTTGCGCAGCGGTTGGTTCCGGGCTGGCGACGGATATGTTCGACGTGATGGATTTTGCGCGGACGCGCGGGATCGCACGCGCTGCGGGTCTCGTTGCCATCGTTTTCATTGCGAGCCAGTGCACGATGCCAGTTGGTGACGTGCCGGGCTTCCACCAGGTGTTTACCGACGACTTCGACATAAACGTTCCG
Organism: Actinomycetes bacterium; assembly: GCA_025463905.1. Taxonomy (GTDB): domain Bacteria; phylum Actinomycetota; class Acidimicrobiia; order IMCC26256; family PALSA-610; genus JAODBJ01. The sequence continues at coordinate 9,841 of JAODBJ010000137.1, forward strand.
GTCGGCGGCTTTTCGGGCTGCAAGATGACTCAGAACATCGTCGATTCGGTGTGTCCCGGCCTCCCGGCGATTGAACGGGCAAAGTGGACCGCGTATCCCGACGGTTGGAAAGACACGTCGCGCAACGGCACGTACATGGCGTCGAAAACCGTGAGCATGCACGACGGCGTGATGGACATTCACCTGCACAGCGAGAACGGCGTGCCACTGGTTGCCGCGCCCATGCCAAAGATCCCTGGTGGCCCGGGCACGCGGGGCGGCGCGGCGTACGGGAAATTCATGGTGAGGTTCTGGGCCGATCCGATTCATCGGTACAAGGTCTCGTGGATGCTGTGGCCCGATTCGGGATTGAGAGCCGACGGCGAGATCGACTTCCCGGAAGGCAATCTCGACTCCACGATGTGGGCGTTCATGCACCGGCAGGGATCGGTCGACGCTGTCGATCAGGACGTGTACGGCCCACTTACCGGCTTCAACGGCTGGCATGTTGCGTCGATGGCGTGGACGCCGAACAGCCTCTACTTCTACCTCGACGGCAAGACCATCGGTCGCAGCACCGTGCGCGTGCCCAACACACCGATGCACTGGGTGTTGCAGACCGAGAGCGCCCTCAACGGTCAGGTGCCGCAGCCGACCGACGACGGTCACGTGCTGATCGACTGGGTTGTCGCGTACGAGTCGACCTAGCCGGCCGCCGTCGTGATGACGGTTGCAAACGCTGCTTGACCCGCCAACGTCAGGTGGATGCCGTCGGTGATCAGGTAGCCCGGCGTGGTGGCTTGCGCAGCCCAGTCGGCGACGACGACGTCGTTGCGTTCGGCCGCGACTTGCGCGAGGACGTGATTGAACGTCGCGCTCGACGCGAGATCGTCACCGCGGTGGATGTTGACCCACACGACCCGGTGACCCGGACCGATCTCCGAGAGCATCTGATCGATCACGCCGCGAATCGCGCCGGCGTCGTTACGCGTGATGCTGACGTCGTTGGTGCCGAGTTCGATGATCCACGTGTGGGGATCGCTTCCCGATGCACGGATCTCGCGCACGGCCGCGATTCCTGACGAAGGAACCGTCGCCGAGGCGGGCTGCACCGCTCGGACACTTCGGCCCGGCTGCGCGTTGATCGTGACGGTGCGCCAACCCGCGTTGTCGAGTGCAACGCGTTCGTTGAGGACGGATTGCGCGCTCAGCGAGTCGCCGACGAGCGCGACCGATGTGCGGAGTGGCGTCGTCGTCGACGTCGATGAGGTTGATGACGGCGTGGTCGTGGTCCTCGTCGTCGGATCTGCGGCGCGTGACACCGCGTGCGCCGCGATTCCGTCGGGGCGGGCGTAGACGTAACCGCCAACGATCGCGGTTGCACCGAGCACCATGACGATGCCGACGCGTTGCAATCCGCGCCTCACGAGGTGCCCACTTTGGTGACCTGAGAACGGTCCATCTGTGTCCGCCGTGCCGCCCTGACGTCTCGCCTCGACGTCTCTATCGGTAGGCCAGTGTCCCGGACGCAGGTAAGGGGAGTGTTGGACACGTATGAAGTTGTCGAGTCCCGTCCGAAAGGGTCGGGCGGGGCATTCGCCCTAAGTCCGCCGATCGCGGGTCGAAAGGTGCGAGGACTATCGAGGGATGGCGGCGACGACTTCGCGAACCTCGACGGGCTCGGTCAAGCCCTTGACGCGGTGGCGGCCGGCCGGTCGCCACGCCCAGGCGGTCGAAGTGCGCTCGGCTACTTGTGCCGACGCCCAGATGCAGCCGGGCGCGGCGAGGTCGGTGATGCGGCTTGCGAGGTTCACCGGGTGCCCGTAGACGTCGCTGCCGCCGACATACGCGTCGCCGCAAGCGACTCCGACGTGAATCGGCGGAACGGTGTCGTCGAGTGTCAGTACGCGGGTGAGTTCGACGAGCGCCGCGATGAGCGCGTCGGTATCACGCGACATCAACAGCAGCGCGTCTCCAATCGCTTTGATCACCCGCACGGGAACCTCGACGACAGTCGACGCGACATCGAGCAGCCGCGCGGCCAAGGTCTGCAGGGCTCCCGCGTCGACCCGCTCGCCGAGCTCGGTGAATCCCACGACATCGATGAACGCGACCGCGACGTCGGCTACGGAGAACAGCTGTCCACGCGCGGCTTCTTCGGGCGACACGAAGATTTCATGCATGCGGTCGCGCAGGTGCGCTTGAAACGCGGCCACGACGACCGGCGCGGCGAACGGAACCATCACTTGCGCCGCATCCGCATAGCGATGCGCGAGTTCGTATTCGGTGTCGTTGGGCCGCGCGAATTCTTTGCCCATGATGATGAGGACATCTGCGGCCAGGTGCCACATGTGCCGGCCGAGGACCGCGAGAAGCTCGTCGACCGCAGCCTGGGAGAGGCCATATTCGAGCGCGAGCTGCAGCACGTCTGATGCCTGCTGCATTTCCTCGTCGAAGACCCGTTCGTCGGCACCCACTGGCGGCAGGCCGAGGAGGTGCCGCATCCGCAGTACTGATTCGAGGGTTCGTCCTGACGCCGTAGCAATGTCGCTCGCGCTGAACGTCGCGCCGTCGTGCGCGACCGCTTCGAGGAGCAGTACGGCGAGGCGGTCCTCTCGGACGGCCGTGTCGAGATCATCAGTCGAGAATCCGTGCTCGAGCAGCTCACATAACAACCGCTCTCGGCCCTGGCGGGCGCGACCATCGAGTCCGTCGAGCAACCGCTCGATGTGGCGTTCCACGTCGAGGTCAGACGCCATCGCGAAACTTCTACTACGCCGCGCCCGACCGCGGAAGGGTCGCCCACCCGCCGAGGGGCGGGGTCGTCGTCGTGACCCTTCGGGTTGACATGTGACCAATAGGTCACGTATCGTGTCGGGCGTGGACGCCGTCTTCAAAGCCCTCGCCGATCCAACTCGGCGAAGCCTGCTCGACGAGCTCTTCCGAGAAGACGGGCAGACGTTGAGCGCCCTCGAAGCGCGCCTCCCGATGACGCGTTTCGGTGTGATGAAGCACCTGAAGCAGCTCGAGGAGGCGGGCCTCGTCGTCACCAAACGACGCGGCCGGGAGAAGCTCCACTTCCTGAACCCGATCCCGATTCGGCTCGTCCACGACCGGTGGGTGGGCAAGTACGCCGAACCCTTTGCCGCAACTCTCAGCGGCCTCAAGCAACGATTGGAGCAACCCATGGAGAAGGTGTTCGAGATCTACATCCGCACCACGCCCGAACGGCTCTGGGAGGCGATCACTGATCCCGAAATCAGGGCCAAGTACAACTTCGGGGCGGGCGTGAAGTCTGACTGGACACCCGGCTCGCGCATGGAGATGGGCGCGCCGAATGCCGGTGGGCTGCTCGGGGAGGGCGAGATCCTCGAAGTCGATCCACCGCGCCGTCTTGTTCACACGCTCCGTGCGCTCTGGGGCGAAGACGTGAAGAGTGAGGGCACGTCGCGGGTTACGTGGGAGATCGAGCCGGTCGGCGACTCCTGCCGTCTGCTCCTCACCCACGACCAACTTCGCGAAGGCGCGAACGACCAGCTCTACGGCGGCTGGCCGATGATCCTCTCCGGCCTCAAGACGTGGCTGGAGACGGGCGAGTTGCTCACCACGCCCGGATCGCTCATGTACAGCTGAGCCGGTTCTTGCTCGACGGTGCTACGCGCGAACGGTGCTGAGCAGCGCGCCGACGAGTTGTCGGCGGCTGCTCACACCGAATTTGGCGAACACCGACTTCAAGTGGTCCTGGACGGTGTGCGCCGAAATGCTGAGCTCGTCGACGATCTCACGAGTGGAGTAGCCGCGCAGCACAAGCTCGGTGACGCCGCGTTCGCGGCGCGTCAACTCGTACGCGTCGAGCAAGAGCGAGGCAATGTCGGAACGTCCGGCCGGTTCGATGATCACGGCAACCTGATCTGCAGCACCCCGACCGTCGAGCATGCTGCCCTGCAGCGCGAGCCAACGTCCGACGCCGCTTCGGAGTCGAACGGTGGGAACGGTCGGGTTACCGGACCGTGCGGCGTCGCGTGCGAGTCGAGCGATGGCTTGGACAACGAACGGCGCCGCGTCACCTCGGTCGATGTCGGTTCGCGCCAACTCGCGCAGCATGCTTTCGGCCGCCGCGTTGATCGTGGAGATCGATAGCGTCTCGGCGTCCAGCACGACCAGGCCCGCGGCTTGGCATGCGGCGTGTTCCTGGGTTTGGACGAGCAGCGTGGAGTGTCGGAGTCCGGCGGCAACGTGTGGCGCGACGCGCTGTATCAGCTGGGTGTCCGCATCGGAGAAGCCGAGCTGCGAGTCTTCGCGGTGCAGGCAGAGGACGCCCCACACCGTGGAACCGGATCGCAACGCGACGCGCAGTTCGTCGCCGAGCCCGAGCGGCGCCATGAGTTCGCGATAGCGGGCACTTCTCGACCGATCGTTGCCCGTCGCTCCGTCGAGCGTCCGAACCGGCACCGGCGCGCGCGCGAGGTCGGCGAACTTGTTGACATCGGCAGTGCCGAACTCGTTCGCGAGGAACTCGGGCGTTGCTTCGCGTAGCGGACTTTCGCTCACCGCAGAGGTGAAGAGGAGTGTCGCCGGGTCGACAGTCGCAAAGAATGCTGCGTCGACGGTCATCACCGTGCGGAGCCGCCGCAATACCTCGTGCTGGAGCGTTTCGGTGTCGAGGGCGGCGTGGCTGCGACGGATCAGGTCGGCGACGCGTCGCTCGACCATGCCTGCATTCACCTTGGAAGCGTACGACCGCTCGCGCGGACCGGAAACCCCAACAAGTTGGGATTGAGCCCGCTATCTCAAACGGGCACGCTCGCCTGGTCCGATGAACGCCTTCGAGGAGGAAGCAATGCAGACCCGAACCGATCAGATCGCGGATCGCATCTACCGCGTTTCGACATATGTCGCCGACGGTCCGCCCGGCGGCATCACGTTCAACCAGTTCGTGGTGCTGGGCGAGCAACCGCTCCTGTTCCACACGGGCACGCGCCGCCTCTTCCCCGCGGTGCGAGACGCGGTCGCTCGTGTGATCGATCCCGCGCGCCTGCGGTGGGTCAGCTCCGGCCATGCGTCGCGGCCCGACGAGTACGGGTCCCTCGAGCAATGGCTTGCGGTCGCGCCCAATGCCGAAGTGGTGCACGGGAAGATCGGTTGTTTTCTTTGCCTTTCCGACATGGCGTCTCGTCCTCCGCGTGCCGTAGACGACGGCGAAGTGCTCGACCTGGGTGGCCCGCGCGTCCGGTGGCTCGACACACCGCACGTACCCGGACCGTGGGAAGCGGGCGTGCTCTTCGAAGAGAACACCGGCACGCTCTTCTGCGGCGACCTGTTCTCGCGCACAGGGGAAGCCGACGCCACCACGACGGGCGACATTGTCGACGCTGCGATCGCGCACGACCAACTCATGCATGGCCACGCGGTGACGCGGCAAACGGGTCCGACATTGCGACGGCTTGCGGAACTGAACCCGCAACGCTTGGCATTGATGCACGGTCCGACATTCGTAGGTGATGGCGCGGCTGCACTCTGTTCTCTCGCCGACTACTTCGACGACGTCTTCGCGTTGCCCGCGGCGTGACCCTCGCCGGCAACCTGCGACTGCGCACGCGACCGACAAACATGGCATCGTTGGGGGGTGACGTCGCCGCCCGAGGCAACTCGCAACGAGGCAACCCGCAGCATGGTGCCGAGCCTCCGCCTGCTCGCGCCGCAACTCGTTGTCGCCGGCCTGTTACCGTTGGTCGGCTACATCCTGCTGCGACCGCACGTCTCGTCCGACGCCGTCGCGCTCGCCGCGGTCATGGTGTTCCCGATCGCTGAGATCGTCTTCGAACGACGAAAGCACGGGCGCTTCGAGCCCATCGGGATCATCGCACTGGTCGGCATTTCGATCGGCCTCGTGGGCGCGGTCGCGTTCCACGGGAACGCCACCCTGCTCAAAGTCAGGGACTCACTGCTCACGGGACTCTTCGGCGTCATCTGTCTCGGTTCGTTACCCGCGCGACGACCGGCGATGTTCTACATGGGGCGCTCGTTCGCCGCGGGCGGCGACGCCGAGAAGGTGCGCGAGTTCGACACCATCTGGGATCTGCCCGGAGTGCCGGCGCGTTTTCGCTTCGTCACCGCGGTCTGGGGCGTCGCGCTCCTCGCCGAAGCGGTCGCACGAACGGTGCTCGCGCTCGCGCTTCCCACCGAACGGTTTCTCGTCGTAAGCCCCATCCTCAACTGGGGTGTACTCGGCGCGCTGCTCTGGTTCACGACCGTCTTCAGTCGCCGAAGCGAAGAACGTGTCATCGCAGCCACCGAAGCCGCCGCAACGATCGAGCCGACCTAACCATCGCGAGTTAGGCGGTGACGTCGCGGCGGGCGAAGACGACTGCTCCGATGGCCGCGGCAATCGTGGCGTAGACCGCGATGCGGGCGAGCGCTTGGCCCGCGGAGATGTCGGTGGTGCCGCCGGCGACGAAGGCCTCGAGGAGCAAGCCGGGAAACACCTTCGCGGCCGGCGTCCACGCGTTCTGCACGAGGTGTTCGAACGGGCCGGCCCACCCGATGCCGACTGCGAGTGCGAGCGGCACTGATCGCAGGAGGATGGCGACGGCCATGCCGAGCACGGCGTAGCCGGTGATCCACAGCATCACTGCGCCGAAGTCGGTGAACGCGGCGCCGGCGGCGTTGAGCGTGGTCCACGCGTGCGTGGCGACGTCGTGGCCGGGCGCCAATGCGCGGGCCGTGATCCACGTGATGGTTTCGGTCGCGGCGAGGGCAACGGCCGCGAACGTCAACAGCGCGGCGAGCTTGCCGGCGAGGAGCCGTACGCGCCGAGGTTGGCGCAGCAGCATCGTACGAATGGTGCCGCGCGAGAACTCGGCCGCGACGACGCCGACGAAGATGACGAAGAGAAACGTGCCTGCGAACGAGGCCGCGGTGCGGAAGATCTGCGTGCCGCCACCCGCGCCGGCCAGTTGCTCCAACGAAAGCGCGCGACCAGGGCCGGCTTGAGCGGCCGGCTTGACCGAGGTCAACACGATCAACGCGCCGCCGACGGCGAACACGACGACGGCGGCCGCGGTGATGAGCAGAACTTTGCGGCGAGCCAGTTTGACGAGCTCTGCTTGGTAAGAGCGGATCATCGGGTTTCTCCTTCGAGCATGCGCAGGTAGTTGGCTTCTAGTGACGGGCGGCGAACGTGGAGTTCGGCGAGAACGATCCCGGCCGACGCCGCGGCGTGATTGAGTGACGCCGCCAACGGACGGGGATCGTGGCCGTTGACTTCCACGACGAGGTGATCGCCGTCGCGCCCGGCGACGAGGCCGGCGGCGCTGACGACGTCGGCCAGCGTGAGCAACTGGTCGTCGTTCGCGGGCGCGAGAAGAATCTCGGTGCTTGCCCGCGCCGCGAAACCGGCAGCTTCGCCCGCGTACACGAGTTGGCCCTGGTCGATGATCAGGAGCCAGTCGCTGACCTGTTCGAGCTCGCTGAGGATGTGGGACGACACGAGCACGGTCCGGTCCTCGGCGGCAAGCCGGCCGAGCAGTTCGCGCATCTCGCTCATGCCGACGGGGTCGAGACCGTTGGCCGGCTCGTCGAGGATGAGCAACGTCGGGTCGCCGAGCATCGCCGCGGCGATACCGAGGCGCTGTTTCATGCCGAGGGAGTACTCACCGAACCGGTCGCCGGCTCGATCCGTGAGGCCGACAAGGTCGAGTACTTCGGGGATACGTCCGACGTCGTTACCACCGAGGCGGGCGAGGACGCGGAGATTCTCGAAGGCCGTCAGCGCGGGCCAGAGGGCTGGACCTTCGACGAGCGCGCCGACTCGGCCGAGATAGCGGTCGGGTCGGTCGAGTGGCTCGCCGAGCACGGTGCCGCGACCGCTGGTCGGCCGGACGAGGCCGAGCAGCATCGCCATGGTGGTGGTCTTGCCGGCGCCGTTCGGTCCGATGAAGCCGGCCACGACGCCGCGAGGCAACTCAACCGTCAGCGCGTCGACGGCGACCCTGCCGCCGTAGTGCTTGGTCAAACCCTCGACGGAAAGAACTGGTGTGGAGGTCATGGGACCAGCGTGCGGGAACGCCGCCGTTTCGTCGTCCGCCGCAGGGCGACACTCGCGCTACGCCGTCGGGCGTACGCCGCCTGATCCCGCGCTTCGCGGGGAGAAGCTCAGAGGACCGTGACGTCGCGCGTTGCGGTGACGCCGCCGAAGGTGGCCGTGATCGTCGCCGACCCGGTATGTCTTGCGGTCACGGTGCCCTTGTTGTTGCCGGCGTTGCCAACTGCCGCGACCGGCTTCGACGACGTCGTCCACTTCGCGTCCGCCGTGATGTCTTGCACGGAGCCATCGGAGAACGTTGCTGTGGCGGTGAGCTGGCGTGTCGTGCCGCGTGAGATCGTGACCGCGGCCGGTGCGATGGTGATGGCAGTCGGTGCCGCGTTCGTGACGGTCAACGTCGTTGTGCGCACAACGCCCCCGAAGGTTGCGGTCAGCGTCGTCGTCCCCGCGCTCAGGCCTTTCGCGATACCGGTTCTCCCGACGATCTTTGCGACCTTCGGCTTCGAGCTCGTCCACTGAGCTGCCATCGCGATGTCCTGCGTGGTGCCGTCGCTGAAGTGACCGATCGCGCGTGCGCGTGTGGTCGTGCGCCGCGCAACCGACGACAACGACGTCGACACGTCGAGCGATGTGAGCACGGCGGGCGTGATCGTCAGCGTGCTGTGCGCAGAGATCGGACCGAGTGCCGCGGTGATGTCGGCCGTGCCAGGCTGCGCGCCGGTTGCGAGACCACTGGCATCGATCGTGACGGTGGGGTTCGAGGAACTCCACGTGACCGCGGGTGTCAGGTCGACGAACGTGCTGTCGGTCAGCGTTGCGATCGCGCTGAACTGCTGCGTCGTTCCTTTCGCGATCGACGCCGTCGACGGAGACACCGTGAGCAGTGTGACCGCGGGCGGCAGGATCGTGATCGTCGTGGTCACCGTGCCGAGCACGTAGTTGACGAGGTCCGTCGGCGTGAAGTGTGCCGTGAGCAGTTGACCCACACCTTCCGGCAGCACCGTGCCGAGACCAGGCGTGTAGGTGAACAAACCCGACAGCAGTTGACCGTCGATGCCGAGCGCGGTCGCGGACAGTTCGGTTGCCGTCAGCGGGAGGCCGGCTGGGATCGCAGCCGGTGTGCTCCACGCGAGCGTCGCGACTGCTTTCTGCACCGTGAGCGTCGCGGTGCGGGTGACGTCGAGCAGGTAGTTCGCCGCCAAACCACCGAGACAAGTGATGGTGTACGTGCCCGCGTTCGTGTGCGCGCCGGTGACGCCGCACGTCGGTAGCGCGCCCAACACCGAAGCCGTCTCGCCGTTGACGAAGCCCGCGAGGTCGAACGCGAACGTGGGGTCGGCCTCGCCGTAGACGCGTGACTGGTCCGCGGGTGTGACGGTGAGGAGGGCTTTCGCAACCGTGAGCGTTGCCGTGTGGGTGAGGTCGAACAGGTAGTTGACCGCGGAGCCGGCCGCGCACGTGATCGTGTAGGTACCGGGGTTCGTGTGTGCGCCGTTGACGCCACACGCCGGCTGGGTGTTCAGCACCGACGTTGTCTCGCCGTTCACCAAGCCGGAAAGGTCGAAGCCGAACGCCGGGTCGGCCGCGCCGTACACGCGGGATTGGTTCGCGGGTGTGACCGTCAGCGGCGCTTTCGCAACGTTGAACGCGTCGCCGGTGAGCGACAGGACGAAGTTGCCGGCGAGCGCGCCGGCCAGCGATAGCCCGGAACAGGTCGCGGCGTCGACGGTGTACGCGCCGGCGGGAAGAGTGGGAGCGATCGCGCTTCCGCCGAGCACATTGGTGCAGTGGGGCGTACCCGAGAGTTGGACGCCGGCGGGCAGCGTTGCTTGCGGTGTGTACGCGGGTGTTGAACCGTACGTCTGCGAACCGCTGATCGCGACGCCGAGGAGCGCCTGCGTAACCGTGAGGGTCGCGGTACGGGTGAGGTCGAACAGGTAGTTCGTGGCCGTGCCGCCGGTGCAGGAAATCGCGTAGGTGCCGGCGTTCGTATGCGCGCCCGAGACGCCGCAGGTCGGTTGCGCGCCCAACACCGACGTTCCCTCGCCATTGACGAAGCCGGTGACGTTGAAGCCGAACGCCGGGTCGGCCGCGCCGTACAGACGCGTTTGGTTCGCGGGTGTGACGGTGAGCGGCGCTTTGGCAACGTTGAACGCGTCGCCGACGAGCGAGAGAGCGAAGTCGCCGGCCAGCGTGCCGGCGAGCGACAACCCGGAACAGGTCGCGGCGTCGATGGTGTACGCGCCGGCGGGCAACGTCGGCGTAATCGCGTTACCGCCGAGGACGTTCGTGCATTGCGGTGAGCCCGACAGTTGAACGCCGGACGGCAGCGTGACTCGCGGCGTGTACGTCGGGGCAGAGCCGTACGTCTGCGAACCGGAGACGGCGACGCTGAGGAGCGCCTTCGTAACCGTGAGCGTCGCGGTGCGGGTCACGTCGAACAGATAGTTCGCAGCCGTGCCGGCCGAGCATCCGATGGTGTAGGTACCGACGTTCGCGTGCGCGCCGGAGACGCCGCAGGTTGGCTGCGCGCTCAGCACCGAACCGGCCTCGCCGTTCACCAAGCCGGTGAGACCGAAGCCGAACGCGGGATCGGCAACGCCGTACACGCGCGACTGGTTCGCGGGTGTGACCGTGAGCAGCGCCTTCGAGACGTTGAATGTGCCGCCGACGAGTGAGAGAACAAAGTTGCCGGCTAGCACCCCGGTCAGCGAGAGGCCGGAACAGGTTGTTGCGTCGATCGTGTACCCGCCGACGGGCAGCGTGGGCACGATCGACTTACCGCCGAGCACGCTGGTGCACACCGGTGCGCCCGACAACGAAATACCGAGCGGCAACGTGACCTGCGTCGTGTACACCGGAGTTGAGCCGTACACCTGCGAGCCGCTGATCGTGACGGTCACGAGTCCGGGAAGGCCGAGCGCGGGTCGGATCGCTGCGTCGGCCGGCCCGCTCAGCGGCGCCCAGCCGACGAGGATCGCGACGGCGATCGTCAGCATCAACATCCCGCGTGACAACCGCGCCCGGACCGCGTCGGGCCGCAACACCTCTGACATCGCGCCTACCCCCCGGTGGCCCGCCTAGTGATGCGGCATTCTGCCCAATTACGGAGCGTCTAACCACATCTGGAGGGATTGTCCGGCGAAATGCTCCGGCGTTTGGCCGTTACGGACAGGGACCCGCCGCGGTTTTGACACAGAACGTCACGGGTTGGCGGAGTTGTTGCACGTGGCCGTCGCGATCCTGCGCCCAGACGGTGACTTGGTAGGCGTGCGGGTGGTCGTAGGTCGGCATCGTGAACGACCAAGACGTCGATATCGCGCCGGGGTTCGTCAGGGTCGTGCTGAACGGCGTGTAGTCGCCGATCCACGGGACGGTGCCGAACTGGTTGCAGGTCGGGTTGCCGCAGAACCATTCACCGTGGTCGATGTTCTCGACCGTTGCCCACACTGTCGCCACGCCAGGAGTCGTACCACCGCTGTCGGTCGCAGTGCCGCTGATCGTGACGTTGAACGTCTGCGGGACGCCGCCAGGGAACACGATCGTCTGGTTGCTCGTCGGAGACGTGATGGTCGCGGTCGCCGGGTTCCCAAGGCTTTCGATCGAGAAGTGTGAAGCGCCCGGGACGGGATCACGCAGTCCGGAGTTGTCGACGGCGGTTGCCTGTACGACGTAGCGGCCGCCATCGAAGGGAACTGCATAGGTCCACGACCAGTTCGACGTCGTCGCGCCAGGGGTCGCGAGTGTCGCGTCGTTCTCCGTGAATGTCTTGGTCCACACATGCGTCGCGGCATTCCACCACCGCCGCTGGTTCACGTCTTTCAGCGCGACCTTGACGTTTGCGAGTGGGTGGGAGGCCGTCGCGTTGCCAGCGATGGTGAGGTTGCCGTTCGGGTTCGGGACCTTGGAGTTGTCGACGGGGCTCGCGATCGCGGTGTTCGGCGACCCGCCGGCCGCGCCGCCGACCCGGAACGCGTACAGGTAGCCGTCGGCGCTCGTCACGTACGCGGTGCCGTTGTAGAGCGCGGCGGACCCATAAATGGTGTTGCCGGTGAGGTAACTCCACACTCGTGCGCCGGTCGACGCACGGAACGCGTTGAACCGCCCCGCCGCGTCGCCGGCCAGCAACACCGCGCTGCCGGCCGGGCCGGTTTCGGCGGGGGCGGTGATGATCTCGGCGGTGGTGGTGCCGGCATCCTGCGATCGCCACACCTTCGCGCCCGTCACCGCATCCAGCGCATACAGCCCGGCGCCATAACCGACGTAGAGCGTGCGGCCGTCGAGCACCGCCGTCGAACGGGCCGCGCCTTCAACCTTCGGCGAGTCGTCGCGTATGCGGAACTGCCATACCTGCGCGCCGGTCCGGAGGTTCAGTGCGTACACGATGTTGTCTTTGCCCGACACGTACGCAACGCCGTCGGCGAACCCGTTCACGCCGGGCGCCGAGATGGTTGCGCCCGCGCCCACGTCCGTGTCGGAATATTGCTCGGTCTGAAATCTCCACACCCGCGCTCCGGTCCGGGCGTCGAACGCGTACACCGCGTCGTCCGGGCTTGAACTCCCGACGACAACGAGCGGGCGGCCGTTCACGTCCTTCGCAAATGCGGGCGGCGCCCAAATGCCGGCTTTCGGCTGCGCACCCGCGGGCTGCCCGAACGACGAGTACGACCAACGAGTACCGCAATCGGTCGCGGCGTTCGGATCGACGGCGTTCATGGCATACAGGTGACCGCCGTCGTCAAACCCCGTCGGTCCGACGTCGCCGAAATACACGGTCGACCCGTTCCCGTCGGGATCGACAACGATCGGTGGCGTTAGCACGAGCCCTGTTGTGGTGAACGAACAGCGCACCGTTCCGAAGTCAGCATCGAGCGCGTACAGCGTCTTGTCGAACGAGCCGGCATAGACGACGCCATTCGCGATCACCGGTGCGGCCGCGATCGCTGCGCTCGCCTGGAACGACCACACGCGCTGCCCGGTCGTTGCGTCGTACGCGACCAACGTCCCGAGTTGGTTCCCGACAAAAACAAGGTGACGACCCGACGGCGCCACGCCCTCAACCGGCGACGTGTAACTGTCGTCGCCCGTGTTCACCTGCCAGGCAACCCCGAGTTGGGCAACGTTCGCCGACGTGATCGAAGTATCACTGGTACGTCCCGAATGCCCGACGTCGTGGCCGAACGTCGGCCAATCATCCGGTGTGCACGCGGTCGCCGCGACCGCGACGCACGCGACGACGACAGCGAACTTGCCAACCCGCCAGTGCCCGTACCCCACGCCCGTACGTTAACGACGAAGGGCGTGCGTCGATAGGGGACAAATAGTGTCCCCTATCGACGCACGCATTGGACTGGCTATTCGGTGCCGTCGAACTGGTGGTCGACGTTCGAGCCGGCCGGGTCGGTGTGGCCGCCACCGGGAAGGTTCGCGTCGCCGGGCGCTTCGGGAGTGGTCGACTCGCCGGCCGTTTCGCCGGCGGTCTCGCTCGTGGTTTCCGCCGCCTTCACGGTCGTTGCTTTCGCCGCGCTGGGGGCGTCGGGTGTGGTCTGGTCGCCCTGTTGCAGGGTGTCCGTGTCGGGTCCTGTCGCTTCGGTCGTCGGCGTTGCGGTCTTCACCGCGTGACGGACGACAGCGTGGCGAACCTGCTTGGCGTGGCCGCCGCCCGCGGCCGCCGCTACGCCGGCACCGAGCCCGGCGACGCTCACAACTGCGGTCGCTCCGATAGCGAGAGTTCTCTTGGTACGCATCTAGGTGTTCCTCCAGGAACGTGGATGTGGCGGGGCCAGCATGCGGGTCGCGCCCTGTGGCGTCGCTGAAGGCCGCTGGTTTTACCGTGCGCTCAGCTGCCATTCAGCTGGCGCTCAGAATGCTTATGACATGGTCGTCGCATGCGAGCACTCATCGTGGAAGACGACAACCGGCTCGCGCTCGCAATCAAGCGAGGTCTCGAGCAAGAAGGATTTGCAGTCGACATCGCGCACGATGGCGACGAAGGACTGTGGCTGGCAAAGGAAGCCGCGTTCGACGTCGTCATGCTCGACATCATGCTGCCGGGGCGCAACGGTGACGAAGTTTGCACGGAGCTGCGCAGCGCGGGCGTGTGGACCCCGATACTCATGCTCACCGCGCGCGACAGCGACGAAGACCATGCGCGCGCACTCGATGCGGGGGCCGACGACTTCCTGACCAAACCGTTCTCGTACGTCGTGCTCGTTGCCCATCTGCGCGCGCTGATGCGTCGAGGCTCGCGTGAACGTCCTTCGGTGCTGCGCGCCGGCGATCTGGCACTCGACCCGGCACGGCACCGTTGCTGGCGAGGCGAAACCGAGATCGAGCTAACGCCTCGACAGTTCTCGCTCCTCGAATACTTCATGCGACGAGCCGGCGACGTGCTGTCAAAGTCGGAGATCATGGAACACGTCTGGGACTTCGCGTTCGAGGGTGATCCGAACGTCGTCGAGGTCTACGTCAGCAACCTCCGGAAGAAGATCGACGCGCCGTTCGGGCGGCACGCGTTGAAGACGGTGCGGTTGGTCGGTTATCGGCTCGACGCTCATGGGGGCTGACGAGCGAGCGAGGCGCCGGCGCCTGTCGCTTCGTGCTCGCACGACATTCGCGGCGTGCGCGGTGGTGGCGGTGGCGCTCGTCGTAGCGGTTGTGTTGCAGCTGGCGTTCTTACGTCGGTCGTTGACATCGAGCGTCGACGACGCGGCGCGCACCCGCGCCGAAGTGGTTGCCGGGCTTGCCCACCAGGGGACGCTGCCGCGCTCGCTACAGGTCACCGGTGAAGAGAACGCGCTCGTGCAGGTGGTCGACGCGGCGGGCCACGTCGTGGCGGCCAGCCCGAACCTCGAGGGCGAACCGGCCGGTGCCGCGTTCCCGGCGCCGCTCGGCCGGGTGACACTGCGAACGCTGCACGGCCTGCCGATCGACGACACCGGCGCGTTCCGTGTCGCGGCAATTTCGGTGAACACTCCGCAGGGACGCCGCCTGACCGTGTACGCGGCGGCGAGCCTTCGTTCGGTCGACAAGAGCGTTGGTGCGTTGCGCGCCAGCTTCTTCGTCGGTTTGCCGGTGCTGCTGCTCGTGGTCGGCGCGACGGCATGGGCGGCGATCAGCCGGGCCCTTCATCCGGTCGAGTCGATCCGACGCCAAGTCGCCGATATCACGGGCCGCGACCTGGGCCGCCGAGTGCCGGAACCCCGTGCGGACGACGAGATCGGGCGGCTGGCGCACACGATGAACGAGATGCTGGCCCGTCTCGACGCGTTCACTGAACGACAACGTCAGTTCGTCGCCGACGCGTCGCACGACCTCCAGAGCCCACTCGCCGCGAGTCGAGCCGAACTCGAGGTGGCGCTTGCGCATCCAGGCAACACGGACTGGGCGGCGGTCGCGCGCGCGGTGCTCGACGAGCATGATCGCCTCGAACGGATGGTGCACGATTTGCTGTTCCTCGCCCAGGTCCAGGAGGGTGCACTCACGGTCGCGTCTCTTCCGATCGACTTCGACGACCTCGTCCGCGACGAGGTCGAGCGAATGCGGCTCCGGTCGCGCGTCCCGATCGAGATCGGTGAACTCGTGCCGGTCGAAGTGCGGGGCAGCGCCGAGCAACTGGGCCGCGTGCTCCGCAACCTGCTCGACAACGCGCAACGGCACGCCGCCACCCGCGTCGTTGTCGAACTGCACAGCACACCGGGCGCTGAACTCATTGTCGCTGACGACGGCGAAGGCGTCCCCGCCGACCAGCGCGAACGGATCTTCGAACGCTTCGGCCGCGCCGACGCGTCGCGTACGCCGGCGTCGAGCGGCGCCGGGCTCGGCCTTGCGATCGCGCGGGCCTTGGTCGAAGCACACGGTGGCCAAGTCGTGCTCGCCGACGCGCCACGCGGCGCACGTTTCGTGGTGCACCTACCGATCGCGACGGTCACGCAACCGGCAGGGCACGCCGGTATCGGTCACTGACGCATTAGAGACGAGCGGCATGTCGATGGTGAGCCATCCGCTCTGCCAGTAATCGGTGATGTGAAGCACCTGGCCGAGCCGGCTCGCGGTCAGTACGAGGCCAGAACCGGGCGCCACAAGAGGCTGAGCGGTCCGTCTTCGAGGGTTGCGTGCACAACCATCGACTAACGCGAGACCTTGGGCTTACGACCAACGTCCAATAGCTGCTCGTACCTGTCCGCTTCGACACTGAGGTCCCGGCGACGAAACCGCAGTACTTGTCGCCCACCTGTGCTGACGGAGGACAATGTGAAGGCGCTTTCCACCCGTACCACCGTCGTGAGCACGGTGGTCCTCCTGGCGGCGCTGTTCGGTGGCGTCTACGCCCCGACCGCGCAAGCTTCGAAGTCGAACAGTTGCGGGACCTACCAGGTGCTCGGCAAGAGCGGCAGCACCCGCTTCGACGGGACCGTTCCCGCTCCGAGCGGCACCTTCCACGTGCAGGGCACCTACACCCAGTTCGACGTTCGCTCGTCGGACTTCGCGATCTTCAACTACGCCTTCACGGGTGCCGCCAACGCGTTGGACATCACGGGCGGCCACTTCACGCCGGTGTACGCGAGCAAGATCCCCGACCACCGCGGGCTCACGCTGACGAGCGGCGTCGAGCTGAAAGTCAGTGACGGCGACCTGCTGCTGTCGCGGATTGGCACGGGTGGTCTCAGCATGAAGATCCAGGCCAAGGACTGCGCCCAAGGTGGCATCTTCCAGATGGAGGTTGCACGGGGTGACAACGCGCGAACGCGGATCGTCCACCGCCTCGCCGGTACCGATACCGCCGCGGCAAGTACAACCTTCTACTTCGACAACGCGAACTTCCGGGCGAAGCTCGGCCAATTCCTCGGCGCCGACTGTCAGAACGCGCAGTCCGGCCCACCGAGCACCTACTGCGTGCGCGTGACGCCTCGGGTGAACATCGGCAATGGTCTCTCCGGGAAGTTCGTCGTTCGCGACAGCGCGCAAGTCGCCACCCGCATCCCGCAGGCGAGTTGCGGGCCTGACTTCACCAATACGCTCGGCCTGAGCGAGACGAAGGACCACTGCGGCGGCATGTCGATCTGGGACGTGGCGAGCGGCGGGCGTTTGGGCATGGTCACCGGCGCGGACGCCACCGAAGTCGCGAATCCGCCGACCGCATGCGTGACGAACTGCCTGGCCGAGAACCAGGTCCATGGCCGCCTCGCGGTCCTCGGGTTCCCGTTTCCCGTCGCCGCCGGCAGCCGACTCGCTCCTCGCGCTTCCAACGACGGGCTCGCCGCTCCGCTCACGCCGCCGTTCACCGGCTGACGGTCAACGCGGCGAGTATGTCGGCGACCGGCGCGTGGTCGGTGCTGTCGGCGTCGAAGTGCTCGTAACGCACCACGTCGCCCGGCGCGACCACGAACGTCGCGCCGAGCTGGCGGACGCGCTTCCCGGCGCGCTTCACGTGGTAGCCGCGCCGGCTGGTTTCGCGTGTGGCGCGCCAGGTGCGTGGGTGCAACAGCGTGAACCAATCAACCGTGCGGACCGACGCGGCCGCGGCTGCCTCCGCGTTGTCGTCGACGAGAACTGGGAACGGGATGTCGGTGTCGCGCACGAATGCTTCGGCGTATCTGGCATCCCCGGTACCGATCGCCACGATGTCGGCGCCGGCGGCCTTGATCTCGACGTAGTGCTCGCGCAACTGCGCGGCGTGCTCGCGGCAGTGCAGTCAGCCGAAGTGGCGGAGGAAGACGAGTACGACCGGCCGTTCTGCCCAGAACGTGCCGACCTCACGCGCGGTGCCGGTCGCGTCGCGAAGTTCCAGGCCACCTAATCGAGCAACATCCATCGGTGCCGAGTCTACGCTCCGCCGCGATGACGGTCCTCGAACTCGCACCTACCGCAAACGCGTGACCGCGACCAACGCGATTGCATCGAGTACGCCGTCATGCGCGAGGGTCGGCGAGTCCGCGGTCGTCAGTCGGGGAGCATCGGCATCGAGAGACCCGGGTCGCGGCCGAGGAGGACAGCCCGCGTCACGGCAGTCGAACCGAAGCGGTCGCGTACATCGTCGAGTGCCGTGTCGAGCGCGCCGGCGTTGTGACCTTCCAACGGCAACATGAGTTGAACGGTGCCGTGATCGTCGAGATTGCCGACCGCGATTCCGATGAGCGTGATGCCCTGACGCTCGA
>JAODBJ010000145.1 GCA_025463905.1 Actinomycetes bacterium
CTCGCTATGACCGACGTCGACCGAGAACAACACGAAGCCTTCGGGAAGCGCGCCAACGGCCGGGTGTGGGACCTACTCGGGCAAGCGGAGCGGACCGCGGATGAGGACCGTGAGTTGGTCGACGCGGTGCACGCGTCACTGTGGCATTGGCGTTACGCCGGGACGCTCCTGCACGAACAGCGCGGCGAATGGCTCGTGTCGCACGTATACGCATTGCTCGGTCGCGCCAACGCTGCGCTCGCGCACGCGCAACGCTGCTGGGATCTCACGACGGAAGCCGGGATCGAGGGCTTCGACTATGCGTACGCGTGCGAAGCACTGGCCCGCGCCCACGCCATTGGCGGCGACGCTGAAAACGCGGCGCAGCGGCGTGATCGCGCCGAGGCGGCGGCATCCAAAGTGGCCGACGACGAGGACCGCGCCATCTTCGAAGGCGACATCGCCGCCGGGCCCTGGGCGTCACTGGGCTACAAATCAGCGGGTGATCCACCGACGTAAGGGCCTGCCCGACGACTGGGAACGCATCGCCGCCGATCATCTCGGGGCGTGGGGCGGCTTTCGTTCCGATGAACAGGAACGATTGGGCGACCTCGCCGACTGGCTCCTCCGGCACAAGAACTGGGAAGCCGCGAACGGCTTCGCGCTCGACGACGCCATCCTGACGACGATCGCGATCGAGGCCGCGCTGCTCATCTTCTCGCTGAGCACCGACTATTACCGCGAGGTCAGCGCGATCATCGTGTACCCGACCACGATCCTGAGCCGCGGCACCTACGCAGGTCCCGTACCGGGCACCGTGACCGACAGCGTCCTACCGGTGCTCGGAGAAGCACACGATCGGCGAGGCGCGATGCTCATCGCGTGGGACGAAGCGCTCGCCGCCGCGCGCAACCCGGGCCGCGGGCACAACGTCGTGTTCCACGAGTTCGCGCACAAGCTCGACATGCTCGACGACATCACGGACGGCACACCGCCTCTCGAATCAAAGGAAGCACTCGCTCGCTGGGTCGAGGTATGCACAAACGCATACACCGCGTTGCGCGAAGGGATACCGCGCCCGCCGCTCGATCCGTACGGCGGAGTCTCACCCGCCGAGTTCTTCGCCGTCGCTACTGAGAACTTCTTCGATGCCCCTCTCGCGCTCGAAGAGCACGAACCCGACCTGTTCGCGGTCTTGCGCGACTTCTACAAACAAGATCCCGCAGACCGAGCCCGCCACAGCTCCCGTTAGGCGAGCGCCTTAGGCGAGCAGCGTGCTGAGGTCGGAGAGAACCACGCCGGCGAACGCGTTGACGTCTTTGACGTTGTACGCCCGGCGAATCACGCCCTCGGGGTCGATCAGATACGCGTGGCGTTTCGCAAAGTTCACTTTGTCGGTACCAGGGTCGCGCGTCTCGTAGGCCACCCCTACCTGTTCGTCGACATCGCTCAACAACCGGAACGGGAAGTCGAACTTTTCGCGGAACGCCTTGTTCTCCGCGGGCGTGTCGAACGAGATGCCGAGCACTTCGCAGCCCGCGGCATCGAACTCTTGGGCCTGGTCACGCAGGCCCTTTCCTTGAATCGTTCAGCCGGGTGTATCGGCCTTCGGATACCACCACAGCAGCACCCAGCGGCCGCGCAGGTCCGACAACGAGACGGGACTGCCGTCTTGGTCGGGCAGGGTGAAATCGGGTGCCGTCGTTCCGATGTCGAGCATTAGACGCCTGACTTTTCGAGGACGTGTACCGCGCAGGCCGAGCCGAGACCGATCACGTGGGTGAGGCCGACTTTCGCACCTTCGATCTGACGATCGCCGGCTTCGCCCCGCAGATGCGTGGCGACTTCGAACAGGTTTGCGATGCCCGTCGCGCCGATCGGATGACCTTTCGAGATCAGCCCGCCCGACACGTTCACTGGGATCTGGCCGTCGCGCCACGGGCCGCGCTCGTCGATCCACTGCCCGGCACCACCCGGCTTGCACAGCCGCAGGTTGTCGTAGTGGATCAACTCTGCCGTCGCGAAGCAGTCGTGTAGCTCGACGAGGTCGAGGTCTTGCGGGTCCACACCCGACTGCTCGTACGCCTTGTCGGCCGCGTTCCGGGTGAGCGTGTTGACATCGGGCTGCACTTGCGCGCGATCGGTCCACGGATCGCTGGTGAGCACCGATGCGGAAATCTTCACCGCGCGCCGTTGCTGTTCTTTCGACAACGAACGCAGCCGCTGCTCCGAGACGAGCACTGCCGCCGCCGAACCGTCGGTGTTGGGGCAACACATCAGCAGCGTGTTGGGGTAGCTCATCATCTCGGCGGTCATCACTTCGTCGAGTGAGAACTGCTTCTGGTAGTGCGCGAGCGGATTCAGGGTGGAGTGCGCGTGGTTCTTCTCGGCCACCTTCGCGAACTGTTCGAAGCCGACGCCGTCGTTTTCGTAGGCGTACTCCATACCGGCCTGCGCGAACACGCCCGGCATAAGGCCGGTGCCGAGCAGACCTTCGACCTGCATCACGGAGCCGTACCGACCGCTGGGTTCGTACACCTTGCGGCCGCGGTCACCTTTGCCGCCCGCGCCGAGCAACCCGCCCTTGCCCATCTGCTCGACGCCCACCGCGAGACCCATGTCGGCTTCGCCGGCCTTGATGGCCATGTACACGGTGCGCACCGCAGTGGCGCCGGTCGCGCACGCGTTGGCCACGTTGTACACGGGGATACCGGTCTGACCGATCTGCTTCTGCAACTGCTGACCGACACCGGCTTGCGCGTTGAACAGGCTGCCCGCGGCGAGAATGTCCATGTCGTGGATCGTCACGCCACCGTCGCGCAACGCCGACATCGCCGCGTCGCTCGCGAGGTCCATGAGGTCCGTGTCGGCGTACCGACCGAACTTCGTCATATGCGTGCCCAGCATCCAAACGTTGTCGCCACTATCGGTGCTCATGCCTTGCCCTCCGGTTCGAAACCGAACGCGATTGCTTCCGTCCCGTCGTCGTCCGCGCCGACCGGGAAGGTGGTGAGCCGCACGCGCATCCCGAGCTTCACGTGCTCGGGATCCGCCGGCACGTTCAAGAGATTGCCCTTCACCGAGCCGCCACCATCGAGGTCGACGAGCGCCGACACATACGGGGCCGGCACTCCCGGCACGGTGCGGTGCACGATCGTGAACGAGCGCAGCACGCCGGTGTTGCCGAGCGAGCGGCGCTTGAATTCGGTGCCGCCGCTCTTCGCGTCGCCGTTGCGGCGGTCGAAGTAGATCGCTCCCGAATCGACCGACTCCCAGGCGGCCAGGTGCGGTTCGCCGTCGTCGATCACCAGGTAGTCGACAATAGGGACTTGCTTGCCCATGCGAGCTCCTCCTTGTGCGGGCCGACGGTAGCAAGGCGCGAACCGAAGAGCACAGCCTGTGCTCGCTAATCTCCCGCAGGTCCCGCCCGGAACCAGGACGGCTCTTGGACCACGTCGAGTTGGATACCGGGGCGGCGCGCGTGAATGACGGAGCGCACGCGCCGGTGGCCCCTTCGCCATTCGGCTATCAGCCGGCGCTCGACGGACTCCGCGCGGTCGCAATCCTCAGCGTGATGCTGTTCCACTTGGTGTTCCACAACCGGCTGATCCTCGAGCACGGCTTGCTGGGGGTGGACGCGTTCTTCGTGCTGAGCGGATTCCTCATCACCACCTTGTTGCTGCGCGAACACGGTCGCAAGGATCGCATCAGCTTGGGCAACTTCTACCTGCGCCGCGCGCTGCGGCTGCTCCCGTTGCTCGCATGTGTTCTCGTGTTCGCCGTCGTGGTGAACGTGGCGTTCAGTGCCGGCTATCCCGGGCGCCCCTCCGGCCAGGGAATCACGGCGGCGGCGTTCTACTACGCCAACTGGTACACGCTGCACCACAACACCGGACTCGGCTTTCTCGGCGTCACGTGGTCGCTGTCGATCGAGGAACAGTTCTACCTGTGTTGGCCGCTGCTACTCATGGGGCTCCTCGCGCTCAAGCCGAGCCGCAAGACTGTTGCGCTCACGATTGTCGGCGCGACGCTCGTGTCCGTCGTCTACCGCATGTCGTTTTGGTACCGCGCGAAGCCGCAGCGGACGTTCGTCGACTTCTATATGCAGCTCACCGGACGCGGGCAGATCCGCTCGCAGCCGGAGCCGGGCGTGTCGCGCGTCTACTTCGGTTCAGATACGCGCGCGCACCAACTGTTGCTCGGCTGCGCGCTCGCAGCACTGTTGTTGTGGCTGGTACCACGCTTGACGGCACGCGCACATCGCGTGATGCACGCCGCCGGTGTGATCGCGGCGATCGTCATGGTCTCGTTCTTGTGCAACTGGCCACGAACGAGCCGCGCGTGGGTAGACCATTGGGGTGCGTTGATCTTCGAGCTTGCGGTGGCAGTGTTGATCGGGTCGTTGGTGCTCGCGCCACGAGCGCCGCTCACCCGGGCAATGTCGTGGCGGCCCATGACGTGGACGGGCCAGCGAGCGTACGGGCTCTATCTCATCCACCCGATCGTGTACCAATACCTGGGAGAGTTCGGTCTCGGCGACTGGGTCTCAATCGCGTTGCGTGTAGGGGTTGTGTTCGCGGGTGCATGGTTCGCCTACCGCTTCATCGAGGCGCCCGCCCTTCGACTCAAGGACCGAATGTCCACCGGACCGTTGATCGCGCGAGCGTGATGTGCCCATGCAGAAATTGATGCGCGGCGCGCGAGCGCATTGGGTGTTCTTGTGCGTGCTCGGCGCCTACGCCGTATCGGCGTTCATGGTGCCGACGCTCGCGCCCGTGTCGGTGAGTGACGACCCGCTCTACGCACGGTCAGTTGAGATCCTCGTGCGCCAGGGCAACTTCAGAATCCTGCCGATCTCGGTGGCAAGCACCGTCAGCCAGGTCTGGTGGGGTGCACTGTTCACGACCGTGTTCCCCGACACGCTCGGAGTGTTACGCGTCGGGACGGTGTGCGTCACGTTCATCGGCGCGATCGCCGTGTACGCGCTGTGTCGCGAGCTCGGCGTGACACAAACGCGGAGCGCGTTGGGTGCGGCGCTGTTCCTGTTCCACCCACTGAGCTACGTGCTCGGCTTCACGTTCATGACCGACGCGTACCTCACGAGCTTCATCGCCATCGCGGTCTTCTGCTTCGCGCGCGGCTTACGGGACGGCGTGCTCAACCTGCGGTGGCTGGCGGCCGGGTCGGCAGCGTCGGGGCTCGCGTTCCTCGTACGGCAACAAGGTGTGCTCGTACCCGTCGCGTTGGTGCTGTACCTCGTGGTATCGCGTCGCCTCCGGTTCGATGCCGCGAGTGCGCGCATCGTCGCTGCGGTACTCGCAGTGCCGGTGATCACGGCCGGCGCATACTGGGCCTGGTTCAACTATCTCCACGGCACGAGCAAGTCGGCGCAGGTTTCGGTGGCATCGGGGTTGGGCGACGCCGGTGCGAGCGAGCTGTCGTTGTTGGCGCGGCGGCTGCTCTTCATCATGGTCGTGTACAGCGCGTTCCTCATGTTGCCCCTGATCGCCGCCGCGCTCGTACGAGTCCCCGAATTCGTACGCTCGATGACGCGTGCCGGTTGGATCTTCGTCGGCGTGTGGATCGTCGTGTTGGTGACCGGGCCCGTGTTCTCCGAGTTCTTGCGCCACGCGCGCATGCCGTACCTCGCACAGTTCGTCAGCGTCTCGGGTCTTGGGCCACCCGGCGACGTGCGCGGTGGGCGCGTACCTTTCTTCGGGCCGACCCCCCGCTACTGGTTCACGGTCCTGTGCGTGGTGGCGTCGGTCGTGCTCGCGATCGCGTTCGCGCGGCGGATGCCGGCTTTGGCCCAAAGGAGTGAGAGCCCGGCCGCGATGGTGGCGGCGGTGCTGCTCGTGCAGATCGCGGGCGTGATTTTCACGTCGATACCGTTGCGCGGCACGGCGATTTCGCGCGACCGCTACCTGTTGCCACTGCTGCCGTTGTTCATCGCGCTCACGTTGTGGGCGCTGAACCGCGTCCGCATCGCGCTGTGGGCCGGGTGGACCGTCGTCGGCGCGATGGCAGCAGTGTCGGTTGCCGGCACGCACGACTATCTGTCGTACCAGAACACCGTGTGGTCAGTGGCGCGGCGCGCGCACGCGGAGGGCGTGCCGTATCGGAGCCTCGACGCGGGCGCAGCGTGGGACGCGTACCACCTCTACGAAGAGTCGTATAAGCAGAACGCGCATGTCGACCTCACGAAGCTCAAGGGCTTCAAGCCGGGCACGCACTTCTACCTGAGCAAGCACGACGTCGAGCCGTGGTGGATCGGCTTCTACACCCCGATCCAGAACAACGACTACGTCGTGAGCAGCGAACCCCTCTTCACCTACGACACCCTCCGACGGGTGAAGTACTCGAGTTGGCTGCACCGCAAGCCGCAGTACATCTACCTCGTGCGCCACGCCGGCCTGAAGAACCCGCCCTTGTAACGCGTGTGCGACCATGGGTTGACGCGAGCGTGGCGGAAATGGCAGACGCGCCGGGTTTAGGTCCCGGTTCCGCAAGGAGTGAGGGTTCGAGTCCCTCCGCTCGCACCGGGTCAGGTGTCGCGGTTCAGGGCGGCGACGAGGGCTTGGGCTGCGGCTTTGGGCATGGGGCCGAGTTCAAGCGGTCCCGCACCAGTAACGATGACGCCGATGAGTTGGCCCTTGAGCAGTTCGACGACTGGCATGGGGTTCCCACCGCGGGTCATGTCTGCCCATCGTTTCGTCGCACTGGCACTCAGCGTCAGGTCGACCGACCAGAGCTGCGCGAACGCCTCCTTGGCGGTTGCCGCGATGACGTCATGGCCGGTCGCGATCGGCATGCGAACATGCGCGCACGCTCCCAGGACGAGCGATCCGCCTACGCCTTCTGGCGGCTTGCAGGAATTCGTATCGGGAATGCCGATGACGAAGTCGTCCTTCGTGATTGGGCCCGACGGGATGGTGAGGGTGGGGAACCCGTCGATCGGCGCGGACCCGCCGACGTCGGCCAAAGTGCCGTCGCAGAGGATCTCCCCCGGGCCGGAACCGCCGGGAGAGGAACCCGACGACTGCTCGGGCGTTGCCATGAGCGCGGAATCGAGTGAGCAACGCTGCCCGTCGACCTCGACCGCAGTGGGCGGGCTCGACGCAGGGCCACTCCAGCGGACCAAGCCGTTGCCGGCGTCGATGGGTGCCTGCACAGAAGTGCCGTCGGAGAAGTGGATGCTCGCCGCGTGGCTCTTCGAGGTGGCGCTGCCGACGAGGACGTAGGTGTTCGCGTCGAATCCGGCAACGAATGTCGTGAAGGGCCCACCGAACACGTCGACGACGGGTGCGCATTGAACGATGTGGCCGTTGTGCTTCGGTGTCGTGTACTTGCCGCCGGGGCCCGGCATGCGGTTGCTGGCGATGACGGACAAGCCGGCGTTGGGTGTGCCCTGCGGGTCGTAACAACGCCAGCCGGTCGTCGTGTTCGCGTACCAGATGGTCCAGGGTTTGGTGTTCATCGCTCCGTGCGCGATCGAGTGCCAGGCGTCTGCGCTCACCTGGCCGGGCCCGCGCATGAGGGTCACGAAGTCGGCCGTCGAGTCGTACACGGTTGCGTCGGGCGGCGCCACGACATCGACGGCAACCCCGAAGTCGAAGAAGTCCGTCGTCGTAACGAACCCGGCACGCTTGGCGGCGCTCGTCGAGGGCCCCAACGCTTCCCTGATCGTCACGGTGACCCGGCTGCGGCGTAACCGATGTTGGGTGTCGGTCCAGATCTCGACTTGTGGCGTCGACGACAACGGGGAGGCATCACTTCCGCGGCAAGGTTGGCTGTGCGAACGCGCCGATGTGAAGGCCACTCGCCAATGCGTCGTTGTGACCCCACGGACCGTTCCGGAACCGGCCCGGGTGAGCGTTGCTCCGGCCTTCTGCAATTGTTCCAGCACGCCGTCGGGACGGGCGGAGCCGAACGGCGCACCCATGCCGCCAAGGACGAACGCACTGGCAACGTCCGCGTCCTGCGCCGGGCAGTGCATCGCCTTCGCGAGGGCCGTCCCGTCGAACGCTATCCACGCCCGACCGTGCGTCGGAAACGGGAACGAGACTGCACTCGGCGCGGACTTTTCGTAGAGCCACGAGCCGATCCAGCGCATCTCGCTCTGTGCGGACGCATTCCGTGCTGCGCCCGATCGCGGCGCGGATGCGGTCGCGTAACCCGCATGGTGGGTGAAGTCGACCGCTCCCGTCGTCGTTGCTCCGGCAGCGTCGCTCCCTGATCCGAACGAGCGCGTGGTGTTCTCGAACCGCGCGGTCTCGGCGCCTTGAGTGGCGGACAAGACGATCCGCGTTCCCGCCGGCGCGCCTTGCTTCGACCCGCTGCCGCACGCCGACGCGACGAACAACGTCATCGCCAACACGACCAACGCCGCCCCCCGCTGCACGACCGGAGCGTACTTTCTCGGACTGCGACCCAAATCCTGGTTGATGTGCCCGTGAATACCCGTGGGGCATTGAAGGGCGCATCGATCAGGGCAGACACTTCTCGCACTGACGCACTTCCAGGTCATGGGCAACGACGCCGAGAAGCTGGTTGCGTTTCCTCGGAGTGAGCGTGCCGCTCTCGCGATGCGACACGTTTCATGCCCGAAGGTGGTGCTATAGCAACGAGAACGGGCATCTAAGTGCCCGGCAGTGTGAGGAACCTGCCGCGCGGCGGGCTCTCTCCGCGGGTCTTCCGTGGGTGCTCGGCCGATCAGACGATGCGCTCGTTGCCGCCGTCGATCGGCACTTGCGCGGCTGTGGTCTTCGCGAATGTGGGTGAACACAGCGTGAGGATCACGGCCGCGACGTCGGCGCTCGTGACCTCGACACCGAGCAGGTTGTTCTTGCGGTACTCATCGACGGTGAGGCCGTAGCTCTCCGCGCGCGAAGCCAGCGTTTGCACGTCCCAGATGCCGGTATCGAAGACGGCGTTCGGGTGCACGATGTTCACCCGTATGCCTTTCGGCGCCCATTCGAGCGCAGCGACACGCGCCAGCTGCGTCAGCGACGCCTTCGACGCGGAGTACGCCGCGGCGCCCGGACCGGGCGCGTGCACGTTCTTCGACGCGTTCACGACCACGCGCCCGTGCCGTGGCGCGCGCGCAAGCAGGTCGGCGCACAGGTGCAGCAGCGACAGATTCGCGTCGACGTTCACCGCCATGACCTGTCGCCACGCGTCAACCGAGAGCTCCTCGATCCGGGCCGACGGCGGGAAGACTCCGGCGTTGAGCACGAGCATGTCGAGGCCACCGAAGCGACGAACCGCAACGTCGAGCGCGTTGTCGACCGCGGCGTGGTCGGTGACGTCGCACGGGATGCCCAGGAACGTTTGGTCGTCGCGCTCGGAGATCCGGTCGTCGATGTCGAGGCCGACGACCGCCGCGCCGGCCTCGAGGAACGCGACCGCCGTGGCGCGGCCGATGCCGGACGCCGCGCCGGTGACCAGCGCGATCTCGCCTGCGAACTGCGCCGGCGCGCCTTGACGGGCGAGCTTCGCCTGTTCGAGCTCCCAGTACTCGACGTCGAAAATGTCGCCTTCGGGAAGGGCGGCCCACGCGTCGAGCGCGTCGGCACGCTCGATCGCGTCGAGGGTGTGTAGCGCGATGTCGCGCGCGACGGCTGCATCCCGGGCAGTTCGCCCCGCGGTCAGCAGGCCCAGCTCACGGTCGAGCACGACTCGTGGAGCGGGGTCGAGCATGGTCAGCGGCGCGTGCGAGCGTGACTGGTTCCGCTCGAAGTAGCGCACATAGTCGGCGACGTACGTTGCGACGTCGCGGCCGATGAGCGGCACCCGTTTGGTGCGGATGACGTGATCGGGAGTCATCGGGCCGCGGCTCGCCAGTTCGGCGTGATCGTCGCGAGCGAGGAACGCTGCAGTCCTCGCCGTGCGGGTGCTCTCCACGATCAGGGGGGCGCCCGCGGCGTCGGACAGCAGAGCGCGAAGTTGCGCGACGACACCGCGCGGCGCGAGCGCGGCGTCGGTCGAGGCCGCGTTCGACAGTTCCCACGCCCGGCGGCTCGCCAGGAAGTCTTCGGCCATCGTCACGAGGTCGATCATCCGTTCATACGATTCGCGCGCCGACTCGCCGAACGTAAAGATCCCGTGGTGCATGAGCACCATGCCCACCGTCGCGTCGGTTCGTCGCGTGGGGAATTCGAGCGCGCACTTGCGGGCGAGCGCGAATCCGGGCATCACGTAATCGATCACGACGACCTGGTCGCCGTAGAGCTCCTCGATCCACTTCCGGCCGTTGGGCGTGTTGGTGATGCTGAGCACCGCGTCGGCATGGGTGTGGTCGACAAAGGTGGCAGGCAGGATCGCGTGGAGGACCGCTTCGACCGATGGCGCGGGCGCATCGGCGCGGGTGCACGCGAGGCGGAGCTGCTCGGCCATTTGCGCGTCGGTGAGCTCGTCGAGCTCGGCGAGCCGGAGGAGGTGATGCAGCCGGGCCGGTGCGAATCCGTGTTCGGTGACCGTCGCAAGGTCGGAGCCCGATCCTTTCACGTACAGCACGTCGACCGGGTCGCCGAACAGGTCGGCTTCGGTGACCTTCACCGATGTGTTGCCGCCGCCATGCATCACGAGGTCCGCGTCGGCTCCGAGCAGCCTCGACGTGTACACGCGAGCCGCGAGAAGGCTCGGACAATTGGCGGCTTCGGTGTCGGACCAGCGGCTTTGCATCCCGGCAGTGTTGCGCATGGCTGCGCTTGTCGGGAATGGTTCAAGCCGTCGCAATTTGGAGAACATGAACTCGCCGAGGCATACGGGCAGCCCAGCCCGACTCCGGGGGGAGGCCACATGCTCGATCGCCACATGATCAGCCGGCGCCGTGTGCTCGCGTACCTGGTCGCAGCGCCGACGTTGACGATGGTCGTGAAGACGATCGACGACTTCGGCTACGGAATCGGGCTGGTCGCGCCCGAACCCGCGGGTGCCTCGCCCGGCGTGGCCAATGTCGTCGACCTCACCGACGCGCTCACGCTGGCTGCGCTCCCGACCGCGTATCTGCTCAAGGTCGAGGTCACCGCAAACGACCGCGTGGTGGTGCACGTACCGCGGGCCGAGGTCGGCCAGGGGATCACGACCGCGATGGGGATCATCGCGGCCGAAGAACTCGACGCGCGCCTCGACGCCGTCGACGTCGTGCTCGACGACGCGCGCCCCGAGTTGCTGTGGAATCAGCTCACCGGAGGGTCCAACTCGGTGCACTCGCTCTACACGCCGATGCGGACCGTCGCCGCCGCGGCCCGGGCGCGGTTGGTGACCGCCGCTGCGCAACGCTTCGGGGTCGCGGCCTCGACGCTCACGACGCGCAACTCAGTGGTGTTCGCACCCGACGGACGTAGCGCGACGTTCGGTTCGCTGTCGGCCGCCGCGGCGCAGGTGGCGGTGCCGGCGGTACCGGCAACGCCGAAGACGGTGGATCGCTTCACCCGTATCGGGCAACCAACGACGCGCCTCGACGCGCGCGACATCGTCACCGGCAAGGCGACGTATGCGCTCGATCTGCCAGTCGCCGGCGCGCCCACCGTTGTCGCGCGCCCGCCGACCATCGGAGGTTCGGTACGGGCGGTCGACGATGCCGCCGCGCGTGCCATGCCCGGCGTCCTCGGCATCGCGCGCATCCCCACCGGCGTCGCCGTCGCCGCCACCACGTTCGACCAAGCCCTCGCAGCACGAGACGCGTTGGTGATCACGTGGGACGCGGGCCCGAACGCCGGCCTCTCGGACGCGCAGATCAGGGTCAAGCTCGAGGCCGCGGCCGCGCCGTTCCTCGTGCCGCCGCTCGGCGTTCTGGCCGTCGACCGCACCTTCAACTTCTCGTTCGCGCCACACGCCCCGCTCGAGGTGCTCACGTGCGTCGCCGACGTGCGTGCAGATCGGGCCGAGATCTGGTTCGGGGCCAAGAGTCCGATCATCGCCGGCCAACGGGTGGCCGACGCGGTCGGACTTCCCGCCGACAAGGTCACCTTGCACGTCGTGCGCGCAGGTGGCTCGTTCGGTCACCGTCTCTTCTTCGAGCCCGCGATCGAGGCGGCCCAAGTTTCGAAGGCGTTGAACCGCCCGATCAAGCTGATGTGGACGCGCAACGACGACATGCGCCACGGCCGGATGCGACCAGCGAGCCATCACAAGGTGCGCGCCACGCACCTGCTCGGCAACGTCCTCACCTACGAACATCGGCACGCCACGTTGCCGGTCGACTTCTCCCACGGTCTCGGCGAAGCGCTCTCGGGCGTGGGGTTCGACATCCTGCACGCGGGCGCGACGCAAACCGTCTTCCAACTCACGCAGACGGTGCCCGACAACTTCGGGGTCGCGACGCAATTGCTCAGCGACGTGCCGCTCGCGTTCCCAACCGGTTCGTGGCGGTCGATTTACTCCGGTCAGACCTCGACCGTCAACGAGATCATGGTCGACGAGATCGCGCGGGCGATGCGTGTCGATCCCCTCGCGTTCCGTCGCCAGAAGCTCTCGTCTTCGCGCACCAAGGCCGTGCTCGACAAGGTCGCGGCCGCGGGGCAATGGGGCCGGTCGATGCCAGCCGGCACCGCCCAGGGCATTGCGATCCACGAGGAGTACAAGTCGGTTGTGGCCTATCTCGTGGAGATCGACTGCCGGGACCGCGCGAATCCGCGCGTCACGAAAGGCGTGTGCGCGGTCGACGTCGGACGCGCCATCAACCCGCGCGGGCTCGAGGCCCAGATGCAGGGCGTGCTCGTCGACGGCTTGTCGATGACGTTGCAGGCCGGGCTACACATCGACAACGGCGCAGTGCGCGAAGGCAGCTACTCCGACTACCGGTTCGCGCGGATGGCGAACAGTCCTCGACAGGTCGACGTGTACGTGATGCCGCCGACCGGTGAGCCGGGCGGCGCGGGCGAACTCGGGTTCCCGGCCGCGGCCGCGGCGGTCGCGAATGCGTATGCCAGAGCCACCGGTACCACTCCGTTCTCGTTCCCGATCGCTGGATGAGGAGTTTCGAGATGCCGACGTTCACGTTCACGCTCAACGGCGCCACCACGACCGTTGCCGCGGCCGGCGACGAACCGCTCCTCTGGGTGCTGCGTGATCTCCTCGGCGTGACCGGCCCGAAGTACGGGTGCGGCGTCGGCGTGTGCAAGGCGTGTACGAGCCACCTCGACGGCGCCGCGTTCAACCCCTGCGTCACTCCGGTCAGCGCCTGCGCGGGCCGTCAGGTCACGACCATCGAGGGTCTGGCCAACGGCGACACGCTGCATCCCGTACAACAAGCATGGATCGACGAGGACGTCGCGCAGTGCGGCTTCTGCCAGCCCGGCCAGATCATGGCCGCCGCCGCCCTCCTCGCCGCGAACCCGAATCCCACCGATGCCGACATCGACGCGCTCGAGAATGTGTGCCGGTGCGGCACCTATGTGCGCATCCGCAAAGCAATCCACCGCGCCGCGACCTGAATGTCGCGGCGCAACCCCGCGCCTACGGGCGCGGCGGCCAGTGGACCTTGGTTGCCCAGCCGGCCTTTTCGAACATGCGGATCATCGCGGCGGACGAGTCGAGTTGACCGCGTCCGGCACCGTGGCGCGCCGACGACGGGTGCGCGTGGTGATAGTTGTGCCACGACTCTCCCATCGACAGCACGGCCAGTGGCGCGAAGTTCGCGCTGTGGTCCGACACGGCCAACGGTTGGCGGCCGAACATGTGGCACACGGAGTTCACGCTCCACGTCGCGTGATGCAGAAGTGCGACGCGCACCACTCCGGCCCAGAGCAGCGCGCTGAGCGCGCCTGTGATGCTCCGCGTCAAGAGCCATCCCGCCGCGAACGGCAGCGCAAACGACGCCACGGCGAGGGCCGGGAACAGCTTGTCGATGAGCTTCACATCTCGATCGCGTTGCAGATCGGGGGCGAAGCGCTCCGCCGACGTGGGTTCGGCCGCGAACAACCAACCGACGTGTGCGTACGCGAGACCGCGTAGCTGGCCCCACGCACCCGGGCCATAGCGATGCGGAGAATGCGGATCGCCGGCACGGTCGCTGAACATGTGGTGACGGCGATGGTTCGCGACCCAACCGACCAAGGAACCTTCGACCGCCAACGACCCGGCGAGCGCGAGCGCGATTTTCAGCGGTCGCTTCGCGGTGAAGCTGCGGTGGGTGAACAACCGGTGGTAGCCGATCGTGACGCCATGGCCGGAGATCGAATACAGCACGACCGCAAGTGTGATGTCGAGGAGCGTGAGGTGGTGCCGCCACAGCACCAGTGCGAACGTCAGCGCGACGACAGGCCCGATCACGAGCAGAGCCGTGAACGCACGCTGGAACACCGCGGTGGCGCGGCCGGGACTCGCTGGCGGGGTGCTCGGGGGCGGTCCGAACTCCTCACTGGGAGCGCGTTTTTCTACGCTCGTCGTCGCTTCGTGTACGTCCAGCATTCCCAGACCAACCTCTCGCAGCATCAGCTACGCCGCCGTGGTCCGGGGCAACGCCGAGTCAAACGCCAACTTGCAGAAAATCAGATTACCCGCCTCCCGGCGATGCGAAGCATCGCCCGGAGCCGGAATGTGCAACCAATAAGGCCGGTATCGCCATCGCGCGTCACGTTCGGACGCGGGAACGGACGCCGTCAGGCAGTGGGCTCGTTCCGGGTCCGCACCGCAACTTTCGCGACGTCGTCGATGTCGATGGTGCCGTTGACCACCGCACGAGCAACTTCGCTCAATTTGTGCTGGCCGTTTCGCGCGAAGACCCGGAGCGTTTCGAACGCCGCGTCCATGTCGAGCTTCGATCGTTCCGCAAGGACACCCTTGGCCTGCTCGATGGCGACACGGCTGTCGAGCGCGGTCTGAAGCTGACCGGTGGTGGTCTGGGCCTCGCGAATCATCTGTTCCTGCAGGATCCCGATCGTGGCAACATCCGCCAAAGCCTGCGCCACGAGGAAGTCGTTCGGCGGCAGTACTCGCGGCTCGGAATGGAAAAGATTGAACGCGCCGATCGTCGCACGGCGGAGCCGCAACGGCAGCGCCTGGACCGCCCGGAAACCCGCCGCCCGAGCCTCCGGTGCGAAGCGGGGCCAGCGCGACTCGGCGGCGTCAAGATCGGCGCAGTCGATGGGCGCGCCAGATCGGTAGCACTCGAGGCACGGACCTTCTTCGTTCTGGAGCTCGAAGAGTTCCAGCATGCGCGTCCGCTCAGTCGATGACGCCATCACGCGCAGCTCGCCATGGCCGTCGGCCAGCATGAGCCCGGCCGCGGTGACTTCGAGCAACTCGACGCAACGAGCAATGAGAACGTGCAGGAATTCGATGACGTCGAAATCGTCGACGAGAGTGTCGGCTAGCTCTACGAACGTCTCAGCCAGCCGCGGTTCACGCGTGGTCACCGCAACAGAATAGGCGCCGGTGCCACGCCTTCATCGCCCAAATGGGTCACTCCAGACGTAACCGGCGAGCAACGATGTCGGCGGCGATTTCGAAAATCGGACGCTCGTGCGAGAAGGCATAGGCGCGGAGGAGAATGATCGCCTCGGCGATGGTGACGCCCAACTGCACCATGACCATGCCCGTCGCCTGATGCACGATGGCGCGACCCATCCCGCGCTCGAGGTCCGGGTGCAGCTGCTCGCCGGCGTTCGGCGCGTGCGACTGGATCTCCGTGACCACAACGGTCGCGATGACCGCGAGTGCACGGGCGTCGCCCAGCTCGTCGCCCGTCAGCGCGCCGGCAGTGTCGCGGTACAGGTCGAGCGACCCAACGCGTAGTCCGCTGCGCAACAGCGGAAAGCCGAAGGCCGCTCCGATCCCAGCGGCTTGGGCGTGTCGAGTGAACGCGGGCCATGCGGATACCGCGCGCGACGTGGCGAGATCCGACTCGAGCACTTCGCCGGTGGCAAAGGCGGATATACCGGGCCCCTCACCGAACGTGAATTGCTCATCGTCGACACTGCGGATTCGCGCGTCGCTGGCCGCGATCGTGCCACCCTGACCACCGTGGGATACCAGGGCGAGCGCGGCGCCGGTGACCGAGGTCGCTTCGACGCAGGCCGCACATACACGTTGGGGCAATGGCACAGCGATCTCCTCTCGCACGCCGACGAGTTCCAGCAGGAAGGCGAGGCGGCCAGGTGTCATGGCGAACCTCCTCGCTACGGCGTACTAAGTCGCAAAGTCACTCTAGCAACGCAATTCCTGTATTTGAACGAATCAAGCACAGTGTTTCTAGAGAGGCGCTACTAGATTTGTGCCGTGCCGCCCTGGAGTTTCCTCACCAACCACGCACGCGTCCTGCTATGTATCGCTCACGACCCCGGTGTGCGGTTGCGCGACATCGCCGTGACGCTCGGGATCACGGAACGAAGCGCCTACGGGATCGTCACCGACCTCGCGAATTCCGGCTACATCGTGAAGGAACGCGACGGGAGGCGAAACCGGTACCACGTACAGGTTCACCTTCCGCTGCAGGAGCCCACCGCTCGCGACCGGACCGTCGGCGAAGTGCTCAATCTGCTGGTCGACAAGAGAAAAGCGAAACCACAACCGAAGTTGCCGAAACCGGCGAAGTCCACCTCAACGAAGAAGAGCCCGCGCGGAGCCGGACGCGTTTAGCGGGGTTCGGCGCTCATCGAGATACTGCCCGGCGGAAGGTACGCGGAGTCCGCGCACTGGTGAACGACGACGTCGCCAACCCGAATCGTCCTGCGCCCGGCGGCAGGACTCGACGCCGGTTCGCGCATCGCCAGGATGTTGTCTCCGGCGGCATCGAGCGGCACGCTCGTTCCACACGCGTCGCAAAGCAGTTCACGTTGGATCATGAGGCGACCATAGTGGCGTAATACTTGCAATCTTGTACTGGTATTGTGCTTCCGTCGTCAGTCGCCAACGTCCCCGTTCGGCCGGTTGCGACGAAGAGAGGCCAGGCAATGGCGCGCCACTCCGGTTTGCAGAAAATGGGCGACCTCGACGTTGCGGGCGTCATACGCGTGTACGCCGAACAGCGGCGGGTAGCCATCGAGATGGGCCATCCGGTCTGTGGCGAGTTCCTCGCGACCGAGAGCCGAGGCAAGGTTTCCGTGTGCTCGCTCGCACGAGACCACACCGGGTCTCACCTCTCGACGATATTGGCTTGACGCCCACGCCCGCCCCGTCGACGCTTACCATCCGGTCACGCACGCTGATCGAGACCGGCACCGGAAGGGAACGTCCCATGGGTGACAAGTCACCGAAGAAGACGAACGCCAAGAAGCCCTCGAAGTCCTTGAAGGACAAACGGGCCGACAAGCACGCCAAGCGCGACGACAAGCGGACTGGCTTCGGTCACTGACCTACTGCTTACTGACGCACGCCGCGGACGTCTACTCGCACGCGAGGCCGTCGCCGTCGCCATCGAGCGCGGTGCGATAGCCGGGATCGCCCCGATGCACCGGCGCGGCACCGGCCGCCCGCGCCGCGGCACAGTTCGCGTAGTACACCGCTCCGGTCGTCGGTGGCCCGCCATTCACCGTTGGTTTCGGCGATGACGGCCCAGTGGACGCGGCGTCGTCGGGAAGCGGTTGTGCCGGGCAGGTAGCGAGAACGCGTTCGAACGCGGCGCGCTCGGCCGGCGTCGCCCACAACTGCCAGTGCAGCTTCACGCTTACCTGGCGAGCCACGTACGCGCAGCGGTACGCCTTGTTCGGCGGTAGCCACGACGCGGCGTCGGCATCGCCTTTCGCTTCGTTGGCCGGGCCGTCGACCGCGAGCAGGTTCGCGGGATCGTTCGCGAACCGCGTGCGCCGCTCGTTGTCCCAGAACGATGCACCCGTCTGCCACGCGTCCGACAGCGCGACGACATGGTCGATCTGCACGGCCGCCGCGTCGGCCTTCACGAAACGCACAGTGCGGCGGGTGTACGGCTCGCTGAGCACGCCGCCGATCACGACGCAACCGTGGGTGCCGTCGCGCCACGTCTTGTCGGTGAGGTCGCGGTTGAGGATGTCGTTGCGCGTATCGCAACCGTTGTGATCGACGTCCGACCACGCGACACCGAACTTGTCGCGGCTGTAGCCGGTCTTGGGTGCCCTGCCCTTCACCACGATCCGCTTGACCGCGCTTATCGGGCCGAGCGCGCTCCCCGAGACGGCCGCAGTCGCCTCGGTGGGCGGGCTGGACGAAACGCCATGGTCCGAACGGCCGGAACCAGACGTGCTCGCGCACGCCCCGCACGCGAACAACGCGCACAGCGCGGCCACGACCCTTCTCCGCGCGCCCCACCTCCGTCTCATTCGCATCTTTGCTGAGGATGCCAGGTTGGCCCGCAACGGAGGCGCCGGCGAGGTGAGCACCGTGGACATAGCCACCAGCGTGGGAGAAACTGTGCCATCTGCAGGAACGCGGGAATGGTCGTGAACGCGACCGTCTGCGGGCACTGCTTCGAGGGGCGGGGAGCGGCGACTGGCGGCCGGTGAGACGCCTTGAAGCCCACCCCATGGGTGTGAGGAACGCGCGCGCGATCGGA
This sequence comes from Actinomycetes bacterium, assembly GCA_025463905.1. GTDB lineage: Bacteria > Actinomycetota > Acidimicrobiia > IMCC26256 > PALSA-610 > JAODBJ01. Next base: position 18,452 of record JAODBJ010000145.1, read on the forward strand.
ACCTCGCGGAAGCGACGCATCGGAGGCCCTCGATGCCCCACCAGTTGAACCCGGTCTTGTTCGGTTCACCGCGCGTGCGTGCGAGGCAACTGGCGCACTTCTTGGTGACCAACGTCGATGACACCACCTGGCAGGCGGTTGGCGACCCGCACGCCGAGCTTGCGGACTCTTTGCCCGGCGTCGCCAATGAAGGCGTCGGGCACCTCGTGCTGCGAGCGCTCCGACGCGCGGTGATCGCGAACCCCCAGTTGCGGCGCGTGTCGAAGGCCGAGCGCGAACGCGCGCTCGAGCGCGTCTTCAATCACTCAGGCGGCGTTTGGGCCGAACCGCTGTGGCGACTCCTCGCGTTGGAGAACCGTCCGGCCGCGCACCATGCGCGCCCTGACCGCCCGACCACCGGCAGTTGGCTGACGATTCGCGAAAGCCTCCGCCGCCGCGCGGTGACCGCGCTGTTGCTCGGTGTCGTCGGTGCGGTCGTCGTGGTCGCGTGGCTCGTCGGCAGCGACCATGTGGGGCAACTGCAGCCCATCGAGCTGTTCGCGGCGGTCGCGCTCGCGTTCCTACCCGGTTGGTTGTTCGTGCGTTTCCTCGGCCAGCGCGCCGAAGCGTTGTGGGACGACTACGTGCTCAACCTGCACCGCCTCGGCGCCGACGCACCGCAGTTCCTTCCACGACCGCCGATCACGTCCGAGTACTTCGCCGCGTGGGCCGAGGCCGGCGGCGCGTTGTACGCCAATGAGGCCAACATCTATCGCGAGAAGTTCGACGCGTACTACGGCAAACACCTGGCGCGTTCCGTCGAATGCGGCAAGCCGTGCGTGACCACCGAGACCGTGTTTCCTGTGTTGTTGACGACGGCAATCCTCGCGGTTGCCTGGACGGCCGTGTTCTGGCACCACTACTGGGACGACGCGCGCATCAACCACGCGCGAACGCTGGTCGACATCGTCGCCTTCGCGTTCCTCGGCGCGTACGCGTTCATCGTGCAGATGCTGATGCGCCGCTACTTCCAGAACGACCTGCGCGCGATCGCGTATTCGCATGCGGTGGTGCGGCTCGTGACCGTCGTGACCGTCATCCCGGTTCTGCACCAGCTGCCGATCTTCGGAACCAATCGGCAATGGGAACCGGCGGTCGCGTTCACCATTGGTGCGTTCCCGCTCGTCGGAGTGCAGGCACTTCTCCAGCTCGCGTCGCGCTCGCTACGCGTCGCCGTGCCGTCGTTGCACTCCGACTATCCGCTCAACCAACTCGACGGGCTCAATGTGTGGTTCGAGGCGCAACTCCTCGAGGAGGGCGTCGAGGACATGCAGAACCTCGCGACCGCGAACCTCGTTGACGTGATCCTCCATACGCGCGTCCCAGTTGGCCGCCTCGTGGATTGGGTCGATCAGTCGTTCTTGTATCTCCGGCTCCCGCCGAAACCTCCGGGTCGATCCCGCGCGCAAACGGGGCGCGCCGGGACCATGCACATCCGCGACGCGTTGCGCTACGCCGGCATTCGCGATGCCACCAGCTTGGCGACGATGGTGTCGCCCGCGTTGCCAAGCGACGCCGACGTCAAACGCGCCGACGACGTCCTGAGTTGGCTGGCAACCCAGACCCGTCCGGCGGCGTCGCCCGCGGCGCTGCAGACCGCGGCATACCTCCTACGCGACGAACCCGGGCTCAACCTCGT
>JAODBJ010000167.1 GCA_025463905.1 Actinomycetes bacterium
GGCGCAGGTCGACCTTTCCCACTGCGTTCTTCGGCAAGGCCGGCATGATCCGGATCACCGCGGGCACCTTGAAGTCGGCGAGGCGCGCTTTGCAGAACGACTGCAGTTCATCGGCGTCGGTGTCACCCTTGAGCACCACAGCGGCGAACACTGCTTCCCCATACTTGGGGTCGGGCATACCGAGCACCGCCGCCTCCGCCACCGCGGGATGTTCCAGCAGCACGTCTTCCACTTCGGACGGCGCGATCTTCTCGCCACCTCGGTTGATCAGTTCCTTGATGCGTCCGGTCAGTGTGAGGTAGCCGTCTTCGTCGAGAACGCCGGTGTCACCGGTGCGGAACCATCCATCGATGAACGCCGACGCGTTCGCGTCCGGGTTGTTGCGATACCCGCGCATAACGTTTGGCCCGCGCAGGACCACTTCGCCGTGACTGTTCGCCGGAAGGTGCGCGCCGCGGTCATTGATGATCGCGATCTCGTCGCCGGTCGCGAACCCGACGGTCTCAGATTTGCGTCGATGCGGCGGGAGAGGGTTGGACGCGACCTGGTGGGCGGTCTCGGTCATCCCGTATGCCTCCAACACCGGTGCTCCGAATCGCTGCTCGAGATCAGCCGACACTGCAGGTGCAAGCGTCTCGGAGCACGAACGGATGAAGCGAGGACCCCTGTCCGGCGCGCCGTCGGCGTCGGCGCGTGCAAGCAAGATCTGGTGAATCGTGGGGACCGCGGTGAACCACGTCGCGTCGTGCTTCCGGAACAGCCCCCAGAACTGCGAGGCGGAAAAGCGAGGCGGCACGATTACCGCTCCGCCTGACGCAAAGGTTGCCAACATGGCGCCGACCAAGCCGTGACCATGGAACAACGGCAGCACCACCAAGCTCCGGTCTGCGGATGTCAGCTTGTAATGCGATGCAATATTGAGCACTGAACTGAGCACGTTCGCGTGGGTGAGCGGCACCGCCTTCGGCCGGTTCGTCGTGCCGCTCGTATGAAGCAGCAGCGCGACGTCGCCGGCACTCGGATTGCCAGGCTCGCTTCGCGATAACCGTGGCAAACCAGTCAGACCGACCGCGCCCGTCCCGTCGGTGGATGATCGCCATATGGGCACCGGACGGCCGGCAGTCGCCTCGACGACCGCGGAATTGGAGTCCTCCGCAATGATCGCGTTGGGCTGCATGTCTTCGAAGAGCACGCGCAGTTCACTGGGTTTGTACGCGGGGTTCATCGGCGCCACCACCAACCCGGCCCGCGCGAGCGCGAAAAAGGCGACGATGAATTCGAGGCCGTTCGGCAACACGATCGCGACGCAGTCGCCGCGGTGCAGCCCGGCGCGGCTCAGCTGGCCCTCGAGTTGGTCGACCTGTTCGGATAACGCTCGATAAGTAACGACGGCGGGCGGCGACGTTGTGATCACCGCCGGCGTCGACGCGTCGATTTCCGCGAACAACTGCGCAAGTGTCGTTGGTTGTGTCATCGGTCTCTCTCTCACGCGCTCCCGGTCAGGAGGATGAAGGCACTGATCGTGAGGAGCGAGGCGAGCATGCTGACGAGCAGCGTGGACGCGGCCTCCGTCTCGGCAACCCCGTACTGCACGCTCAGCATGACGACGAGTACGAGCGACGGAAGCGCGGTCATCACCACCGCCTGACTCAAATGCGGTTTGCTGTAACTCAGTAGGACCAAGCTGACCCACACGAGGAGTGGCTGGACGACGTTCTTGACGAGCACGAAGAACGCGACGGCGCGGCTGATCATCACTCGGTAGCCGGCGAGTACAACGCCCGCAGTGAACAGTGCGACGCCGGTCGCCGAGCTACCGAGCAGGTCGAGCGACTTGTCGATCAGCGCTGGCACTCTCAACCCGCTCAGCACGATGACGACTCCGAGGACCGGGAACCACACGACAGGTTCTCTGAGCGCGGCGACGATCTTGTCTTTGACTTCTGTTCGGTCCGGCGCCGCAGCCGTGGCGGCCGTCGGCGCGGCGGGCGCCGCCGGCGCGCCGACGGACACCGCAACTCGACCCTCCGGCTGCACGCTTCGCTTGCCGCCGTCGAGTGAAAGGAGAACAACGGTCAGCGGTGCGACGGTGACGTATATGACGATCCCGCTGATGGCAACCGGAAGATCGCTCGCCGAGCCAAACAACGACCCGAGTACTGCGGCACCGACGAATGGGCCGTTGGGCGCCGATGCCGCCAGTGCACCGAGCGCGCTGGTTCCGACCGAGAAGTGAAAGAGCGAACGGCAAACCCAGAAGACCGAGCCGTACGTGCCGACGATGGCAACGACAAGCACGATCAGCATCGGGATGTCGCCGATCAATCCTTGGCGACTCGTGCCGACCGTGTCGGTGAAGATGGCGAGGGGCAGCGCGAAGGTGATCACCATCCGGTTGAGTACCGGTGCGTCCTTCCTCCCGAATTCGTGCGTCCGTGCCGCGAGATAGCCGAACAGAACGGTGACGATCGCCGGAAGCAGCGCGCCCAGAATGGTGTCGAACATGACACGAGCCGGGCCGGCGCTATTGGTACATGGTCTGGTGCATCGTGCCCGGCGCGAACGCCTCCGGGTCGACCCAGACGTCGATCAGTGCGCACCGACCTGACTCGCGGGCGCGGCGGAGCGCCGGCTGTATTTCTTTGGCGTCGTGAACTTCCTCGCCGTACCCGCCGAGCATTCGGGCGAACTGCGAGTAGTTCACGTCGCTGAGCTTGGTCGCCACCTCGCCGTACCGCTCCCCGAGGTGCAGGCGCGTGCCGTAACGCACCTGGTTCATGTGGGAGTTGTTCCCGATCACTCCGATGAACGGCAGCGCATGGCGAACGCACGTCTCGAAGTCCCATCCGGTGAGCGCGAAGCTGCCGTCGCCGAAGAGGCACACCACTTCCTTCTCCGGGTGCACCAGCTTCGCGGCCATCGCGAACGGCGTACCGATACCAAGCGTCCCGAGCGGCCCGGTGTCGAACCACTGACCCGGCGCCTTCGGTTGGATCACGCCGCCGCTGAACGTGACGACGTCGCCGCCGTCTCCGATGAAGATCGACTCGTCGGACAAGAACTCGTTGATCTCATGCGCGAGGCGGAGCGGGTCGATCGGGTTGCGGCCAGATCGGAGTTTCCCCGATTGCGCGTCGACCGTCTGTCGTTCGAGTCCACCGAGCTCGTCGAGCCACGGCCGGCGCGCCCGTGCCCCGGCGAGTTCAGTGTCGCCCGAAGCATCGAGGACGGCCCGGAGCACCGTTGCCGCGTCGCCCACGATCCCCAACGAGAAGTCGTGGTTCTGACCGACGGTGCCGTAGTCCAGATCGATCTGAACGATGGTCGCGTCCGGCGGAAGGTGTCGACCGTACGTCATTCGGTAGTCGAGTGGCAGGCCGACGATCATGATCAGATCCGCGCGTTCGATCGCATGACGCCGTGTGTGATGGAAGTTGTGCGGATCGCGAGGCGGCAAGAAGCCGCGGGCGGCGCCGCTCGCGTACGCCGGGACGTTCAACGTGCGGCAGAACTCCGCCGCCACGTCGGCGCCCTGCACGGTCATCAGTTGCGAGCCCATCAACACACACGGACGTTCCGCCTTCGCCAGCAACCCAACGAGCGACTCGATGTCCTTGGGATCGCCGAGGCTCTTGGTCGAGGCCCGGTACCGACCGGCGGCCGGCACCCGCGCCGACGCTGGGTCGATCCCGCGCCGCAACACGTCGACCGGGACTTCGAGATACGACGGTCCGGGCGCGCCGCGGTAACACGCGCGACACGCCATGCTCACCATCTCGGCGACTTGCTCGGTGCCGGTAACGGTCTCGCTGAACTTGGTGATCGGCCACATGATGTGCGTATGCGGGAGGTCGCCCAGAGCGCCAGCCCGTCGCTCTGCCAACGGCTCGAGTCCGCCGATGAGCAGGAACGCGCTCTGCTCGTAGAACGCGTGAGCGACGCCGGTGATCGCATCCATCGTGCCGGGACCCGCGGTCACCACCGCGCAACCCGTCCTGCCGGTCAGCCGCGAATATGCGTCGGCTGCGTGCGCGGCGACCTGCTCGTGCCGCACGTCGATGATGCGGATGCCCTCGGCGATACATCCGCCGAAGATGTCGACGATCTCACCGCCGGTGAGCGTGAAGATCACATCGACGCCCTCGTTCTTGAGCGCCTTCGCCAGCAGGTGGCCGCCGGTGATCAGGTCGGCGTTTCCGTCTTGCCGCGTGGGCGCCGTCGGCGCCGTTGTCGGTGCCGCAGTCACTACGCGAATTCCTCCCGCAGCGCCGCACCGTGCTGATCGAGTTCCGGCGCGCCGACGCGCTCGGCTGGGTCCTCGTAGCCGTCGATCTTCACCGGGTTGCCCGGCATCCGGATGCCACCGGCCTCGATCATCATGTTCCGGGCCTTGGTCTGCGGATGCTCGATCGCCGCGGCGACGTCGAGGATCGGTGCCACCGGTACGCCCGCGTCGTGGATCACCTGCAGCCAATGATCGGCGGGCTGCTTCGAGAGCGTGGCCTCGAGCTCAGACTTGAGGTCCTGGTGGTTCGTCATCCGGTCGACGTTCGTTTTGTACTTCGGTTGCTTGGCCAGATCGGGTTGGCCGATCGCAGTGCACAACGCGGCGAACAGCTTGTCGTTGCCGGCACAGATCGCGAAGCTCTGGTCCAACGCGTCGAAGGTGTCGAACGGCGTCATGAACGGGTGACGGTTACCGATCCGTTCCGGTGCCTTCCCGGTAGCCACGTACTCCATGACGCCGTGCTCGAGGAAGGAGAGCATGCCGTCGAACATGGCGACGTCGACTCGCGCGCCCTTGCCGGTCTGCTCGCGCGAGTAGAGCGCGCTCGCGACGCCGATGAACAGGAACACACCGGCAACCAGGTCGGCCATGGAGGTACCGACGCGCGTCGCGGGCCCATCGGGGAACCCGGTCAAGCTCATGATCCCGCTCATCGCCTGGATGACCGTGTCGTACGCCGGGGAGCGCGCGAGCGGACCGGTTTGTCCGTAGCCAGACGACGACGCGTACACCAACCTCGGGTTCAGCGCCGACAATGCGTCGTAGGAGAACCCCAGCTTGTCCATCGTGCCGGGCCGAAAGTTCTCGGTGACGACGTCGGCTCGCCGGATCATGTTGAGGAAGATCTGCTTGTCCGTGTCTTCCTTCAGGTTGAGGACGACGCTCTCTTTGCCGCGGTTGACGAAGCTGAAGTACAGCGACTGCCCTTTGACGAAGGGGCCATAGGTCCGTGTGTCATCGCCGTGGCCGGGCGCCTCGACTTTGATGACGCGCGCGCCGAGGTCGTTGAAGATCGTGGTGCCGAACGGCCCGGCGAGAACGTGGGTCATGTCGACGACGAGGAGGCCGGAAAACGGCCCTGCCGGTCGGTCTGATGAAGATGCCATTCAGACACCCAACGCCCGCGCCCTTCGATCGACAAGGGCGTATCCGGTCTCGCGCTAGACGCGAATACTCAGGCCGGGTGGTACGTGTCGAGCCGTGCCCCGGACGCGAACGTGAGGGTGTCGATCATCTTCCACGCGGTCTTCTTGATCGTGTCGGGGAACACGCGCAGGCCCGCGCCGATCGTCACCGGGAAGACCATCAGTCGGAGTTCGTCGACGAGGTCGTTGTCGAGGAGGGTGTGGACCAACGTGCCGCTGCCGGCGACGAGAATCGGGCCGCCGTCCTGCCCCTTGAGCCCGGTCACTTCGTTGACAACGTCGCCGCGGATCACCGTCGTGTTGTTCCACGCGGGCTCGGTCAGCGTGCTCGACACCACGACCTTGGGCATGCCGTTCATCCGGTCGGCGAACTCGCCGGTGTACGTCGGCCACGCGCCGGCGAAGCTCTCGTAGGTCACGCGTCCGATCAGCAGAATCTCGGCGGCGAGCACTTCGTCAAACTTGTTTTTGATCTGGTCTTCGTCTTCGTAGTCGAAGACCCATCCGGTATTGGGATGCGTGGTTTCGCCGCCCGGTGCCTCCATCACACCGTCGAGGGTCACGAACTCAGAAACGATCAGTGTCCTCATGCGTCAGATCCCCAAAATCAGTGCGTGCCGGCGCGGCGCGCATCGTCGGCCTGGACGAGTTCCTCGAGTTCGGCTTCGATCGCTTCGGCCGATCCGCCCTCGACGTTGAGGTGCGGCAGACGGCGCGCGAGCGGCTCGGGCAACCACCAGTTGGCGTCACCGAGCAGTTCCATCGTCGCCGGTACGAGCACCATCCGCACGATGGTGGCATCGACGAAGATCGCCGTCGCCAGCCCGAGGCCCATCATCTTCAGGAACACCTGGTCGGACAGCACGAACGCGAGGAACACCGAGATCATGATGGCCGCCGCAGCAGTGATGACGCGGGCCGTGTGAGCGAGGCCGTCGGCCACCGCGGTGGCGTTGTCGCCGGTGCGCGCGTACTCCTCACGGATGCGCGACAGGAGGAAGACCTCGTAGTCCATCGACAACCCGAAGAGGATGGCGAACATCATCATCGGGATGAAGCTCGGGATCGGCACCGGATCGTGAATGCCGACGAGACCACCGAGCCAACCGCCGCGCACCGCCGTCGCCACAACGCCGTACGCGGCGCCGACCGACAAGAGGTTCATGATCGCGGCCTTGAGTGGCACCAGCAGCGAGCGGAACACGACGAGCAGCAATAGGAACGACAACACGATCACCACGCCGATGAACGCGCCGAGCCGGTCCGCGACGTAGCTCGTCGCGTCGACACTCGCGCCGGTGGAACCGCCCACGAATACGGTGACACCGCTCCCCGAGACGGCTTGGGGCAGGACGTCGTTGCGCAGTCGCTTGACGAGGTCCTGCGTGGCTTGTGCCTGCGGTGATGACTTCGGATAGGTCACGAGCAGCGCGACCTTGCCGTCGGGACTCGGTACGGGCGGGCTCACGAACGCGACGTCGGGATCGGCAGCGACGCGCGCCGCTATCGGCGCAACCGCGGCGACGGGGTCTTTGCCGCCGGCGGTGGCGACGAGCAGCAGCGGACCGTTGAAGCCGGGCCCGAAACCGCGGCTCAGCAGGTCGTACGCGCGGCGCGTGGTGTAGCTCTCGGGCGAGTTGCCGGAGTCGGGGAAGCCGAAGTGCATGTGCCGCGCGGGTGCGGCGAGTGCGATCAACGCGATGAGGCACACGAGCGCGGCGGGCCACGGACGACGCTGCACGACGCGGCTCCACCGGTACGAAAGCGAGCGGCGATCGCCGGACTCTCTGCGGTTGACGAACGGCACCCGCAGCCGGTCGATCTTCGTTCCGACGAAGCCGAGCATGGCCGGGAGCAATGTGACGGAAGCCAACATCACTACAAGCACCGCGAAGACCGCGCCGACCGCAAGACCGCGCAGGAACCCAAGGTTCATCACGAACAAACCGAGGAGCGAGATGATCACCGTGCAACCGGCGAAGATCACCGCGCGGCCGGAGGTGGTGATCGCGGTGATGACCGCGGCGCGCGGTTCCAACCCGCTGTGGAGCGCAGCGCGATAGCGGGTGACGATGAAGAGCACGTAGTCGATCCCGACGCCGATGCCGATCATGGCCGCGACTTGCGGCGCGAAGTCGGGAACCTCGAGCACGTTCGCGAGCAGCGTGACGAGGCCCAGACCGACGCCGAGCCCGACGATCGCGATGAGGATCGGGAGGCCCATCGCCAGCAACGAACCGAAGCTGATGAGCAGGATCAGCGCCGCAACGAGCAAGCCGATGCCTTCCGAACTGACCTGCTTTACCTCCGCGCCACCGAGCGCGAAGCCGGCGAGCTCCACCTGCAAGTCGGGACGATCGACCTTCTGCCCGAGCGCGAGGAGACCCTTCGCGTCGTGGGCCTTGTAGTCGGAGACCGTTTGGTCGAGGCGAAGGGTGCCGTACGCGATCGTTCGCGTCGACGCGATCTGGCGCGCACCGTCGCTGGAGAACGGCGACACGACGGCACTCACATGCGGCTGCTTGCCGAACTGGACGAGGATGTCGGTCATCGCCGCGCGCACGGTCGGGTCGTCGACCGTTTTGCCCCGCCGAGTCTGGAACACGACGTCGACGTCGTCTCCGGCGCGGGCCCGGAAAGAACGGTCGAGCAGATCCTGCGCCTTCTTCGAATCCGAACCGGGCGTGGTGAACGTGAAGTGGTAGTCGCCGCCGAACGCGCCCGCCGCCACGACGGTGCCGATGAGCAGGGCGACCCACAACAGCAACACGCGCCGCCGGCGTCGATACGACCAATCGGCAAGGCGGACAAGCAGCGTCGGGCCGGACTGGCTGGTGCTGATGGTCGGCGACGGGCCCACGGTATTGACTCCTCTGCAATGCGTCGAACGGTCTCAGAGGTGACAGACACCCCGGCGAGACGAAACTCATCGGTCGGTCGATATCGTTTGAGGCATGACCGGCGTCGAGGTATTCGTGGATCCCAGTTGCCCGTGGGCTTGGGTCACGTCGCGATGGATCAACGAGGTGGCGCCGCAGCGTGATCTTGCAATCACCTGGCGGTCGTACTGCCTCGAGATCCGCGACGACTACGGCGTCGCGCCGACGATGCCGGAGGACTATCGCGAGACCGCAATCGCGGCCCATGCCATCTCGCATCGGATGCTCCGGATCTTCGAAGCGGTCCGGGCCCGATCCGGCGAAACAGCCGTCGACGCGCTCTTCACCGAGTGGGGCCGATTGTTCTTCGTCGACGGTCGGCGCGACGACGCGATTCTCGCGGAGTGTGTAGCCGCGTGTGCATTCGATGCCGATCTCGTCGGCGCCGCCGACGACGAGAAGTGGGACGCGCCGATTGTCGAGGCGATGGAGGTCGCCTACGCGTTCGGCGGCCCGAAGACGCAGACGCCAACGATCGTCGTGCGCGACGATCCACCGCACGGCTTCAAAGGCCCGGTGATGGCACCGGCCCCGACCGGCGCCGCCGCGCTCCGGCTGTGGGACGCCATCCAGGTGATCTCCAAGGAGCCCGGGTTCTTCGAGATCACGCGACCTCGCATCAACCGGCCGCGGCCGCCCGCACTCCGCTAACCACGTGCCAAAGCCCGCCAGGTTGTTGCACTTCTGCTCCCGAACGGGATCACAAGTGCAACAACCTCGCGGGGTGCTGGCGGCAGGGGTTACGCGTTAGCCGGTAGGGCCGAAGCGTTCGACGCGGATCCGTTCTGCTGGGATGCCTAGGTCCATGAGCACGTCGCTCGCGGCGTCGGCAAAACCTGATGACCCGCACACGTATCCGCGAACTCCCGGAGCGACTGGCTGCGGGATGTCGCGGATAGAGAGCCGTCCCGGTGGCCGGGGAAACGCAGGCGGCGTCGCGCGCGTGTACAAGAGCGTTGTTTCCTGTCCCATGATTTCGTCCGCGTAGTAGAGGTCGTCAGGTGTGCGCACGGACACGACGAGGCGGACGAGGTCCGAACGCGCGCCGCGTCGCGCGAGTCGCAGCATCGCCATGAGCGGTACGACGCCGGAACCACCTCCGACGAGCAACGCGGGAGCGTCACCGTTCCACACGAACCAGAGGCCGATCGGGCCGCGGATCTCGAGGTCGTCGCCGACCATCACCTCATCGTGGAGGAACGTCGAAACCTCACCCTCGTCGAGCCGTTCGACGGTGATCTCCACCTCGTTCGTATCGTCCGGTGCCGATGCAATCGAATACGACCGCGACGCCGTATAGCCGTCGGGCGCCGTCAACCGGACGACGTAATGCTGGCCCGCGAGGTGCGGCGAAGGATGCGGAAGCGCGAGTCGGAACGTCTTCGCACGAGCCGTCTCCTGCTCGATTCGGATGACCGTCGCGGTGCGCCACCCACTCGGGCTCGCTTCGCTCTCGGTCACGCGTTCAGTCTCCCTGGTAGCGCTGCTCGAGCCAAGGGTCGCCTCGATCGTGATAGCCGTTCTGTTCCCAGAACCCAGGCTCGTCGTGATCGAGGACGCGCAGGCCGGCAACCCACTTCGCGCTCTTCCAGAAGTACAGATGCGGCACGAGAAGGCGGGCGGGTCCGCCGTGCTCGACGGGCACGGGTTGACCTTCGTAGTCCCACGCCACCCACGCTCGTCCGCCGGTGACGTCGGCGAGTGGAAGGTTCGTCGTGTATCCGGTGTGTGAGAAGGCCAGCACGTGCGTCGCGTTTGCTTGCACGCCGGCGGCTTCGAGCAACGTGTCGACGGAGACGCCGCTGAAGGTGACGCCAAGTTTCGACCAGGTGGTCACACAGTGGATGTCGCCCACGAAGCTCGACGGCGGCAACGCGTGAATCTCGTCCCACGTCCAGGAGGTCGGCCGGTCGACGAGCCCTTCGACCGCGAACGTCCACGACGCGGTATCGAGCCGAGGCGTGACTTCGGCTGTGAGCACGGGCCACTTGTTGCCGGTGTCGTATTGACCGGGCGGGAGGCGAGGGTCGCGATTCGCTTTCCCCCGACCGCCGAATCCGCGAGTGAATCTCGCCACGGTGATCCTCCTCAGGGCGCCCGCCCCACGAATGCGGTGCAGTATCGCCGACGACGAACGCACGCGGAAGGCTGGCACCCCCACGAGGCGGCGGACCGCCCCCTTGCTCGCCGCGTTCTCATCGCGTCGAATGGCTGGGGATGGCACACAGAACGCGGCCGGTGCCGGCGAGTACGCGAAGCTGACGACGTGGGCGCCATTGGATTTGTCGCGCGCTCGGAGCTTCGCCGCCGTTGGCGCGGCACTGTGGCGCTCACCTTGCTGGTGGGCATCGTCGGTGCGATCGTGCTTGCGACCGTCGCGGGCGCACGTCGAAGCGACTCCGCGCTCGCCCGTTTCAATGCCTACAGCCATTCTTCGAGCCTGGAATTGACCCTCGGCCGCGGCGCGACGCCGGCGCAACTTCGCGCGTTCACTCACGCACCGGGAGTCGCGAGCGTCGCCATGGTTTACGCGTACGCGCTCACCAATAGTGTCGGCGGGTTCCAAAACCTCGCGGTCGGGGCGGCGGTCGACGACAAGCTGGGTCGCCTCGTCGATCGCGCTCGGCTCATCTCTGGTCGCCGGGCGAATCTCTCTGCGCCCGACGAAGTGACCCTCGGCGAGGGGCTCGCCAAGCCGACACACCTCGGTGTCGGAGACCATCTGGCGTTCGAGTCGTACACGCCGGC
>JAODBJ010000201.1 GCA_025463905.1 Actinomycetes bacterium
CTCGGCTCATCTCTGGTCGCCGGGCGAATCTCTCTGCGCCCGACGAAGTGACCCTCGGCGAGGGGCTCGCCAAGCCGACACACCTCGGTGTCGGAGACCATCTGGCGTTCGAGTCGTACACGCCGGCACAGGTGGCGAAGTTCCTGCGCGGAAAGGACGCCGGGCCGCCGGCCGGCCCTCACGTGCGGCTCCGCATCGTCGGGATCGTCCGCCGGCCGCTCGACCTCGGTGATCGCGGCGCTTCGGGCGGGGTCACCGTGCTGACCCCCGCCTTCAATCGGACGTACCACGACCGGATCGGTGCGTGGGGCGGCCCGATCCTGCGGGTCCGAACACGAGGCGGCGACGCCGACGTCTCGCGCGTCACCGCGGCCGCCCACCGAATCTTCGGAGGAACACCAGACGGCGTCGTCGTCCTGGGCCTCGCCATCGAGACCGAAGGCGCCCGAAACGCCATCAACGTTTTAACGGTTGCGTTGCTCGTCTTCGCCGGCGTGGCCGCGCTCTCCGGTGTGGTGGCGATTGCGATCGTCCTGAACCGCGAGATCGCTGTGACGAACAGCGATCAGCTGACGCTGCGCGCCCTCGGCTCGACGCGGCGCCAACGAGGCGCGATGAGCGGGTCCAGAGCTGTGTTGATCGCGTCCGGCGGCGCGCTGATCGCGGGACTCGGCGCAGTTGCGGCCTCGCCGTTCTTTCCAATCGGCGTGGCCCGGCGAGCTGATCCCGACGTAGGCGTCCATGCCGACTGGGTGGTGCTCGTGATCGGCGTCCTCGCCATCGGCGCGCTCGTCGTGGGCATCGCGGTCGTTGCGGCAGTACGTACGACACGCGAGTCGTTGCGCGCCGTCGTACCTCGCCGCCGGACGCGCGCGGCAGCGATGGTCGACTTCACAACCGGCGCCGGCTTTTCGCCCGCAGCGACGACGGGGCTGCGCATGGCGGTCGAGCCTGGGCGCGGCGAGACCGCGGTACCGCTCCGCTCCGCGTTTCTCGGCGTGGTCTTGGGCGTCGTCGGCGTCGGCGCGGCCGTCGTGTTCGCGTCGAGTCTCGGCCATCTCGCGTCGACACCGCGGATGTACGGCTGGACGTGGGACTTCCGGGTCAACGACAGCGCCACTTCACACTGTGACATGGGCAACCGCGCCATCGAGCGTGATCACGCGATCTCCGCCATCGCGGCGGTCTGCATCGAGAACATCGAGGTCGATGGCCGCCCCGTCGCGGGCTGGGGGTACCAGCCGATTCGCGGCACGATCGCAGCGGAGACCATCAGTGGTCGTCAACCCGCGAACGCCCGCGAAGTTGCGCTCGGATCGGACACGTTGCACGCGCTCGGCAAGCGGATCGGCGACCTCGTGCATGTCAGCGGATCGCACGGCGTTCGTTCGTACCGCATCGTGGGAACCGTCGTGCTGCCCAGGATGGACGACCCACAACCGCTTGCCGACGGAGCAGTGCTGACTGGCCACGGCCTCGCCGCCATCACCGACCCGCACGACGGGAACTTCACGCAGTACCTCCTCGGCGACTTTGCCGCCGGCGCCGACCGCGCCGCTTTCGCGCGCCGCGTCGACGCAGCATCGCGCCGGCTCGGCGAGAACAACTTGTTCGGCAGGGTCACGGGACCGGCGGTCCCCGTGGAGATCGCTCGCCTGCGCCAGATCGGCTGGTTTCCCGCGGCGCTCGCGTCCCTGCTCGCGGTCCTGGGCCTCGCCGCTGTGGGTCACGCGCTCGTCACGGGAGTGCGCCGGCGGCGGCGCGAATTCGCCGTCCTGAAAACGCTCGGATTCGACCGCCGGCAGGTCCGCGTGAACGTCGCTTGGCAGGCAACGACGCTCGCCGTCGTCGGACTTGCCGTCGGCCTTCCGGTCGGCGTCCTCGTCGGTAACTCCGCGTGGCGAATCGTCGCCGACGGCCTGGGCGTGGCGCCGACCACCGCAGTCCCCGTGCTCGTACTCCTGGCGTTCCCTGCAGTAATCGTCGCGTTGAACCTCGTTGCGTTCGTCCCTGGAAACGCCGCCGCGCGGGCACGCCCTGCCGTCGCCCTACAAGTGGAGTGACCCGCGCGGCGGACGTCGCTCAGGTCGGTTTGGCGGCCTGAAATTCGGAGCCCAGTTCGTCGAGCCGTTCCGCCGTCATCGCGTCGCGCGCCTTGGGGAGCATCTCAGTTTCTTCTTCAGAAACGTGATGGGAGATGGCTTCCTCTAGCTGGTTCACCAAATCGGCTAGGTGGCTCGTGTCTTCGGTGTTCTTGATGCGGCCGATGAGTTGGCGCGCTTCGCCGTGTTCCTCGTTGCCCTCCTCGGCGAGCTTCTGACCGTCGGGAACCTCGTCACGAACGGCGGGATAGAACACGAGTTCTTCTGCCGATGCGTGGATGTCGAGTTCTTCGCAGATCTTCAGCGCTGTCTGCTTCTTGCCGTCTTCTTTGTACTGCGAGAAGAGAGCCTCGACCTCGCGGTGGTCCGTTTCGATCAGCTTCGTTACATCCGTCATGGTGTCTCCGTGGTAGTGCCGGGGGCAGAAGGGATTAGCGAGTAGCGCGACGAGCGGCTTTCGTGGCGCGAATCTTCTTGTCGGTGTTCACCGCGCGTTTCTTGGCGGTAGTCGCGGCGCGCTCCTTGCGGAGGGCTTCGCGTTCGGTTGCGATCCGCGTTCTCGCGGCCGCGCGTTCCTGACGTTCGACCGCCTTGCGGGAGGCGGCGGTCTCGCGAGCCGCCAGGGTCTGCTTGCGTTGGGCTTCGCGGTCGAGTTCTGTTCTCTTCGCCGCGCGTTGACGCTCGAGCTCGCGCTTCCGCGCGGCCGTTTCGGCCTCGATGCGCTGTCGACGCTGGTCCGCCTTTTCTTGTTGGGTCTGGTGATTGGCGGCCGCGGCTGCCCGCCGGGCCTGCGCGACGGTTTCGAGTTCCGCGGCCTTGCGCAGCTCCGCGACGCGCGCCTGGATCAGGAACCCTTCCCGAACGAGATCGTCGTCGCGTAGGACCGCACCGGCGACTTGCTTCACCTGCGCTTCGAGCGACTCGAAGGCGAGGCTCGGCGGCCAGGGCGCATCGTTGTCGTGGCGGCGAGCAACAAGTTCAGCCGCCCGCAACGGCAGCCGGGTGGCGTGCAACCACGTACGGATCATCGTGCTCGGGATCCGGTGAAGATGGTCTTGGAGTTGCATGGTTCCTTCGCTCATCGGGCTTCCTCGTCGGCGGCGCGTCCGAGCGCCTCGGCTGCCGCGCGTGCGCGTTCGGCTTCCACTTCAATTGCGCGCGCCTCACGCTGAACACGCGCCCGCTCTTGTGCGGCGCCGGCCTGCTCCGCATTGATTTTTGCTTGTTGCGATTGTTCATCGCGGGTCGCGGCCGCGTCGCGTGCCGCGTACTCACGGTCGAGACGTTGCGCTTCCACGCGGCGTTCTTCGTCGAGACGCGCGGCTCGCGCGTCTTCGGCTTCCTCGGCCGCAAGTCGTTGCTGCTCGACCGCGAGCTCGCGTTCGCGAGCGGTCAGCTCGGCCTCTTCGCGTTGCTGCTCGGCTTCTCCTTCGCGGAGGACCGACTCCTCAGTTGCGTCGGCCTTCTGCTCGTGCAGTTCGCCTTCGCGCTTCAACCGTGCGTCACCGAACAACGAACCGGCGGCGCGTTTGACCTTGCCCTTGACGCGGTTGACGAACGCGCCATTCCTCAAGTCATTGTCTGACATATCTCTCCTTACAGGCGGTTCGTCGGGCTAGCCGCGGGGTGCGTGCAAGCGCACGCTCTCGTCGCGGTCGCGAGTTCCTGCCTTTGCGAAACCGCGGCTGAGGACGTACGCGGCCGCGAGGACGGTGCCGAGCAGACAGGCACGGAACAGGTTCAAGGAAACGTCGTGCGACGCGTTGTAGATCACGGCCAGCACGGCAACTCCGACGACCACGATCCAGAGCTCGGTCGTCTTCGGCGACGGCTTGGTCTCGCGCCACGTGGTCTCGGTCACGATTGGGTCCATTGCCCGATCGTCGGTGAGGTCGCGGTCGCTCGTCCGTACCTTCGTCGTTCCGTTCGGTTCGGAAATGCTCATGGGACTGACTCCTAGGAAGTGAATGGGTTGCCCGCCCAGTACCCCACTCGGTCGACTCCTACACGACATCTGTGCAAATTTTGTAGAGGAGTTGCCGAAGGCAGACCTGGCGATCTATAACAACCGGAGAACTGGACCCAACACTGCGGAGGTCTTAGCCGTGGCTGCACAACTCCTGCGTTGGTCTATCGCTCCCGGCGAGGACGGCGTGGCGGTAGCGCTCAAAGGTGAGATCGATCTGTCGAACGCCGACGAGCTGGAGCATCTCTTGGACGCCGTGATCCGTTCGGGGCCACCGCTGGTGACGCTCGACCTCGCCGAGCTCACCTTCCTGGACTCGACCGGCCTGAAGTGCTTCGTCAACGCGGCGCGACGGGCGACCGAGGCCGGCTCTCAACTGCTGATCGTCAATCCCACGAACATGGTCCGGCGCGTGCTCCAAATCTCGGGGGTCGACGCGGAACTGACGCGCCGCGGGTGCGAACCGCCCGAACGCAACCGACCGGTACGATCGTGACGTTGTCTCCGCAGGGCATTTACAGCATCGGCGCTCTCGCCCGAATGCTTGGCGTGTCACCGACCACGCTTCGGTCTTGGGAAGACCGCTACGGAGTGGTGGTGCCGGCACGCAGCGCGGGCGCGCAACGCCTGTACTCACGCGACCATCTGGACCAGCTCCGGTTCGTATGCCAGCAGATGGAACTCGGATTGAGTGCGGCCGACGCTCATCGCGCGCTCTCGGAACGACTCGCAGACGGTCCCGAACTGGTGTTGAGCGACGGAGAGACGGCCGAGCGTCGCATCCTGCTCGTGGAGCGTGACCCGTACGCGGCGGAACTGGCCGAATACTTCCTGCGCACCGAGGGTTACGACGTCGACCTCGCCCGCGCGGTACCCGACGCGGAGCGCCTCATAGAAGAGCAAGTCGTCGATCTCGCCATTGTGGATCTCATGATCGGCGG
>JAODBJ010000266.1 GCA_025463905.1 Actinomycetes bacterium
GCTCCGTCCACGCCATCGCGTCGGGTGCGGCGATGCGGCGCACGAGTTGGGTGTAGCCGCCTTCGTGGAGCCGGTACTCGGCCCACGCACCGGGATAGTCCTTCACGCACGCGACCTCGACCACCGGCACGTTGCGCGCTTGGCGGAACCGCCGCACGCGGTTGCGGTGCGTGTGGCCCGCGAAGTAACCGGCGATCGACTCGTGACGGTCGATCACCGCGCACAACGCTTCACTGTCGTCGGGGTTGATACCGAAATAGGTCTCGTTGCGGTCGGACGAGTTCGGATCCCACGGGTGGTGGTGGCCGAACACGAGCACTGCGTGCGCAGCCGCGCCGGCGAGCGCGTCGAGCCATTCGAGTTGCGAAGCGGAAATGCGCCCACGGTCGGTGCCGGGCCGCACGGTGTCGAGCACGGCGAGCGTTGCGCCCGGTACTTCGACCGTGAACGGCGCGTGTGCCGACGCAATGGTGCTGGTGATCATCGCGTCGTGGTTGCCGCGTACGTGGTGCATGCGATCGCCGAGACGCGTGTACGCGTCGAGGAACAGCGCGTACTCCTCTTCGCTGCCGACGTCGGTGAGGTCGCCCTTCACGATCACCGCGTCGGGTGCAAGCGCGTCGATCTCGTCGATCGCGCCACGATTCATCGTGTCCCAGTAGGGAGTTTCGCCGGGCGCAGTGGAGAACACCGGGCCGAGTTCTTCGGGGGTCCCGAGCTTCCCGCATTCATGCTCGCCGAAATGCACGTCGTTCACGGTGGCGACGGTGGCCAGGTGACGGCCGGGGGGCGCCGCGAGCGTGGTGACCACGGCCGGCAGCAGCACTGAACGCTCCGCACCATCCACCTCGAGCCGGTACGGCGTCGACGGTTCGAGCCCGGTGACCCGTGCAACGTGATAGGGCCCCGTGCTGATCACTTCGTGATCACCGACCCGCGTGATGACCGGTGCCGCGTCGCTCGTCGCGAACGTCACGACCACTTCGTCGGGGCCGACGGTGAACAGCTCCGGGTCGTGGATCGTGGTCACGCTCGCACTAGCCGCCCGCCGGCATCAGATGCGGGAGCGCCGTGCGATACGCCCCGAGATCCGCCACGGCCCGCGCTGCAACGACGATCGTTGCGCGGAACGGCGCGATGCTTCGAGCCACACGCTGAGCCAATCTGGGTTCGCTGACGGACCGGCCTCCGCAGCCAGCGCCGCGGCTTCCGCGGCCGCCTGCGCCTGGTCGAACAGCGCGGTGACGGCAACGGTGATCGCGACGACCTCTTCGGCCGTCGGCTCGCCCTTGATCGAAGCGATGCGCACCCCGGCCGTACCGGCGCTCACAGCGGCCCGTTCCCATGCTTGCGCTGCGGCAACTGCTCCCGCTTCGTGCGCAGCATCTGCAACGACTTCACGAGCACTCGCCGGGTGTCGCGCGGGTCGATCACGTCGTCGACGAAGCCGCGTTCGGCCGCGGCGTACGGGTTCGCGAGCCGGTCGGTGTAGTCGTCGACCAGCTCTTGCCGGCGCGCTTCCGGATCGTCGGCGCTCTCGATTTCCTTGCGGAAAATGATCCCCACCGCGGGCGCGGGCCCCATGACCGCGATTTCCGCCGACGGCCACGCAAACGCGAGGTCGGCGCCGATCGACTTCGAGTTCATCGACACGTACGCGCCCCCGTAGCCCTTGCGGGTGATGATCTGGATCCGCGGGACGGTCGCCTCGCAGTACGCGTAGAGGATCTTGGCGCCGTGACGGATGATGCCGCCGTATTCCTGGTCGGTGCCGGGCCGGTAGCCGGGAACGTCGACGAACGTGAGCAGCGGAATGTTGAACGCGTCGCACGTCCGAACGAACCGGCCCGCCTTTTCCGATGCTTCGATGTCGAGACAACCCGCGAACACCTGCGGCTGGTTCCCGACAATGCCGACGACGTGCCCGTCGATGCGGGCGAACCCGCAAACGATGTTCATCGCCCAGAGCGGGAACACTTCGAAGAAGTCGCCGTCGTCGACGACTTCGGCGATCACCTTCTTCATGTCGTACGGCTTGTTCGACGCGTCAGGCATGAGTGCGGGGATGCCGTCGCACGAACGGTCGGGGTCGTCGGTGGGCGCGTAATAGGGCGGGTCTTCGAGGTTGTTCGACGGCAGGAACGACAAGAGGTACCGCACCATCTGGAGGCACGACTGCTCGTCGTCGGCGACGAACGTTGCGACGCCCGACTTCGTCGCGTGCGTCATCGCGCCGCCGAGTTGCTCCTGCGTGACGTCTTCACCCGTCACCGACTTCACAACCTCGGGCCCGGTGATGAACATGAGCGACGTGCCCTTCACCATGAAGATGAAGTCGGTCATCGCGGGCGAGTAGACCGCGCCACCGGCGCACGGCCCGAGCACCACGCTGATCTGGGGCACCACACCGGATGCCTTGACATTGCGGAAGAAGATGCCGCCGTAGGCGTCGAGCGACACGACGCCTTCCTGAATGCGCGCGCCGCCACCGTCGTTCAACCCGACCACAGGCGCACCGACGGATTCGGCGAGGTCCATCACCTTGTGGATCTTCTGCGCGTAGACCTCGCCGAGCGCGCCGCCGAAGATCGTGAAGTCTTGGGCGAAGAGGAACACCTTGCGGCCGTCGACCATGCCCCACCCGGTGACCACACCGTCGGTGAGCGGGCGGCTGTTCTCGATACCGAAACCGACCGCGCGGTGACGGGCAAGCATGTCGAGCTCGACGAAGGTGCCGGGGTCGACGAACAGGTCGATGCGCTCTCGAACGGTGAGCTTGCCGCGTTTGTGCTGACGTTCGGCGGCGGCCTCACTGCCGGCGTGCAGCGCTTCTTCTTTCAGCTTCGCGAGCTCGTCGAGGCGATCCTCGATGGGGGTGAGAGTGCGGGCGACGGTGGCCGACGGGGGCTCGCCCTGCGCCTGCGTTTCCTCGTCGCGGGCCTCTTCGTCCGACATGGTCGTGAGGCTACCGGCGGACGACTCTCTGCTATCGAGTCCGGGCTTCGCAACCATCCTGCTCCTTCGAGAGTGACGTGGGCACGAGGTTGTTCGACTCTCGCCGGGCGAAACAGTTACCGCTCAGACTCCGCCCGCGGTCGCAACGGCAGCCGCGAGCAACCCGCTCCAATGCACGATGACCCCGAGGTGCCCGGTGTCGTCCCACACCGTGAGCGACGCATTTGGCATGTTCTCGCCGTAGCACCGCGCATCGGAACCGTTGTTCGGATCAAGCGCGCCGTGGAACACCCGGGCCGGCGTATCGACGTCGGCGAGCGTGAAGCCCCAGTTGCACCACATCGCGACGAGGTCGGCGGCAATTCCGCCGGCGCCCTGCCGCGTCGCCTCAGTGACCTGGGCGACGAGCATCGGATAGGCCGCGCCCCTCAACACCGGGTCGTTGCGGCCGAGGAACGAAACCGGATCCTCGAGGAACGGCCCCATGTGGCGGGCAATCGCCCGGACGGAGCGCGCCGGTTCCCGCCGCGCCATCTCCGCAGTGGGGCGGCGGTACTCGCCGAGTCGCTCCCACGCATCGGGCACTTCGTCGAGCGGACCCGGCGCGCTGACCACGGAGAGGTGCGTGACCCGTTCGGCCAGCGCGTAGGCCGTCGCAACTGCGAACGGACCGCCGCCTGACCAACCGATCACCGCACAGCGATCGATCGCGAGATGGTCGAGCAGAGCGGCGACGTCGTCCGCGGTGTCGAGGAGGCGGCGGTCCGGCCGCGGTGCCGACAATCCGTACCCGGGTCGATCGAAGGTGACGAGGCGCACGCCGGCGTCGCGGGTCGCGTCGTCGTCGGGGCAAAACAGACGCGAGCCGGGCGAGCCGTGGAACAACACCACGGGCGAACCGCCCGCATCTCCCCATTCGCAGAACGCGAGGGCGCGCCCGCCGGCGAGCGCGATCGCTCCCTCTCTCAAGCACTCACTCTTGCACGAGTTCGATGAGGGTTCCGAATGCGGTCTTCGGGTGTACGAACGCCACGGTGGTGCCACGGCTGCCGGGTCGCGGCTGTTCGTCGATCACGCGGTAGCCGTGGCTCTTCACGGATTCGAGCGCGCTCGCGCAATCGTCGACGCGGTAGCCGACGTGATGGATGCCCTCGCCTTTCGTCGCGAGGTACTTCGCGACGGGTGAGTCGTCGCGCGTCGGTGTGAGGAGCTGGATGTAGGAATCCGCGACGCGCAGCAACGCTTCCTCGACGCCGTCCTTCTCCACGACCTCACGGTGATCGACGTCGCAACCGAACGTCTCGCGGTAGTAGTCGATCGCTGCCTCGAGGTCGTTGACGGCGATCGCCACATGGTCGATCTCGGTGAACATCAAACGTTCCTCCTTCAGGCGTAGCGACGGAAGAGGGTGATGGCGTCGATGTGCGCTTCGCGCGTGCGCGGGTCGGTGACACCGAGGCCTTCCTCGGGGGCGAGGCACAACACGCCGTACTTGCCTTCACCGAGGTTGTGGTGCACCTCGTAAGCGGCGTCGGCGGTGTGGACGAGGTCGAACACCATCGAGAGCGTCGGGTGAATCCGCGCTTCACTGATCAGCCGGTTCGCCTCCCATGCTTCGCGGTCGTTGGCGAAGTGACAGCCCTTCAACGTCTTGAGGTTCATCCAGAGGTAACGGTTGTCGTATTCGATGTTGAACCCCGACGTCGCCGCGCACGTGATGATCATCCCGCCCCGCTTCGCGACGAACACCGAAGCGCCCATCGTGGAGCGACCGGGGTGCTCGAACACGATGTCGGGGTCCTTGCCGGTCAACTCGCGGATCTGCTTGCCGAAGCGCCGCCACTCCGAGGGGTCTTGGGTGTTGTCGTCCTTCCAGAACTTGTAGCCCTCCGCCCGCCGGTCGATCACGTGCTCGCAGCCGAGCTCCTGCAACAGCGAGGCGCGCTCCGGCGACGACACCACGCCGACCGGCGTGCCACCCCCGTTCAACACGTACTGCACCGCGTACGCGCCGATGCCGCCGGTCGCGCCCCAGATCAGGACCGTCTGACCCTGCGTCATGTGCGAACCGTTCTTGCTCACGATCATGCGGTAGCTCGTGGAATTGCACAGCGCGTTGCAGGCCGACTCCTCCCACGTGAGGTGCGCGGGCTTCGGCATCAGTTGGTTCGCCTTCACCACCGAGATCTCGGCGAGACCGCCGAAATTGCTCTCGAAGCCCCAGATGCGCTGGTTGGAGGCCATCATCGAATCGTCGTGCGCCGACGGGTCCTGGTCGTCGACGTAGTTGCAGTGCACGGTGACTTTGTCGCCCGGCTTCCAGTTGCGCACCGCGGAACCGACTCGCAACACCACGCCCGCGGCGTCGCTGCCCATCACGTGGTACGGCAGGTCGTGGCGGGCGCCCCACACGCTTTCCTTGCCGAGGCGCTTCAAGAACTGGAACGTCGGCAGCGGTTCGAAGATCGACGTCCACACGGTGTTGAAGTTGATGGCACTCGCCATCACCGCCACGTACGCCTCGTCGGGCGCGAGCTCGGGAAGCGGCACCTCGTCGATGTGGGTCGACTTGCGCGGGTCCTTCTCTTCCGACGGTATGCCGGCGAACATTTCTTGCTCGTCGGCTCGGACGACCGCGGCGCGGAACGTCGCCGGAAGCGGGAGTGCGCCGATCACGTCGGCAGGCGCGTCCTCGAGAATGGCGGTGCGAATCGCAGCAATTTCGTCGGGCATGGACCCGAAGCTACCGGCCAGTAGCGAGATTCGACCACCCGTCTCTACACTGACCGCCTCGACTTCGAGGCAGTGTCTTTAGGGAGGACTCATGCCCGGCTCCGTGATCGTTTCGTTGGCTCGCACCCCGATCGGGAAGCTCTCAGGCGCGTTCGCGTCCCTGAGCGCCGCCGACCTCGGTGGCATCGCGATCAAAGCCGCGCTCGAGCGTGCAGGGATCGGCGCCGACCAGGTCGACTACGTGCTGATGGGCCAGGTGCTCCAAGCCGGCGCGGGCCAGATCACGTCGCGCCAGGCCGCGCAGAAGGCGGGCGTGCCGATGAGCGTGCCGGCGATGACCGTGAACAAGGTGTGCCTCTCCGGCATCAACGCCATCTACCTCGCCGACCAGATGATCCAGTCCGGCGACGCCGAAGTGGTGGTGGCGGGCGGCATGGAATCGATGACGAACGCGCCCTACCTCCTCCCGAAGGCGCGCGAGGGCTACCGAATGGGCAACGGCGAGATCATCGACTCCCTGGTCCACGACGGCTTGTGGTGCGCGTTCGACGGCGTGCACATGGGCACCGGCACCGACAAGTACGCCGGGCAGGTCGGTGGCATCACGCGCGAGTTGCAAGACGACCTCGCGGCCAAGAGCCACGAGCGCGCCGCGGCCGCGCAGAAGGAAGGGCGTTTCGCCGACGAGATCACGGCGGTGTCGATCGCGCAGCGCAAAGGCGACCCGCTCGTGGTCGACACCGACGAAGGCGTGCGCCCCGGCACGACCGCCGAGTCGCTCGGCGGCCTGCGCCCGGCGTTCGGCAAGGACGGCACCATCACCGCCGGCAACGCGTCCCAGATCTCCGACGGCGGCGCCGCGGTCATCGTCACGAGCCGTGAGAAGGCGGCTGAACTCGGCGCCGAGCCGCTCGCCGAGTTGATCGGCTACGGCATGGTCGCCGGCCCCGACCCGTCGCTGCTCACGCAGCCGTCTCGCGCCATCAAGCGGGCGCTGCAACACGCCGATCTCAGTGTCTCCGACATCGACCTGTTCGAGTTGAACGAGGCGTTCGCCGCGGTGGGCATCGCGGCCATGCGCGACCTCGGCGTGAACGACGACATCGTGAACGTCAACGGCGGCGCGATCGCACTCGGCCACCCCGTCGGCATGTCGGGCACGCGTGTGGTGCTCACGCTCATCAACGAGCTGCGCCGCCGCGGTGGCGGCACCGGCGCAGCCGCGTTGTGCGGTGGCGGCGGCCAGGGCGATGCCGCGCTCATCCGAACGCTCTGATCAACAACCCCGACTGGGCCGGGCACCGCACCTAACGTTCGCCCGTGCTCACAAACCTCCGGCCGCGCGGCGTCGGTGAAATCCTCGACGCCGCGGTAGCGCTCTACCGGGCACGGTTCGGCACGCTCATGCGGGTCACCGCACTCATCGTGCTGCCGGTGCAGTTGCTCAACGTGCTGATCACGCTGAGCAGCACGCCGTCGGACGCGACCGCGAACGCGAGCACGGTGTTCAGCCCACGCGACTCGATCTGGGTGCCGCTCGCCGGCAACCTCGTGATCACGGTTATCGCGTTGCTCTCGAACGCGCTCGCAGTGGCGGCCGTCACGCGTGTCATCGCCGATGCGTACCTCGATGCGGGCCCGACCACGGCGGGTGCATCGGCCCGTTTCGCGATGCGACGCGGCCGTTCGGTGTTGGGGCTCGCGCTGCTCGTGAACGTGCTTGTCCTGGTCGGCGGGTTGATGTGCGGGATCCCCGGTATCTGGTTGCAGGTGTCGTTGGCGGTCGCCATGCCGGCGTTGCTGCTCGAACGTCTGCGTATCGGTCAAGCGCTCAACCGGTCCTTCGCGCTCGTGAAGCACCGATTCTGGCCGTGCTTCGCGGTGCACTATCTCGGCGCCCTTCTCACGTTCGTCGTGTCGTTCTCGATCGCGGGCGGACTCGCGCTCGGGATACGCAGCCGCGTACACGGCGGCGTCGCGATCGCGACAGTGGGTGGCGTGTCGGGCGCGGTCACGTCATTGCTCACGACCCCGTTCCTCGCCTGCGCCATCGTCGTGCTCTATTTCGACTTGCGCATCCGTAAGGAAGGCTTCGACGTGCAGATGGCTGTGCACCGTCTCGATACGGCGCACGCCTGACGTGCTGCGCGCGCGGGTCGACCCCGAACGCGCCCGATCCGACGCTCGGCACATCCTGTCGGATCGTCGCTTCCGGCACGCGCCGACCCCGCGCCCGTTGCGCGGGCCGCTGCAGTGGCTGGGCGACCGCCTTCGCGGCGTTGGGAACGCGATCTCGACGGCGTTCCGGGCGCTGCCGGGACCGACCTGGGCGGCGGTGTCGCTCGTGCTCGTGCTGGCGACGGCGGCGTTGATCGTGTTCCTCGTGCGGGCCGGACGCACGGTCGGAGTCTCGACGGGTGAGCGCGCGGTCGGGGGCGCGCGTCGCGAGGACCCCGGGGCGCTCGAGCGCGAAGCCGACGCGGCCGAACGAGCGGGCGACCTTGCACAAGCACTCCGGTTGCGCTTCCGCGCTGGGCTGCTACGGCTCGACCAGCGCGGCGCGATCCGTTATCGCCCGTCGCTCACCACGAACGAAGTGCGCCGCCGGTTGGGTTCCGACACGTTCGACGAACTCGCGGCCCGCTTCGAAGAAGTGGCGTACGGCGGCGGCAGTGCAGTCGGGGCCGACGTGCAAGCGGCTCGCGAGCAGTGGCCGCGCGTGCTCGACGACGCGAGCCGCCGATGACCTCGTTGCGATCACTCGTCAACCGCGTTCCGATCGGTGTGCGGGTCGTGGCGGGGGTCGTGCTCGGTCTCATCGCGCTGAATCTCGTCGCGCGGGCAGTCGACCAGTCGGTCGGCGGAAGCGAACCCACCGGTACCCCCGGGTCGTCGTACGCGACCGCACCGGGCGGCCTGGCCGCGTACGCGGCGCTGTTGACCCACGACGGGCACGGCGTGTCGCGGCAGCGGGGCGATTTCGTGCAGGCCGCCATCAACCCAGCGGCGACGCTGATGATCCTCGACCCCGATGTGCTCACCGAGAACGAAGCCGGCGTGGCGTTGCAGTTCGTGGTGAACGGCGGCCGGTTGGTGATCGGCGGCAACGGGGCCGATCGCTACCTTCACCGGCTCCGCGACCGCCCTCCGATATGGACGCTCAGCGACCGGAGCGCGTTCGCCTCCACCCACGCCCCGTTCGAAGACATCACGCGCGTCAATACGAACGGCGGTGGCATGTGGCGGCGGAACGGGACGTCGAGGGCGGTCGTCGGTGGCGAGGGCCACGCGCTCGTCACGACGGAACCCGTCGGCCGCGGCGAGATCCTGTTCCTCGCCGACGTCTCACCGCTCACGAATGCGAACCTCGATGCCGTCGACAACGCCGGCTTCGGTCTCGTGCTCGCAGGCGGCGCGCATCAGCCGGTCGTGTTCGCCGAAGGAGTGCACGGCTACGGCGCGGCACGAGGATTTAGCGCAATCCCGAGCGCGTGGAAACTGGCGTTCGTCGGGCTCGCGCTCGCCGCGCTGTTGTTCGTGTGGGCGCGCGGCCGGCGCCTCGGCCCACCCGAAGCGACTGAACGCGTGCTTCCACCTCCACGACGCGAATACGTCGACGCACTCGCGATCACGCTGGAACGTACGCGCGATCGCGACAACGCCGTCGCGCCGGTTCGTACCGCGCTACGCGCCCGAATCGCGCAGCGCGCTGGCCTCGGACCCGAAGCCGGCCCGGCCGACTACGAACGCGCCGGACGCTCGCTCGGTCTTTCCGAAGAGGAAGCGCACGCCATGCTGCGAGGTGCAGTCACCGACGACGACGTCGTCATGATCGGGCGCGCGCTCACGCGCGTCGAACGATGGGACATCGGGAGGAACGAGTGAGGGAACTGCGCGATCGGGTCATCCGAGAGGTGCGCAAGGTCGTCGTCGGGCAGGAGTACGTGGTCGACGTGATGCTCGCGGCGGCCGCGGTCGGCGGCCATGTGCTCCTGGAGGGTGTGCCGGGCGTTGCGAAGACGCTCGTCGCGAACGCGTTCGCGCGCAGCCTCGGTGTGGAGTTCCGCCGGGTGCAATTCACTCCCGACATGCTGCCGTCCGACCTCACCGGCACGATGACGCTGCGCGCCGGCGATCTCGCGTTCCGGCAGGGCCCGGTGTTCACGAACCTGCTGCTCGCGGACGAGATCAACCGCACGCCGCCGAAAACGCAAGCGGCGCTGCTCGAAGCGATGCAGGAACGGCAGGTGAGCGTCGACGGAACCCCCCACCCGCTCCCCGACCCGTTCCTCGTGATCGCGACCCAGAACCCGATCGAATACGAGGGCACGTATCCGCTTCCCGAAGCGCAACTCGACCGCTTCCTCGCCAAGCTCGACGTCGTGTACCCGAGCGAAGCCGACGAGCAGCGAATGTTGCACTTGGCCCATCACGGCGTGGCGCCGGCAACGCTCGACGATGTGCAGGCGGTCGCAACCCGAGAAGATCTCGCCGCCGCGCGGGCCGACGTCGACGCAACCACGGTGAGCGACGAGGTGATGGCGTACGCCGTCGCGATCGTGCGCCGGACCCGTGAGTTGCCGAGCGTGTCTCTGGGCGCGAGCCCGCGCGCGGCTGTGCACCTGCTCGCCACGGCGAAGGCGGCGGCTCGTCTCAGCGGCCGTGCGTTCGTCGTACCCGACGACGTCGCGACGGTCGCGCCATCGGTGCTGCGCCACCGCTTGCAGCTCCGACCGGAAGCGGAGCTCGAGCGCTATACCGCCGACAACGCCGTGGAAGCGGCGGTACGCGCCGTACCCGTTCCGCGATGAGCCCGACGCCGCGCGCGGCATTGGTGCTGTTGGTGATCGCGCTCCTTGCGCTCGTGTTGCCCGCGGGCGTCGTGTACGCGTTGGGAGTTGCACTGGCCGTCGCGATCGTGGCCGATGCGCTGGCCGCGCGTCGCGACCTCCGGCTCCGGCGTTCGCTGCCCGGCATCGTTGCCCGCGGTCGTGCCGTGAGCTTGAAGGTAGAAGCGACCGCCGAGGGCCGGGGCCGGGTCGTGGTTCGTCAACCGGCCGTCCCCGACGTCCTTATCACGCCCTCGGAAAGTGACGGCAATCTCGACGCGCAACTGATCGCGCGCCGCCGCGGCCGCCACGAGCTCCCGGCGGTCGCTGCCCGCCGCGAAGGCCCGCTCGGACTCGGCTCGTGGTTCTTCTCCGGCGCGGGTCGTACCGAACTGCTCGTGTACCCCGACCTGCCCGCGGCCCGTGCGCTCGCGATCGCAGTACGGCGAGGCCGGTTCCGGGAGCCGGGCCGGCATACGCGCGGCCCACTCGGCCTCGGTACGGAGTTCGAATCGATCCGCGACTACCTCCCCGACGACGACGTGCGCCAGATCAACTGGCGGGCCACCGCGCGTGTCGGGCGGCCAATGAGCAACCAATACCGCGTCGAACAAGACCGCGACGTCGTGTGCCTCCTCGATACGGGCCGCTTGATGACCGCACCGAGCATCGGCACGAACGGCGTGCGGCTCACGCGCCTCGATGCCGCGGTGGACGCCGTCGCGGCGGTGTCGCTCGTCGCCGACGAGATCGGCGACCGCTGCGGCGTGATCGCGTTCGACCGGGAAGTGCGCCGCCGGATCCGGCCGCGACGCGCGGGTGGCGACGCCGTCGTGCGGGCGATCTTCGACCTCGAGCCGCGTTCGACCGACAGCGACTACGACCTTGCGTTCCGCAACGTCGGAGGCGCGAAGCGCGCGCTCGTGCTCGTGCTCACCGACATCGTCGACGAGGCTGCGGGCCAATCGCTGCTCGCAGCCGTACCAGTGATCGCCAAGCGTCACGCGGTGGTGGTCGCGTCGTTGCGGGACCCGGACCTCGACGCCGCGGTGCGCACACCTCCGCGTATTGCACGCGACACGTACGCCGCCGCGATCGCGATCGACGTACACGACGCTCGCGCTCGCGTTGCAGCTCGATTGCGCCACGCCGGTGCCGACGTGATCGACGCCGCGCCCGGTCAGCTCAACGAAGCGTGCGTCGGCGCGTATCTGCGGCTCAAAGAGCGGGCGCGACTATGAGCGGCTTCCCGCGCCACCACACCAGTCCCCAATAGATCGCGCCGAGCCCAAAACCGATCACGAACACAGGCACCGATCCGAGGCCCGCCGGAGTGACGAACCCTTCGACGAGCCCGGCGACCACCAACCATGCCGCGGTGCCGAGAATGACTTCGATCGCGGCGCGGGATTCCTCGCGCAGCGCGG
>JAODBJ010000279.1 GCA_025463905.1 Actinomycetes bacterium
AGGCCGGTGAACAGCAGCACCGGCGCGAACAGCAACCCACCGGCGACAAATTGGCCCCACGCCGCGAGATCTCGTTCCGCGCTGGTCTTGACGAGCAGGTTCCACGCGGCGTGCAACGCCGCCGCGGCGAGCGCGAGCAGCGTCGCCGTGAGCACGGTTGCTTTGCCCGCTCAGCCGGATTACTGGGGTCAGTCGGGCGCCGGGTCCGCGAACTTCGTGTACTGATCGAGGAACACGAGCTTCGTCGTTCCGGTAGGACCACTGCGGTGCTTCGCCACGATGATCTCGGCGAGGCCGCGTTGTTCGGAGTTCTCGTTGTAGTAGTCGTCGCGGTAGATGAACATCACGACGTCGGCGTCTTGTTCGATGCTGTTGTGCACCACCACGCCGTCGGCCACGAAGTTGTGCGTGCCGAGCACCGTCGCGTCGTATACGGGCTCCTCACCCTTCGGCACGATCGCGACGACCTCGTCCCACAGCACGTCGGAATACGCGAGATCGTTGAGGAATTGGTCGTCGAGCCCGTTTGCGATGCGGCGCATCAACGATCGCGACACGCCCTCCGCGTAGACGGAATGGCAACCCACACCCTGGCCGAGCCGTTCGACCATGTCGTGCGCGCGCAGGCCGTCGACCAGCATGCCCTTGTGCTCCATGTAGTCCCAGATGGCGGCCGGGATGGTGTCGCGGCGCACCTCGACGCCGCCGGCGCGCGTCGACGCGATCCGCGAGCCCGCGTGCAGCCCGGAGAGCTGTTGCCAACCATCGATCGTGAGGAACGGATGGTTCGCGCTGGCGGTGACGCTGCAGCCCGACGCGAGCCGTAACTCGAACACGGGCTTGGTGCCGCTCGGAAAGACATGCGTCATCACCCCCGTACCCATCCGGAAGTGCTCGTCGACCGTGCACACCTCGATATTGCGCGCACGGCGAGCGAGCAATTCGCCGAGCGTCTCGGTGGTGCCGTCGGCGAGCGACACTTCAGTGCTCGCGACAAGACACCCGCTCTCGCGAAGGTCGGCGAGCATCGGCCGCTTGTCTTGGCGGTACTCGACCTGCCGGTTCAGCTGCGCCAGCGTCATGACCGGCACCTCCAACTCGCGGGCGAGGATCTTCAGTCCTCGCGACAGTTCCGATACCTCCACCTGGCGGCTCTCGACCCGTCGGGTGCTCGACATCAGCTGCAAGTAGTCGATGACGATCAGCCCGAGGCCGCCGTGTTTCGCCTTGACCCGCCGCGCCTTGGCCCGCATCTCCATGACCGAGATGTGCGGGTTGTCGTCGATGAAGAACGGTGCCTCGGCGAGCCGGCCGACCGCTTGGTTCAGTTTCGGCCACTCCGCTTCGGTGAGCCGGCCGGTGGCCAACTTGCGGGCGTCGATGCGCGCTTCGGAGGCCAGCAATCGCTTCGTGAGCTCGAGGTGGCCCATCTCCATCGAGAAGAACAGCACCGGCTTGCGCGCGACGAGCGCGACTTCAAGTGCGGCGCCGAGCGCGAACGACGTCTTGCCTTGACCGGGGCGCGCCGCGACGATCACCAACGTCGATGGCTGCAAGCCGAGCAGCAGGTTGTCGAGGTCGCGGTACCCGGTCGGCACGCCGACGAGGTTCGTTTCGCGCTCGTAGAGCTGCGCGAGATGGTCCATCGTCTGTTCGAGCACCGGGTACAGCGGCACCAACGTGTCGGCGACCCGATTCTCGGCGACTTCGAAGATGAGCGACTCCGCCTTGTCGAGGGTCTCGTCGACGTCGTCCTGCGCCGCATAGCCCATCTCGGTGATGTCGCCCGCGACACCGATGAGGCGACGCAGCAACGCATGGTTCGAAACGATTTGCGCGTAGTGCGCCGCGTTTGCCGACGCGGGTGTCGACGCCTGGATCTCGAACAACGTCTTGCTGCCACCGAGCGCATCGAGCGTGCCGGCGCGTCGCAACTCCTCGGCGACCGACACGGGGTCGACCGGCTCACCCCGGGCCTGCAATCCGTAGATCGCGTCGTAGATCTGGCCGTGCGCGGGTTTGTAGAAGTCTGCGCGGTCGATGTGCGCTTCGATCGCCGCGTGGATCGCCTCGCGCGACAGCATCATTGCGCCGAGGAGCGACTCTTCCGCCTCGAGATTGTGCGGCGGGATCCGACCACCGTCGAACGACGGACGGTGCCGCACCTCATCGATCGAATGAACCACTCAGTCCCCCGTGCGCTCCCCTAGACAGCGGTGCAATCTCGCACCCACGGCCTGTGAGGTGATAGAGGCGTAACCCTGTGTCTTGCCTGTGGATTGCAGGCCCCGACATCCACAGTGTGGACGTCGGGTACGACAGCGACGCGGACCCCACACCTGCGAACAGGCGCGTCGGCATCAGGTCGGACTGGCGAAGGGTGTGGGTAACGGTGAGGAACGCTTGTGGACGACGCAGCAAAGTCCTGCGCGAAGTTCTCGCAGGAACTACTGCGCCGCCACTACTGCGATCCGCACGGCGGCGTCAACGTCGGGGTGTAACCGCACGCGAACGTCGACAACGCCCAATTCCTTCAGCGGTTCGTCGAGATCGAGCTTGCGCCGATCGAGTTCCACGCCGAGCTGTGCTTGCACCGCGTCCGCGATGTCGGCGGCGGTCACCGATCCGAACAGACGACCGCCTTCACCGGCGCGCACCTTCAGCTCCACCGTTCCGCCCGCCAGTTTGTCGGCCAGCGCCTGGGCGCCCTCGCGGCTGCGACGGTCTTGCGCCTCTCGGTTGCGCTTCATCGCGTCGGCTTGCTTCTGCGCACCCGGCGTCGCCTTGATTGCGAGGCCCCGCGGGACGAGGAAGTTGCGGGCGTAGCCGTCGGCGACATCGACCATGTCGCCCTTTTGGCCGAGATTGTCGACGTCGTCACGCAGAACGATTCGCATTACGCCTCCTCGCCGGTGGCCACGCTGTCGAGGCCGCCGTCGAGCGAGCCGGCGCCGTTGCCTTCGAATGCCTCGACGTCGATGCTGTCGACCTCAGGCGCCGCGACGTCGGACAATGCAACATCCGTAGCTTCCGAGGACTCGGGCGCACCGCGACCGCGGTCGCCGCCATCACGGTCTCGGTCGCGACGACCTTTGCTTCGCTGCGTGACCTGCCGCACGCTGTACGGCAACAACGCCATCTCGCGCGCCACCTTGATCGCGCGCGCAACGGCCGCCTGCTGCTGCTGATCGTTGCCCGTGACGCGCCGCGCCCGGATCTTCGCCCGCTCCGACATGAAGCGGCGCAGCAAGTTGACGTCTTTGTAGTCGATCCACTCGATGCGTTCGGACGTGAGGATCGACGTCTTCTTCTTCGTGACCCGCCGCTCTTTGGCGGGGGGCGCACCTTTCCTGCGTGCCATTAGAAGGGTTCCTCGCCGTAGTCGTCGTAGTTCGGAGCGGTACCGCCGGCAGCGGCACCCGCGGTGCTGGGAGCGTTGCCGCCCCCGCCCCCGCCAGTCGGGGCACCGGGTCCACCGGGCCCGCTGCGCTCGACGCGATGGATCTCGGCCGTCGCGAATCGCAGGCTGGGGCCGACCTCGTCGGCGACGATCTCGACGACGCTGCGCTTCTCGTTCTGCTCGGTTTCCCAGCTGCGTTGCTCGAGCCGGCCGGTGACGACCACTCGCGTGCCCTTCTTCAGCGACGCGCCGACGTTGTCGGCGAGTTCGCGCCAGCACACGACATTGAAGAAGCTGGTCTGCTCCTCCCATTCGTTCGACTGCTGGTTGCGCCACGACCGGTTGACCGCGACGCCGAAGGTCACTTTCGACACGCCGCTCGGCGTGAAACGCATCTCGGGGTCGCGCGTGATGTTGCCGACGACGGTGATCGAGTTGAGGTTGTTCGCCATGACTGTGGGTCCTCCCTAGGACTCCGCCGACTGCGACCCGGCGAGTTTCGGCGGCCCGTAGACCGACTCAGGAACGCGCAAGACCTTGTGGCGGATAACTTCGTCTGCAAGGGAGAGCACCCGGTGCAACTCGTCCATCGCGGGCGGCTCCGACCGCACCTGGAAGACCACGTAGTAGCCCTCGGTGCGGTGATTCACCGCATACGCAAACCGGCGTTTGCCCCAGAAGTCGACGTAGCCGCGTTCCGCGCCTCGTGCTTCGAGTGACTGGAGCCAACGTTCGACGTTCGCCCGGACCGTCTCCTCGTCCAGCTCCGCGTCGAGAATGACCATGACCTCGTACGGCCGCATCGGCCGGTACCTCCTTCGGACCGCAGCCCAAGCTGCGGGCTCCCATGGGAGCAGGAATCGGTTGGCGCCCAGCAGCAGGAACAATTGCGAAACACTGCAAACCACTACGCAACACTGCGAACCGGGCGGACCGGCGAGGCTAGCAAAACACCCTCACGGACCTATCGGCGAGGACGCTACACCGACCCTGAGACAACTTCTTTGGTCGCGCTCGCGTGGGACGGGGCGGATTCGCCTGGCGTTGTCCCAATGGGTGGTCCTACCATCACACGAAATTGCGATCGGCACAGGACATGCCGGTTACGAAGGGCTGGGGGCGCAACATGGTGGGGAACGTTCGCCGGAGGGCCGCGCTCTTGGCGCTGGCCGTCGCATACGCAGTGGCCGCGGGAGGTGCACCGGCGTCGGCGGTGACGGCGGTCGGCGACCTCACGCTGCACGTCGGGCCGAAGACGGCGTTCAAATACACGCCGCCGTCAAGCCCGACGCTCACGCAGAAGATCAACTCCGGCGATGGTTGCAACCGTTCGTTTGCGGAAAGCCCGGACCTGATGCACGTGTTTGCGTCGGCGCCCGAGGGTGCGACGCTCGGCCGTTTCCAAGGCAAGATCGGCGTCTGCTTCCAGGAAGTCCGTCCGAGCGCGCGTTCGGGCCGAGTCGACGGCGACCGCAGCGAAGCGCTGACGCTCCAACTCGGTAGCGATCCGAGCCTCGCCGGCAAGAAGGTCCAAAGCGCCGACCTCCGCGTGGAGGGGCGAGGCACCCTCACCGTCACCGAGTACCTCGACAACAGCCTCATCGGCACGACGACCCTCGACTCCGCGACGGCCACCCCGCAAGGCCCTGCCCCGCTCGACGACAACTACATCGTCACCGTGGACCCGGGCGCGGTCTTCAACCGCCTCGTGTTGACGGCGGGACCGACGAGCTTCTACGGGCTGGTCGGCGGTCGCCAAGGCTCGGGCGATTCGGTGTTCCACCTCACAACCACGAGCGGCACGCTGCAACCGGGCGACACGGCACCGCCGGTCGAGAACGGCGGAGTGACGGCGACGCTGACGTTCGTCACCGGCGACCATCCCATCAACTACGACCTCACGCTGTTCACGAGCCCGGACGGAACCCACAACGTCGTCCTGTCGAAAGACGCCGACCCGTCGGAACGCTTCACGATGACGATCGACTGGGGGCCGGAGCCCTTCTGCGACTTCAGCCACGGACTCTGCCCGCACACCCAGCTCGACCCCGACAACGGAGGGCCGCAGCCGCCCGCCGATGCTCAGCTATGCGGACCGACGGAACCGAACGCCACGGTGCCGTGGTGCATCAGCGACCAGCACTAC
This sequence comes from Actinomycetes bacterium, assembly GCA_025463905.1. Classification (GTDB taxonomy): domain Bacteria; phylum Actinomycetota; class Acidimicrobiia; order IMCC26256; family PALSA-610; genus JAODBJ01. The sequence continues at coordinate 5,547 of JAODBJ010000279.1, forward strand.
TCGATCATCCAGGGCAACCCGCAGCAGGTGCGACTCGTGGAGACGTACTCCGGCTTCGGCGACCCACGCTGGTCCCGCTAAGTCTGGCCGCGCTCGTTCCGCGGCGTTAACCCGCGGGGGTGAGCATCACAGGTACGCGCTCGATGCCGAGCATGGCGAGGTCGGCGTCGGTTGGTGCGCGACCGTCGTCGGGCAGCAGGGCCGCCCACGTCGCGAGCACGAGCACTTCGTCGTAGACGAGCCCGCGCTCGCGTGCCACGCTGCATCCCGCTTGCAGCGCTGCGCGCGCGTCTTCGAGTCGCCCGAGGCGCGCGAGCGCGC
>JAODBJ010000290.1 GCA_025463905.1 Actinomycetes bacterium
GGTGACGGGCGGGACGAGCTCGATCGGATCTTCGGGCACTTCCTCGTCGGGCATCTCACCGGCGAACAGCCGCTCGAGCCACGCCCGCGCGTCTTGCAAGCTCTCCCGCGCGACCTGGTGCTCCATCCGATACTCGCGGTACACGGTGGGCACGCCCTGTTTGCGCAACGTTCGCGCCAAGTCGCGCGAACGTTGCACCGGCACAAGCGGGTCGTAGGTGCCGTGCTGTACGAGCACCGGCACACGCGCGCGCACGTCGATCGGGCCGGGAAGCGCCGGGCTCATCGCCAGCACCGCGAGCGGCCGCGGGCGATCGCTTGCGCGGAGCGCGAGCGCAAGGGTCACGCCGGCGCCCTGAGAGAACCCACCCACGACGGCTTCTTCGCGTGCGAACCCCTGCTCCTCGCAGGCGGTGTCGAGCAGGTCGTCGAGTTCGTCGACCGCGGCGTTGAACGCGGCCTCGGGGTTCTCGGCGCCGAAGTCGTACCAGGCGAACCCGGGTGTGCCGGGCACCGCGATCGGTCCGCGGGGGAGCACCACCGCGAACGTCCCGTCAGGATCGAGATAGGGCAGGATCCCGCCGAGGTCGCGCTCGTCGGCCCCGTACCCGTGGACGAGGAGGAGCAGCCGCTTCGCGTCCGACCCCTTGATGACATTCGTGATCAAAGCCATACCCGGTTCCCAACCCACGCCGTACGACCGTTATGCCAACCCTAGCGAGCAGTCAGTTCCCGACCGGTCGGTAGCGCCGGCGCGTCCGCCGGCTCGGCAGCTTCGCGTTCGAGCGCAGAATCGTGTGGTCCATCCGCACCACGCTCACCGTCCCGTCGACCTCGAGGACCGCCTTCTCGATCTCCTCGATCGGGGTGTGGATGTCGAGGCGACCCTGCACAATGCGCGTGATGTCCTCGGGGGTCAGGTGCTCCGTGCGGAGGGCCTTGTCGACGAATTTGCCGTTGCTGATCACCACCCGCCCAATACCCTCCACCGCCCTGCGAACTTCCGGGTATCGGAACGTGAGGTACGACACCAACCAGTTCAAGCCGAACAGCGTGAGCGCGGACAGGATGCCGCCGCCGAGCGTGACGTCGGCCCCGACCATCGCGTTCTGCACGGCGTTCGCGACCAGCAGGACGATCACCAGGTCGAACGGCTCGAGCTGCGCGATCTCTCGACGCCCACCGAGGCGTAGCGCGGCCAAGATCACCACGTAGACCGCGGTGGTGCGGCCCACGATCGCGAACCAGTGTGACCACTGCACCAGCAGTCACGCTACGAGCAGACGACGCCTCGGCGAGGGATGCAATGATGCGGGCATGGCGCTACGGCTTGGTGTGAACCTCGGCTACCAGGACTGGGCGAACGGCCTCACGCAGGCGGTCGACATCGTGACCCATGCGGAGCGGCTGGGCTTCCATTCCGCGTGGACCGCGGAGGCGTACGGCACGGACGCGGTGACGCCCCTCACGTGGATGATGGCGCGCACCGAACGCATGAATTTCGGCAGTGCGATCATGCAGATGCCGGCGCGCACACCGGCGATGACCGCGATGACAGCCGCGACGCTCGACGGCATGAGTGGCGGGCGCTTCCTGCTCGGGCTCGGCACGTCGGGACCCCAGGTGGTGGAAGGCTGGCACGGCCAGGCCTACGGCAAACCGCTCGTACGCACGCGCGAGTACGTCGAGATCGTGCGCGAGATCCTGCGTCGTGAGCGACCACTCGAACACCACGGCGAGCACTACGACATCCCCTATTCGGGCGCGAACGCGACCGGGCTCGGCAAGCCGCTCAAGCTGATCGTGCACCCGCGCCGCGCCGACATCCCGATCTACCTCGCGGCGATCGGGCCTAAGAACGTGCAACTCGCGGCCGAGATCGGCGACGGCTGGCTGCCGATCTTCTTCTCGCCCACCCGCTTCGGCGAGACCTACCGTCCCGCGCTCGAAGCGGGCTTCGCGAAGGCCGGCGGCGGCAAGTCGATCGAACAGTTCGACGTCGCGCCCACCACAACCGTCATCGTCGGCGACGACCCCCACGCGCTCGCCGACTTCGTCCGCCCGATGATCGCGTTGTACGTCGGCGGCATGGGCGCCCGCGGCCGCAACTTCTACAACGACCTCGCGTGCCGCTACGGCTACGAAGCTGCCGCCAAGGAAATTCAAGATCTCTATCTCGACGGCAAGAAGAAGGAAGCGATCGCGGCCGTACCTTTCGAATTGGTCGACGAGGTCACCCTGTTGGGACCGAAAGAACGCATCCGCGACAAGCTCGCCGCTTACCGTGAGGCCGGCGTGACCACGCTCATCCTGGGCGCGGCGCAACCCGAAGCTCTCGAAGTGGTCGCCGAGGTCGCTGCGTAGTTACACGGCTATGGCGCTCGGCCCTTGATCGCCGCGACAAAGGCGTCCGCGATGGCGCGATGTCCGGCGGGGTTTGGGACGAACACCGGGTCACCGTCACCGCGGCGGACCGACAGATCGTGCAACGGGACAAGTGTCGCACCGGCGTCGGCGGCGACGCGCGCGATCGCCGCGTTGTAGGCGTCGGCGCGGACGGCGCCGAGTTGCGGCACGTCACCGACGAACACACGCGCGCCGGTCGCGCGTAAACGTTCCAGCACCGCACGGAGGTCCGTCGCGAAGCCGTCCACCGGTACGCGGTCGAACGCTTCCTGCGATCCGAGCCACACCGCGACGGTCGCCGGATGCAGTTCCGCCGCGAGCGGCACCTGGTCCTGTAACGCCGATGCGGCCGTCGCGTCTCTCACCGCGGCGTTCACGAAAATCGTCGAGCGCGGGAACGCTTCGCGCCACACGAGTCGCGCCCACACCTGCTGCATCGGCTGATCGAGCCCGTCGCCCACCGTTGCTGCCGAACCCACGACGACGAAGGTCTGCGACGGCTGCACCGTGACGTGTGCCTGGCCACCCAGCGCGCCGTGGCCGCTTCCGCCGCACCCGCTCAACTGCGTCACCGCGACCAGGCACCCGGCGACATACGCCGCCACTCGAAACGGGACGCGAAATGCGCGGCGGCCGGTCATCGGTCGCCCATCGCCTGACGAGCGGGGAGGCGCGCGGCGCGCTGCGCGGGCAGGGTGCCCGCAACCAGGGCGAGCAGGGTTGCACCGGCGATCGCTCCTGCCAGCACCGCCACCGGCAGCCCCAACGAAACCGCGGCGAGGTGCTCGCGCGCGAGGTAACGGTTCACGACGTTCGCGAGGGCACGCGCGAGGAGGTAGCCGAACACCGAACCGAGCGCGCCCCCGAGGAAGCCGAGCGTGCCCGCTTCGATGAGGAACATTCGCCTGACATCGCGGTCGCGTGCGCCGATGGCTTTCAACACACCAATCTCCCGACGGCGTTCGCGCACGGCCGCGAGCATCGCGTTCGTAATGCCGAGTGCGGCGATGAGTAAGCCGATCAGTCCGATGCCGGTGAGCACGATCTCCACCACGTGCAGGTAGCGCTGCACCGATTCGATCAAGGTTTCCGGAGCGCTCGTGGAAAACCCGATGTTGTTGATCTCCTGGCGCACCGCGCCCACATGCCCGAGGCCATTCGCAATCACGAACAGTGCGCTGTAGGGCGACGGGTCGACGCCGAACTCGGTCGCCAAGTCACCTTGGCGTGTCCATTGCCGTGCGAGTTGCGCCTGCTCGATCGGCGCGATCACGTCGCCGGCGGCTGCTTGCTGCGTGACGACGCCCACGATTTCCGCGCGCGTCCACCGGCCCCGCACCTGGCCCAGTGCGCTGTACAGGCGTGGCGCGCCGATGACGAGTTCGGTGCCCACGACCGCGCCGGCATGCCGGCGGTCGAGCCCGAAACGCTGTGCGTACCCGAGCGTGACGGCGACTTCGGTGAGCGATCCGGCGTGCGGCAGGCGGCCCACGAGCACACTCACCGGGAGATCGCCGGGATGGCTGAAGTCGGCGCCGACCAGCGTCTCGCGAATCAGCGCGCTTTGGTTTGCTTGCGCACTACGCGCCGTTGCGCCCCGCACCGCGGGCACCGGGGGCACGATGACCACCGGGTTCACCACAACGGGCACCACCGATTTCACGTTCGGCAGCCGCTCGATTCGGTGTAGCGCCGCGTCGTCGATCGGGCGGGGCGGCCCGGGGCGCGGCTTGTCGGAGTCGAGCGCGCCCGGATCTGGTTTCGCCGCCGCCACCTCGATGCCGGCAAGCGGGCCACCTGCGCTCACCTGATCGAGTACACGGCTGCGCGCCGCACCGCTCGCGATCAACAACGACGTGAGGAGCGTCGCCGCGAGCGCCACCGCGAGCACGGTGAGCAGCGCACGCCCGGCGCGACGGCGCACGCTGCGGCCGGCGAGCACGACCGCGTCACTCCAGCTCACGCGGGCACCGGTAGGAGCGCGCGGTCGCGCAACGCGAATCGGTGGTCGGCGCGCGCCGCGACGCGCGCATTGTGCGTGACCAACACCACAGTGCAGCCGTAATCGCCCGGCAGTGCGGTGAGCATCCCGAGCACCGCTTCCGTCGCGCTTTCGTCGAGGTTCCCCGTCGGCTCGTCGGCCAGTACCAGCGAGGGTTCATTCGCCAGCGCCCGCGCGATCGCGACCCGTTGACTCTCACCGCCGCTCAACGCGGCAGGTCGGTGGGAACGCCGGTGCGCAAGGCCGACCGCGTCGAGGAGGGCGGTAGCGCGGCGTGCACGCGCCCGCATACCGATGCCCGCGAACGTCAGCGCGAGCTCCACGTTCTCCTGCGCGCTGAGCGAGCCGAGGAGGCCGAAGTCCTGGAACACGAAACCCACGGTGGACCGCCGATATTCGGCGAGTCCGTCGCCGCGTAAGGTCGCCAGATCGAGCCCACCCACCACCACCGAGCCGCGCTGCGGGCGCTCGAGGCCGCCGAGCACCGAGAGCAACGTGGTCTTCCCTGCGCCCGACGAGCCCGTGACCGCGACGATGGCGCCCGCGGCGATCTCGGCCTCGACCTGCTCGAGCACGGGCACCGGGCCGTCGGGCGTGGCGTAGGTGTGCGAGAGGCCGCGAACGGCGATGTCGACCCCGCCCGGAGCGTGCATGGTTCGACGGTACCGATCGCTCCATGGGCATTGGCATCGCCTACCCGTTACGTTTCGCCTGTGCTTGATGCGCGCGTGAGCGAGATCAGCCGGCGCCTACGCGCTCGCGCCGACGTCATCCTCGGCGTTGTCTGGTACACGCCCGAAGCGCGCGACGGCTATCCCGGCCTGGCGTGCTCACCTTCGGTCGCGAGTCTCGCCACCCGCGCCGCGTGCCTCGGCCGGGTGCGCGGTGCTGCCGTCGCCGCGATCTTCGCCACGATCGAACCGGAAACCGTCGCCCGGGCCATCGACACCGCGTGGGAGGTCGCGAGCCCCGAAACGTTCCTTGCCGCGAGGCTCGATGCGTCGGTGCGCGCGTTGCGTTCGGTGATCGACGACGACACGGGCGTCGAGCGCGCCGTCGAACTGCTGCGCGGTCCCATCGACCATCTCGATCCAGCCGGCCATCCGATGTTCGCCGCGCTGAGTGCGTTGCCGTGGCCCGGCACCCCGCTGGGCGACTTGTGGCGCGCCTGCGACATGGTGCGCGAACACCGCGGCGAATCGCACGTGAACGCGTGGGTTGCGGCCGGCCTGAATCCCGTCGAGATCAACGTGTTGTCGGAGTTGTGGCGGAAAGTACCGCTCGGTTCGGTGACGATGATGCAGATGGGTTGGTCGCGCAACGACCTCGACGTCGCGCTCCAAGCGCTCAAAGCGCGCCACCTCGTCGCCGGCAATGAACTGACCGACGAAGGTCGCCGATTTCGGGAAGCGATCGAGCACGCGACCGACACTCAGCAGGCCCCGTTAGTCGACGCGCTCGGCGACGACGCCGAGGAATTGCTCGCGCTCCTCGACCCGTGGGCCCGCGCCATCGCGACCAACGTGATCCGACGACCCTCTTGACGTCTGCTTAGCGGGGCATCCAGTTGGGTCGCATATGGCGGCTCAGATCCCCGAGCAGGTCCGGGTGGATGATGCGCTCCGTGAATCGCCACGCGCCGTCGACCCTCTCGAACTGGTCGCGGTACCGGCCGGCAATGATCGGGTGCAGCCCGAAGTCGTCGACCGACTGGATCACGGTGAAATAGGAACGCGCGGACGCGTGCCCGTCGTCGAGGTCGACGGTCACGTTCGTGATGCAGTGCATGGTGCGCGGTGTTCCGTCGTCGTAGAGGATCACACCGCGGTAGTAGCCGCGTGCCTCCTCCGTGCCGCGCATGCGCTCGGGTCGCACCGATGCCCCGAGCTCGGCGTGTTCGAACAGCGCCGCAACGCCATCGAGGTCGCCCGCGTCGAGCCGGAACGCGTACTCGTGGATCAGTGCCTTGATTGCCTCGATGTCGCGGAAGTCGTTGGTCATCGGCAGAGCAACCCGCCGTCGACCACCAACGAGGCACCGCTCACGTACGACGCCGCGCTCGAGCAGAGCCACACGGCGGATTCCGCGATCTCTTCGGGAGTGGCCATGCGCCCGGCGGGGAGCATGCGCACCATGGAGTTGTTGTCGCCGAGGTATTCGCGCATCGGCGCGGTGTCGGTCATTCCAGGGAGGATCGCGTTCACCCGGATGCCGTTGCGCGCGTATTCCTGCGCGGTGGACTTGGTGAGCCCGAGCACCGCATGTTTCGCGGCCGTGTACTGCGGCTGACCCGGCGCGGCGACAACGCCCGCACCCGACGACGTGTTCACGATCGCGCCGCCGGTTCCTTGCGCAACCATCTGGCGCAACTCCTGCTGGAGGCAAAAGAACACGCCGGTGAGGTTCACGTCGATGACGCGTTGCCATTCGGCCGCAGTGTGCTCCGTGAACGGTTTCGCCGCCGGGGAGATGCCGGCGTTGTTGAACGCGGCGTCGAGGCTCCCATATTGCGCCACCGCCCGCGCGACCATCGCCTCCACCGACGCGGCGTCGCTCACGTCGACCGCACAGGCGATCGCGTCGCCCCCCGCGGCGAGCACGAGCTCCACCGTCTCCTGCGCGGCGGCCTCGTTCACGTCCGCGACGACCACCTGTGCGCCATCGCGCGCGAACAGCACGCACGCCGCGCGCCCGATGCCGTTGCCGCCACCGGTCACCAGTGCGACGGTCATGCGATCGACCCGTCGAACGACGTTCGCCCGTCGAGCGTACGCACGGCCCGCCCGGTCTCGCGCAGGTACGTGAGGCTCTTGGTGACGACGCCGGTTGTGATGGCCGGGTCGCAGGTAACCAGGCCGAGCGCAGCCTCGACCATTGTTTCCATCGGTTCGATCCACTCGTCGGCGAGTTCCATCATCGCGGACGCGCCCTCGGTGCGAACGGCACGCTCGGGCGCCAGCGCGTTTACCGCGATCCCCTGGCCGGCGAACTCCGACGCGAAGCTCACGGTGAGACGATTCAACGCGGACTTGCTGGTTGCGTACAACGACGACACTCCCTGCAGCGGATTGACGCTGTTGAGTGGGTCGCGGGGGAATTCGGCGACGCCGGTGGTGATGTTCAACACCCAGCCCTGCCCGCGTTCGCGCATCGACGGCAGTGCCGCCTGCACGAGCAGGTACGGCGCGATGACGTTCACCTCGTACGCGATGCGCAACCGGCGTTCCGACACCCGCTCGACCGGCAGGTAAGAACACGCGGCGGCATTGTTCACAATCACGTCGACCGGACCAAGCGCTTCCCCCACCTCGGCGACGATCGCCGCCTTGCTGACCTCGGGATCGCCAAGGTCGGCCGCGATGCAGTGTGCCGTCCCGCCGTCGTCGCGGATCCCGTTCGCGGTCTCGACCAGGGATCCGGCGAGGTGGCCGCCCGAACCCGGTTCCATCGAGCGGGCGCACAGCGCCACCAGGGCACCTTCGGCCGCGAAGCGACGCGCGATGCCAGCTCCGATCCCCCGGCTCGCGCCCGTGACCAGTACGACCTTGCCAGTGAGCGCGTCACGCACGATCGAGGGACAATAGTGCTGTGCCGCACTCGGCGACCGGCCCGATGACGGCGCCCACGACTGGGGAGAACAAATGCTCGATGTGATTGTCCGTGGAGGCACGGTCGTCGACGGGACCGGCACGCCCGGCCGGCACGCCGACGTCGGTGTGCGCGCCGGCCGCGTCGTTGCGGTCGGCGACATCGACGAGCGAGCGACTCGTGAGATCGACGCCGAGGGCAAGGTGGTTGCGCCCGGTTTCGTCGACGTGCACACGCACTACGACGCGCAGGTGTTCTGGGACACCACCCTCTCGCCGTCGCCACTACACGGCGTCACCACGGTGATCGGCGGGAACTGCGGGTTCACGATCGCGCCGCTTGCGCCCGAACACGGCGACTACCTGATGCGGATGTTGGCGCGCGTCGAGGGAATGCCGCTGACGTCGTTGCAGCAGGGTGTGCCATGGGACTGGACGTCGTTCGGCGACTACCTCAACCGCATCGACGGCACCCTCGCGCCCAACGCCGGGTTCCTCGTCGGGCACTGCGCGATCCGTCGCCTCGTGATGGGTGAGGACGCGACCAAAGGAGCGGCGAACGAAGACCAGTTGCTCCAGATGGAGCGGCTGCTCGGCGCGAGCCTCGCGGCGGGTGGGCTCGGTTTCTCGTCGTCGTGGGCGCGAACACACAACGACGCCGCGGGCGAGATGGTGCCGTCGCGTCACGCGACCGACGACGAGCTGATCGCGCTCTGCCGTGTGGTCGGCCGGCACCCGGGCACAACGTTGGAGTTCATCCCTGGTGTCCCGCCCTTCGAGGACTACGCACCCACGTTGATGGCCCGCATGTCGGCCGCCGCGAACCGCCCCCTCAATTGGAACGTGTTGTTCGTGAACGCCGGTCGTGACGATGTGATCGAACGGATGCTCAGCGCGTCAGACGTCGCGACCGAGCACGGCGGCCGCGTTCTCGCGTTGACGATGCCCGACTCGCCGGCGCCGCGCCTGTGCTTCGACAACGGCTTCCTCCTCGACACGATCCCCGGTTGGGAGCGGCCGATGGCACTCCCGCACGACGAGAAGAAGGCGATGCTCGCCAGCAGCGAAGGCCGTGAAGCGCTGCGCAATTCGGCGGCGGACGGCAAGCAAGCCTTCGGCTTGGGGAACTGGGGCCGCTACATCATCAACGAGTGCATCACGGAAGCGAACCGTCGTTTCGAAGGCCGCAGCGTGGCTGACGTCGCAAACGAGCTCGACAAGGACGCGTTCGACGCGCTGCTCGACATCGTCGTCGCCGACGACTTGATGACGGGCTTCGGCTTCCCACCATCGGGCGACCGCGACGAAGACTGGGAGGCGCGCCTCGCGGTGTGGCGCGACAAGCGCGCGATCATCGGGGCGTCGGATGCCGGTGCGCATCTCGACTTCCTGGCGACGTTCAACTACTCCACTGCGCTCCTCGGCAAGGCAGTACGCGACCGTGAGCTCCTGCCCATCGAAGAGGCGATCCAGATGCTCACCGATACGCCGGCCCGTTTGTACGGAATCCGCGACCGGGGCCGCCTCGCGCCCGGATGGTTCGCCGACATCGTGGTGCTCGATCCGAACGAGATCACTCCCGGCGAGGTACGGATGCGTTTCGACCTGCCCGGCGGCGCGCCCCGCTTGTTCTCGGAACCGACCGGGATCGATCGGGTCCTCGTGAACGGCACCGAGATCGTCGACCACGGCGAGTTCACAGACGCGCGGCCCGGCACGTTGTTGCGCTCGGGACGCGACACTGAAACCGTTACCGCCCATTCCTGATCTCCTGAGCGACCGCCGCGTGACGACTCCCCCCGAAGACTTCGACACCCAGTTACCCGCGCGCCGGCGGGCCGCGTGGATCTACGACGCGCCCCGGCGTTGGTGGCGTGACAGCCGCCCGCTGCGGCGTCGTTCGGGTGCCGCGCACCTCGCGGTCGCACCGACCTTGCCCGAGCGTGACCTGGTGCGCGTCCGCAGTGTGGTGGCCAACCTGCTCGGACGTCACCATCCGTCGACCCAACGGGACGAAGTCGGCGCGATCGCCGAGGCGTACCTGGGTTTGAACGACGACGGCCGCACGTCGTTCCTACGCATGCTGGCGCACGAGTTCTGGACCGATGCCGCGGCAGTGGATGCGGCGGCGGCCGCGCTCGACCCCGCGCCTACGGGACGGCGCGCCGCGGAGCAAGCGTTGCGCGAGGCGCTCACGCCGGCGGCGACGCACCTGCTCCACCTGTTCACGGGCTTGGAATCGGGCGTGAAGTTCCTCGTCGACCTGCGCGCGGACCTGTTGCGGTTGCGCGACCGCGACCCGGAGCTGTCCGACCTCGACGTCGAGTTGAAAGCGCACCTCGTGACACTGTTCGACGTCGGTTTGTTGTCGTTGCGGCGCATCACCTGGGACGAACCGGCGTCGCTACTCGAGAAGCTCATTGCCTACGAAGCGGTGCACGCGATCGACTCGTGGGCCGACCTCAAGAACCGGCTCGACTCCGACCGACGGTGTTACGCGTTCCTGCATCCCGCGATGCCCGAGGAACCGCTCGTGTTCGTCGAGATTGCGCTGACGCGCGGCCTCGCCGACAACCTGCCGGACCTGCTCGACGAAGATGCCCCCGACCTGAGCCCGACCGACGCTGACACCGCGATCTTCTATTCGATCTCGAACTGCCAGCCCGGGCTCGCGGGCGTGAACCTCGGCAACGCGCTGATCAAGCAAGTGGTGGAACAGCTCCGCGTCGACCTGCCCGATCTCGACACCTTCGCGACCCTTTCTCCGATACCCGGCTTCGGGCGATGGCTCGAGGCGGAACTCCGGGGCGGCCAGCTACGCGACGCCGAGCGTTACCTGCTTCCCGCCGCCCCGCAGCGCGTGCTCGAACGGCTCGCCGACGCCAATTGGGCCAGCGACGACTCCGTCGAGCCCGCGTTGCGCGCGTTGTGCGCCCGCTACCTCACGACCGGCCTCGCCGACCGCGCCATCGACCCCGTCGCAAACTTCCATCTCGCCAACGGCGCCGCGATCGAGCAGATCAATTGGATGGCGGACCCGAGCGAGATGGGCCGGCGAAGTTCCGCCGGTTTGATGGCGACCTACCGCTACGAACCCGAACACATCGCCGAGCGCGCCGAGGCCTACGCCTCGCGCGGCGAGATCGCGATGTCGCACTTCGTCCGCGACCTGTTGAAGGACTGAAACACCCCGCATGGAGAAGCTCATCTATCTGATCTGGGATCGGCCCAGCCGCGCGCCCGAGGAGGTACGCGCGCAGTTGCTCGACGACGTCGCGCTGCGTCTGCTTGATGCGGGCGCGCGCGGCCTACAGATCGACATCGACGACGACCACGCGCAAGTACCGTCGATGGTGCCCGTTCCCGACGACGAATTGCCGGTACGCGCCGAGGTGTCGATCTGGGTCGACGCCCACGACTTCCGCGAACCGTTCGAAGCGATCTTGCGCGATGTCGGTATACGCCAGGCCGGCTATCTCGTGACCGAGTCGATGTACCGCGACTACGGAGACAACGCGCACGCGCCGGTGCGTGATTGGCCCGACGGGCAACGGTCGCCCGGGATCGTGACACTCACACTGTTCGACAAGCCCGCCGGCGTCGACGACGACACCTTCTACGGCCACTGGTACGGGCACCAGAGTCCGATGTCGGAGTGGATGCAACCGCGGGCGCGCTACGTGCGCAACGCGGTGGTGCGTTCCCTCACACCCGGCGCGCCGCGCTACCGCGCGATCGTCGAAGAGGCGTGGCACGAGCTCGAAGACCTCACCAATCTGCCGCGCTTCTTCGGTGCCGAAGCGACCGACGACCTCGGTGAACGGATCCGCATCATGCTCGACAGCACCAAACGACTCGCCGACCCCACGACGATGCGCAACTACACACTCAGCGAGTACATCCTTCGCACGCCATAGCGGCCGCACTCGACGGCGGAGTCTGTCCGTTATCGCCCGATGTCGAGAACCCGGTCGCAGCGGTGACATCTGGGTGAGCGGCGCTACTGAGGCGCCCGACCAGGAAGGATGAAGCGATGCGATTCATGCTGCTGCAGAACTACGGAGAGGTCGAGTCGGACTGCCCGCCCATGACGGAGTGGTCGGCGGACGACGTCAGGGCACATATCGAGTTCCAGCAAGTGATGAACCAGGAACTCATGGAGCGCGGTGAGCTGGTCGACGCCCAGGGGCTGGCCGGGCCGGAGCAAGCAAAATTCGTCGTGTCCGACGGCGGAAGCGCCCCGGTTATCACCGACGGCCCGTACCCCGAGTCGAAGGAGCTGCTCGCCGGCTACCGCCTCATCGACGTCGAGACGCTCGAGCGGGCCGTCGAAATCGCGGCGCAGGCATCGGCGGCACCAGGGTTCAACGGCGTGCCGATCCGCCAGCCCATCGAGGTGCGCCAAGTGCTGAGCGCGCCCGACCCCGAAGTGTGATCAACGGCGCGAACACTGAGGGCCTGCTGCGCGAGCTCGCGCCGCGGGCCCTCGGTGCGGTCGTCCGCCGCTACGGCAACTTCGCCGAGGCGGAGGACGCCGTGCAGGAGGCGCTCATCGCCGCGGCCACCACGTGGCCCACCGACGGGAACCCGGACAACCCGCTCGCGTGGCTCATCCGGGTGGCGTCGCGTCGCCTGGCCAACCAGTACCGCCGCGATGATGCCCGCCGCCGCCGGGAGGATCTCGCCGCCTCCTGGTCGCTCGCCGCGCCCGATCCGGCGTCGGGACACGACGACACGATGATCCTCATGTTCATGTGTTGCCACCCGTCGCTCACACCGGCGTCGGCGATCCCACTCACCCTGCGGGCGGTCGGCGGTCTGACGACTCGCGAGATCGCCACCGCGTTCCTCGTTCCCGAGGCGACGATGGCGCAACGGATCAGCCGCGCCAAGGCCACCGTGAAAGCGTCCGACGAGCCGTTCGTGCTCCCGTCGCCCGACCAGCGCGCCGAACGGCTGCGCTCGGTGCTGCACGTCCTCTACCTGCTCTTCAACGAGGGCTACGCGAGCAGCAGCGGCCCCGACCTCGCGCGCAGCGACCTCTCGAGCGAGGCCATCCGCCTGGCCCGAGCCGTGCACGCCGCGCTGCCGGACGACGCTGAGGTGACGGGCCTCGTCGCCCTCATGCTCCTTACCGACGCTCGACGCCCCGCTCGCACCGCGGCCGACGGTGAACTCGTCCCTCTCGCGGAGCAGGACCGCACCCTCTGGGACCGGCGCCTCATCGCCGAAGGGGTGGCCCTCATCACCGAGGCGTTGCAGCGCGGGCAGGTCGGCGAGTACCAGGTGCAGGCCGCGATCGCGGCCGTGCACGACAAAGCGGCTCGCTACGACGACACCGACTGGTCCGACATCCTCTCGCTCTACGACCTCCTCGAACGGATGACCGGCAATCCGATGGTCACGCTCAACCGAGCAGTAGCCGCGGCCATGGCCCACGGGCCCGACGCCGGACTCGAGCTACTCGACGGTCTTGGCGACCGGCTCGGCGACCACCACCGCTTGCATTCGGTGCGCGCGCATCTCCTCGAACTCGCGGGCGACACGCAGAGCGCGATCGTCGAGTTCCAGGCCGCAGCCGCGCGCACCACGAACCTGCGCGAACAGCACTATCTCACCACCAAGGCCGCCCGCCTCGCGACCGAGTGAGTAACGATCAACGGGCGATCGGCGCGAGTTCCTGCGCTTCGTACGCGACGAGGCGTTCGTAGTTGGCGCGCAGTTCGGCGTGGCGCGCCGGGTCCATCGCGAGGTTCACCAACTCGTTCGGATCTTCGCGGTGGTCGTACCACTCGTGCTCTTGGTCTTCGAACGCCGCGTCGACGTCGTAGAGCTTCCGACCCGGGTCCTTGCCCCACAGGCCGCTGGCCGGCTTCCCGCCGCCGAACCCGTAGTAGCGCGCGTACTTCGTCTCTCCGTCGAAGAACCCGCGAATGGCGTAGCGCGTCATGTTGATGTTGTTCGTGTGTGCGGTGTCGTGCGCGAACAACACGTGGTCACGCACCGACGTCGCCGGGTCCGCGAAGACGGGTGAGAGGTCGGAACCGGCAAGCCCGTGCGGACTCGGGTCGATGCCGGCGAGCGCGCAGATCGTGGCGGCGAGGTCGACGTGCGTGCCGAGCGCGCTGGTGGCGGTACCGGCATCGGTCATTCCCGGCACGCGCACGTAGAGCGGCACGTTCATGATCTCGTCGTAGACGAACGGCCCTTTCGAACGCAGCCCGTGCGATCCGCACATGTCGCCGTGATCCGACGTGAAGATCACGATGGTGTCGTCGTATTGCCCCGAAACTTCGAGCGCGCGGAGCACGGTGCCGAGGCTGTCGTCGGCGAGGCGGTGGAGCTTCACGTAGTAGTCGAGGTGGCGGAGCCAGGCCCGCGTGTCCGTCGGGTCGATGTAGCCCCACAGCCCGTGTTGCTGGTCCCATCGCCACTGGCGTTGGGTCGCCGGCTTTGCAACCAGATCGTCGGCGAAGTTCGCCGGCAGCGTGTCGATCACTTCTTCGTAGTCGGAGTCGAACTGCGGCAGCGTCTCGTCTTCTTTCCACGCCGCCGCTTCGAGCACGCGCCGGATCTGCGCGATCTCGTCGGGGTGAGCCTCGCTGTACCACGGCTGGTCGACGGGGAACCACATCACGTCATGCGGGTTCACGAGCGCGACGGTCAAGAACCACGGGTCAGCGGATGCCGCGTTGTTGCGTAACCAGTCGGCCGCGTTGCTCGCGATGACCGGGTCGAAGTGCACGCCGGTGCCGGCCCAACCCATGAAGTGCCGGTCGTTGCCGTCCCAGTCGGCGAAACCGTAGGCGGCCATGTCGGGTTGGGCAGCCTGCGAAAGATGCCACTTGCCGATGTAGCTCGACCGGTACCCGCCGTCGCGCAGGATGCTGCCGATCGTCGGGATCGCGGGGTCGAGCTCGGCGTGCTCCGGCATCACCACGTTGTCGGGCACGCCGTGCTGGGGGAGATAGCGACCGGTGAACATGCTCCCGCGCGACGGCGAGCACGGTGACGAGTGCGTGTAGTAGCGAGTGAACTCGAGCCCTTCGGCCAGCAACCGCTCGCGCCACGGGAGCTGCACCGACGCGGGCAGCCACCCGCGCTGGCGTTCCTGGTCGGAGACGACCAGCAGGATGTTTGGTCGCTTCGTCGTTGTGTTCATTCGTTCATGCCGTTCATCCCGTGTAGCCGTCGAAGAGACCGGTGAGGCCGCTCGGCGCGTGAGGCCCGACGGCCAACTGTTCGAGCACGCCCATGCCCGTGCGCGTTCCCCACGTCGCGCGCATCACTTGCTGTACGTGGATCGACCACGGTTCAACCGTGTCGAGTTCTTCCACACTGAGGTCTTCGCTCGCGACCGACAGTTCGTCGTGCCAATGGCCGTGGCTGCGAGTGGGGTGCATGTAACCGATGCCGCGCATACGGAACGTGAGCAGGGGTTCGAGCAGGATGTTCTCGGCCGCACCGTTCGTGCGCCGCAACGTGAGTTGCGCTTCGCGCGACCGACGGAGTCCCGGCGCCCACGACACCTGATGCTCGCCGCCGGCCAAGTGTTCGTACGCGTTCTCGACGCCCCATGTCGGTGCGTCGTCACTCGCGAGCAAGGGGACGATCGCACCACTCTTCACGAGCGGAGAGCCGTCGCCGCGCTCGAACACCATGAAGTGCGTGCAGCAATCGTCGAACTGCAGCGGCGCCCACAAGAAGAAAATCTGGGGCACCGTCGACTGGGGTGCGATCGGTGCCGGCATACCGACCGGACGCACGCCCCACGAACGGTCCTTCGTGCCGCGCGTGTCGGTGAAATCAGCTTCGATGCGGTCGCCGCCGGCATCGATCGTGCCGGACCACCCGCCCCACTGCGTGAGGCGAGTCGAGTCCATCACGAGCCGATTCGCCTGGTACATCGTCTGGCGCGGCTCTTCGATCGCG
>JAODBJ010000296.1 GCA_025463905.1 Actinomycetes bacterium
GCAGCACCGCGGCCCAGAGGTCGAAGCCGTGCGCCGCCCACGCGTCCATGCGCCGCTTGAGAAACGCTTCCGTCTCGACGCGCGTCGTGCCGCGCCGCATCGGGTACCACCAGAACTCCGGGATGGCGTGGATGACAACGAGCGCGTCGAGATCGGTCGGCTCGAGCGGCCGCAGCAACAACCGCTCCGTCTCAACCGTCGTCACGTCACGAATGTACGCGACAGCCACGACCATCCCAGGTTGTATGAGTTATGCGACCTTACGGGCGCATAAGTGCAACAACCTGGCGGGGTTCCTGGCGGGGTTTGTGGCGGGGTTAGGCGCCGGCTACGGCTGCCCGGTCTTTGGCTACTTCGTCGAGGCTGCCGTATTCGTCAGCTGTGTCGACCCAGTCTTCGAACTGGATCACGCCGAGCTCGGTGAAGCGTTGGCGCAACCAGCCGTCGCCGGCGTCGAGCAAGCCGAGCTTCTTGCAGTTCGGCACGATCTTCGAGAACAGCATCGACTGGAACATGCCGCGGGTCTCGTCCATCATCACGAGCTTGACTGCTTCCTTCACGTTCACGCCCATGCGGTCCCACACTTCTTGCTGCAAGAAGCGGTCGCGCATACGCACCGCAGCTTCGAACGCGAACTCTTGGCGTTCGCGGATCTCGGCCTGCGTGAGTTCGGCGTAGTACTCCTTCAACGAGAGCACACCGAACGCAACGTGGCGCGCTTCGTCGCTCATCACGTAGCGCAGCAGCTTCTTGAGCAACGGCTCGGTGGTGAGCTGGTGAATGAAGCCGAACGCGGCGAGCGCGAGGCCTTCGACCATGATCTGCATGCCGAGGTACGTCATGTCCCAACGGCTGTCGGCGATGATGTCGTCGAGCAACAGACGCAAGTGCGCGTTGATCGGGTAGTGACCGGAAAGCTTGTCGTCGAGGTACTTCGCGAACACCTCAACGTGACGGGCTTCGTCCATCACCTGCGTTGCCGCGTAGTACTTCGCGTCGATCCACGGCACCGTCTCGACGATGCGCGCGGTACAGATCAGTGCACCCTGCTCACCGTGCAAGAACTGTGACAGCGTCCAGTTCTGCGACTCGACGCCAAGCTCGATCCATTGCTTGTCGCCCCACTTCGCAAACGGGGTGCCCGCAAGGTCGACGTCGCCGCTGAAGAAGCCGTTTTCGCCGTTCTGCGCCATGTTCGCGAGGACGACCTTCTCCTGGTCGACCTCGGTGTCCCACGGAAGATCCGTGGTCGCGTTCCATTGCGACGTCTTCGCCTTCTCGTAAAGCTTCGCGAGCGCGGGACGGCTGCGCGAGTAGTCCCACGTGAAGATCGCGTCGGGACTGGCGTTGACGGCGTGCATGACCGCGTCGACGTCGGTGTTCGTGACGGACAGGATCGCTTCGAGGTCGTCGATCTCGTCGCGGCCGATCATCTCTTTGTTGGTGGTCATGACGTCACTCCAAGCATGTTCGACGGGACGAGCCCGGGAAGAACGAATTCGGTGACAAGAACCCGGACCGATACGGGGTCGTTGAGGTCGACCTCGGCGGTTGGGCTGCACGCGTACGACTGGACCACTCGCACGAGCCATTCGGCGGCCCGGGCAACGCGGTCGGACGGAAGGAACGCTTCGAGGGCGGGCGCGACGAGCGCACTCGCTTCGCGCAGGAAATCGTCGGCGCGGCGGAATGCGAGGTACGGCAGCAATACCTCCGGCTCGACGAGCAGCACGTACTGCAACGCGGCATGTGCTTCGAGACTGGCGACGGCGGTGGTGACCAACTCGACCACGGCGTCTTCCAGCGTTCGGCACGCAGCGGTGGCCTCGAGCAGGTCGGCGCCGAGCCGGGCCGCCTCGCGGGCGACGAGCGCGGAGATCAACGGCTGCTTGCCCGGGAAGTAGCGATAGAGCGTCGCCCGGGCGAGCCCGGCTTCGCGGGCGACGTCGTCGAGCGTCGTCTTGCCCAGCCCGACCCGCGCCACGCAGGTGAGCGTGGCGTCGAGGATCCGGTCGCGGGGAGCAGGAGTCATCTAAAGAGACAGTATGCCGCTCTTCGTCTCATCGTCAACGTCGCGGGGGTCACAGCGATGTTCAGGATGCGATGATCCCGCCCAAGAGTTCCTCTCGTACCACTTCGCGCACTTGCGACGGTTCGGCGAAGTCCCAGCGGCCCGCCTCGCCGATGAGCGAGAGGATCCCCCGGGCGAGATAGTCGGCGGCGTGATCGGGGTCCACCCCGGGGCGCAGCCGGCCTGCTTCCGCCTCGCGATCCAGGTAGGGGTGCAAGAACGCGGCGATGAACGGCAGGGTCTTCGCCGCTTCGGTGGTCAGGAGGAGCAACAGCCGCTCCGGCTCGGTCTCGAGGATTTTCTGGAGCACCTCGTGCTCGCGCACGGATCGCCGGGCGAACACGAGACCGTCTTCGAGCAGGTGCGCGAGGTCGGGGGCATCGCGCACCGCGTCGGCAAGCTCGGTGAAGTAGCGGGCGAGCTCCCACGCGACGGTCGCGTGGAGCAACTCATCGCGACCGCCTGGGAACTGCCGGTATATCGAGGCGCGCGACACGCCCGACTCCTTCACGACGTCTTCGATCGTCGTCTTCACGAGCCCGTAGCGGGTCACGCACGTGTACGCCGCGCCCAATACCCGGTCGCGAAGGCTCAACGGGTCGGCGCTGGTCACAGGCTCCTATCCTGCCCGCGATGTCCGAACACGACGAGTGGGTGGCGCGCGACGCCGCGGTCGTGTGGCACGGCTTCACCCAGATGGCGTCGTACGCCGAGAACCGGCCGATCATCGTCGACCGAGCCGAAGGCCACGAGCTCGTCGACATCGACGGCCGGCGCTACCTGGATGCCATCTCGTCGCTCTGGGTCACGACGCTGGGTCACTGCGTGCCCGAACTCGACGACGCGATCAAACGCCAGCTCGATCTCGGCGCGCACTCGACGATGCTCGGCAACGGCAACCGGGTGGTGATCGAACTCTCGGAAGCGCTCGCGCGTGTGGTGCCGGTCGACGATCCGCACTTCCTCTACGCCTCCGACGGCGCGTCGGCAGTTGAGCAGGCACTGAAGGTCGCGTTCCAGCACTGGGTGAACGTCGGCTCGCCTCGCAGCACCTTCCTCGCGTTCGGCGGCGCGTACCACGGCGACACGATCGGCGCGCTCTCACTCGGCGACGACGGCTTCGGTGCCGACGTCTTCAACCCGTTGCGGTTCCCGGTACTGCGTGCGCCGCGCCTCGACGATCCCGACTGCTTCGACGTCGCGATCCGGATGATCGCCGAGCACGCGGCTGCACTCGTCGCGGTTGTGGTCGAACCGTCGGTGCAGGCCGCCGGCGGCATGCTGCTCGGGGTCGAGGCCGGGTTCGCGCGCCTCGGCGCGGCGTGCCGGGACCACCACGTGCCGCTGATCTGCGACGAGATCGCCACCGGGTTCGGGCGCACGGGCACGTTGTTCGCGTCCGAACGTTGCGACCTGCGCCCCGACATCATGTGCCTCGGCAAAGGGATGACAGCCGGGTACCTCCCGATGTCGGTGACCGTGGTGAACGACCGCTTGTACCGCTCGTTCCTCGGCGACGACCTCGGCGAGCGCACGCTGTATCACGGCCACTCGTACGGCGGGAACGCGCTCGCCGCCGCGGTGGCGTTACGTCACCTCGAACTGCTCGACGCGTGGGACGTGCTCGCCAACGTGCGCGAACGTTCCGAAGAACTCGAACACCTGTTGCACGATCGCATCGCACCCAAGCCGGCAGTGCGCGAGGTTCGGCTGCGCGGCTTGATGGGCGGTGTGGAACTCGCGCCACCGGACGACGGTCTGCGTTGGGGCCGGCGGGTGTCGGCCGCCGCAGTAGATCGCGGTGTGCTGCTCCGGTCGATCGGCGACACCGTGATCCTGATGCCGCCGCTCACGATCACGTCGCGCGAACTGCACCGCGTGGTGCACGCACTCTCCGATGCCATCGACGACGAGTGCGCACCATGACATCGTCGTGGCGCGAGTGGGCCGAACGTGAGACCGCCGTGATCCACGACGCCGGGCGCTGGCGTGCGCCGCGCGATTTCGATGCCACGGGACCCGAAGGCAAGCTCGCCCCCGACGGCAGGCCCGTCGTGTCGTTCGCGTCGAACGACTACTTCGGCCTTACCCAGCACCCGCAGGTCGTCGCCGCCGCACGCGCCGCGCTCGACCGTTGGGGGGCGGGCTCGGGTTCGGCGCGCCTCATCGTCGGTTCGAGGCCGGTGCATTCGGAGTTGGAAGCCGCGCTCGCGGCATGGAAGGGCGAGGAGGCGGCGGTGCTGTTCCCCACCGGGTTCGCGGCCAACCTCGGTGCCATCACCGCCTTCGCCGGGACCGGCGTTTTCGTCGCCTCCGACGAGTTGAATCACGCGTCGATCATCGACGCCTGCCGTTTGGCGCGGGCAACAACCGCCGTGTTCCCACACCGCGACATCGCGGCGCTCGACGCGCTGCTGACCGAGCGGCGCGAACAACGGCTCGCCGTAGTGACCGACACCGTGTTCTCGATGGACGGTGATACCACCGACGTCGACGCACTCGTCGACGTGTGTGCCCGTCATGACGCGCTGCTGATCGTCGACGAAGCCCACGCGGCCCTCGGGCCCCACCCCGACCTCTCCCCCATCGCACACCTCCGCGTCGGCACGTTGTCGAAGATGCTCGGCGCGCTCGGCGGCTTTGTCGCTGGATCGCGCCCGTTCGTGGACCTGATCGTGAACCGGGCTCGTTCCTACATCTTCACGACCGCGCCGACACCGGCCGACACCGCTGCCGCGCTCGCCGCGGTGCGGGTGATGCAATCGAACGAGGGAGACGCACTCGTCGCCCGCTTGCAGGCGCTCGTCGAGATGGTCCGCCCCGGGCACCCGTCTCCGATCATCCCGTTCATGTGCGGAGACGAGCAACGCGCGCTCGACGCCGCGGCCGCACTCCTCGAACGCGGGGTGCTCGTACCCGCGATTCGGCCGCCCACCGTCGCCCCAGGTACGTCGCGGCTACGGGTCGCGTTGTCGGCTGCGCACACCGACGCGCAGGTGGCGCTCCTGCTCGACTCGTTGCGCGACCTCGCTCTCGCGTAGATGCTCGTCGTCGTCACCGGCACCGGCACCGACGTCGGCAAGACGTGGTTCACCGCCGCGACGGCGCGCGCCTTGCGCACGACGCGGCCGGTCGCGGCCAAGAAACCGGTGCAGTCCTTCGAGCCGCCGACCGGCGGCACCGATGCCGAAGTGCTGGCCGCCGCCACCGGGCAATCCGCACTCGATGTCTGTCCGCAACACCGCTGGTACGGCGTTCCCCTCGCGCCACCGATGGCGGCCGACGTACTCGGCCAGCCGCCGTTCACGATCGACGACCTCGTGCGCGAGATGCAACCGTTCGACGACGCGACGATCACGTTCGTAGAAGGCGCGGGCGGCCCGCGATCACCCATCGCGTACGACGGCGACACGGTCGACCTCGCCGTTGCACTGCCCACCGACGTCGTGGTTCTCGTCGCCGACTCGGCCCTCGGGACGATCAACGCGGTACGCCTGTGCGCGGCCGCGCTCGAACCATGGCCACTCGTTGTCGCCCTCAACCGTTACGACGACGCCGACGATCTTCATCGACGCAACGCCGAATGGCTGCACACACGAGAGGGCCTCGAGGTCGTCACCAACCCCGAGGCCCTCGCGACAAAACTGCTCGTCTGACGGGCGGTTGGGTCGCGCTACTGGGTGAGAAGAATCTTCGGCGAGATCGCGGCGGTCTTGCCGTTGTCGTCGGTGATGGGCCCGACGTTCACGGAGTGGCCGGCGGTCGCGTCGTACTTGATGAGTTGGAACGTCTCACCGATAAACCAGTCTTTCGCCGACGTCGTCCACGTCGACTGCGGTAACTGCAGGCCGACACCCTTTACGCCGGTCAGCGTCCGGGCGGTCTCCATTACTGCGGAGCGCGTGAGCTTCGGAGACGATTCGAGGATCTTGGCGAACAGCGCGGCCGTAGTCCACCCGTAGGCCACGATGCCGTCGGAGACGTCTGCGTCCTTCGCGTACTTCTTGACCTGCGCCTTGTACGTCGCCACTGCGGGGTTCGAATCGTTGGCCGGTGCCGACGGGTCGATCAACGGCGTGACGCTAAAGATGCCGTTGGCGTTCTTGCCCGCGATCCCGAGCAGCACCTTCGACACGCAGGTTCCCGACATGTACACGATCGGCTTCCACCCGGCGTCTCCCATCGCGTTGAGCGCGTTCGGACACGCGAGCAATGTGCCGCCGAGCACGAACACGTCGGCCTTGGTCGCCGCGAGGCTCGTCACCTGTGCCTTGACCTCGGACGTCTCAGGGTCGTAGCCCTGCGTCTGCACGATCTTGAGGTTCGTTCCCACGATGAGGGCCTTCAAGGTGTCCGCATACGACTGGCCGAAGTCATCGTTCGCCTTCAGCACCGCGATCTTCGCGTTCGGCTTGGTCGTCTTCAGGTAGTCGACCAGGGTCTGCATCTCGTCCGGGTACGGCACGAGCTCCGAACCGAGCATCCACGGGAACTTGGTGTTCCCCCATTGCACTGCGCCCGACGCGATCAAGAGGTCGGGAACGCACTGCGAGTTGACGAGGTCGCGCACGGCCAGGTTGTTCTTGGTGCCGACGACGTTGAACAACGAGAAGACCTTCGTGTCGTTGATCAACGAGTTGACGTTCGTGACCGTCTTCGCGGCGTCGTACGCGTCGTCCTTGTCGACGAGGTTGATCTTGTACTTCTTGCCCGCGACGGTGACGCCACCTTGCGCGTTCATGTATTCGAAGTACGACTTCTCGCCCTTCAAGATGGCGGTGAACGCCTGGTAGAGGCCGGACTCGGGCAGGCTCGTACCGATCGTGATCGTGTCGCCGCTCACGCCGACCGTGTCGTTGCCGGCCGGGCAGTTCGCGGTGTTGACGACCGGTGCCGTAGTGCCGCCGCCGCCGCCCGCGGTCGTGGTTCCCGGATTGCTCGACGTCTTGCGGCTGCCACCGCACGCAACGGCGAGCACTGCGACGACCGTGCACAACGCGAGCGCGCGCAACCAGCGCGAAGCCGCGCTGCGCTCGAGGGGAATGTGGTTCATAGGACCGCTTCCTTTCACGTCGTCAAGGGTGTAGTCGATGGTTGGATGTCGTTGACGTCGCCCCTTCCGATTCGGCTCACCAGCCGACGGACGCCGCCAACCAGGCCGTCCGGAAGCACGAACACGAACAGGATCAGGATGATCCCGAAGATCGCGGGCGAGGCCGCCGGATTGGCGAGGGTGCGCTTCAGCACGCTGATCGAACCGACGTGCTTGGGCAGACTGTCAGAGATCCAGTGCTGTAGGAACACCACGAGCCAGCCGCCGACGAGCGGCCCGACCACCGTGGCGGTGCCGCCGATCACCACCGCGACGAGGAACTCGATCGAGATCTGGAACGTCTGCACCTTGTCGGCGTTCGCGAGATGGTCGACGAGCACCGAGCAGGAACCGGCGAGGCCGGCATACAACGCGCTGATCGCGAACGCGCTGACCTTCACGAACGAGGTGTTGATGCCGACGGTTGCCGCCGCGGCCTCGTGGTCGCGCACCGCGATGAGCGCCCGGCCGAACCGGCTGCGGATGATGAACATCGCGGCAAGGAAGAGCCCGATCGCGATGGCCAGCGTCACGTAGTACGCCCACTGGTCGTCGCGCCCGATGGCCGATACCGACGTCGGGACCCACGCCGGCGGCGCGAGCTCAGAGCCCGTCATCGCGACGAGGTTGGTGCCGCCCGTCACGTGTACGTAGTGCTTGGTCAGGTCGGGGAACAAGACCGCGAGCCCGAGCGTCACCAGCGCGAGATAGAGGCCCTTGACGCGTAGCGCGGGGAACCCGACGGCGACCCCGACGAGGAAGCAGAGCGGCCCGGCGACGAGAAGGGTCGGCAGGAACTGCCAGCCGTGCTGGTTCACCAGGAGTGCGCTCGTGTACGCACCGAGGCCGAAGAAGGCGCCGTGTCCGATCGACACCTGGCCGTTGTACCCAGTGAGGAGGTTGAGCCCCATCGCGGCGACACCGATATAGAGCGCTTGCGCCCACCGGGTCGTGTTGGTGGACCCGTACTGGTGCGGCAGGACGATCAAGAACGCCAGGACGACCACCGCGGTCGCGAGCGCGAGTACCTGCAACTGACGGCGTGAGCGCATCACACCCGCTCCACGTGCCGCGACCCGAAGAGTCCCTGCGGGCGCACCATCAACACCACCAGGATCAAACCGAACGGCACGACGAGCACGATGTCGCTCAACGCCTTGATGTACTGCGTCGTGAGCGTCTGCGCGACGCCGACGATCATGCCGCCCACGACCGCGCCGATCGTGCTGTCGAAGCCACCGAGCGCGGCCGCGGCGAAGGAGAACACGAGGATCGACTGCATCGACGCGGCCGAGAGGGCCGGCTGGGATGCAGGAATCGCGAGCGAGCCGGCGAGTGCGCCCAGTGCTGCCGCGAGACCCCAGCCGAACATCAGGGTCCGCCCGACCGGCACGCCGAGCAGCCGGCTCGACTCGGGGTTCGATGCCGCCGCGCGCACGCCGAGCCCGAGCTTGGTGCGCTGGAGGAGGAGATAGAGGAACAGGCACTCGAGGATCAGGATGCCGACGAGCACGAGTGTGTCGGCCGAGATCTGCACGTTGCCCGGCCGCCACACGTGCGCGGGATACGCGCGCGTCAGATGCTTCGCGTCCGCGCCGAACTGCACCTGCACGATCGAGTTGATCGCAAGGAACATGCCGATCGTCACGATCACCAGCACGAGGGGCGACGCGCGCTCGACCGGCCGGATCACGATTCGTTCGATCGCGGCACCGCCGATGAACGAGAGCGTCATCGATAACAGGATGGCGACCCACACGGGCAGGCCGCGATTACTGAAGTACCAGACGAGATACGTCGAGTAGAGCGCCATCTCGCCCTGCGAGAAGTTGAGGATGCCCGTGGTGCGAAAGATGAGCACCAGCGCGAGTGCGAGCGACGCGTACACGGCGCCGTTGCCGATGCCGTTCATGAGCTGGGTGAGGAACAGCGACATGTTTCGTCTCGCCCTTCAGATACCTAAGTACGCGCGTCGCACGTCGTCGTTGTGCGCGAGCTCGTCGGCGGACCCGGACACGACGATCCTTCCAACTTCGAGCACGTAGCCCCGCTTGGCGATCCCGAGCGCGAGACCGGCGTTCTGTTCGACAACGAGCATCGACACGCCGTCCTCGCGATTCAGGTCGCCCAGCGTGCGGAACAATTCCTGCGTCACGATCGGCGCGAGACCGAGCGACGGTTCGTCGAGCAACACGAGACGCGGGCGGGACATCAGCGCACGCGCGATCGCCAGCATCTGCTGCTCGCCTCCGCTCATGCTGCCCGCGGCCTGCATCCGCCGCTCTCCAAGCCGGGGAAAGATCGCATACCAGCGCTCGATGTCGGCGTTGATCTGCGCCCGGTCGCGACGCGAGTACGCGCCGAGGAGAAGGTTGTCGTGCACCGTGAGGTCGCTCAACGTGCCGCGACCCTGGGGGACGTGGCCGACGCCGGCCGTCGCGATGCGATCCGTCTGCCACCCGACGATGCTGTGACCCGCGAAGGCGACGACACCCTTGGCCGGGATCATGCCCGACAGCGCGCGCAGGGTCGTCGTCTTGCCGGCGCCGTTCGCGCCGAGGATCACGACCACTTCACCTTCGTCGACGTTGAACGTGACGCCGTGCAGCACTCGCACGGGCCCGTAACCCGCGATCAGATCGCGCACCTCGAGCAGGCTCACGAAACCGGGGTCCCCAGGTAGGCCTCGATCACCTTTGGGTTGTCGCGAATGTCGGCCGGCAAGCCCTCGGCGATTTTCGAACCGAAGTCGAGCACCACGACCTTGTCGGAGATCGCCATGACCATCGCCATGTGGTGCTCGACGAGCAACACCGTCAGCGCGAACTCGTCGCGCACGGAGCGGATCATCTCGCCCAGCTCGTCGACCTCGGAGTGGGTGAGCCCGGCCGCCGGTTCGTCGAGCATCAGCAAGCGCGGGCGAGCGGCAAGGGCACGGGCGATCTCGATGCGCTTCAACGTGCCGTACGGCAACCCGACTGCACGTCGCTCGGCGAGATCGGAGAGCGACAGCCGTTCCAGCAGTTGGCGGGCGTCGCGGCGGCGGACCGCCGACGATTCGTGTTGCGCGTGCGCCCCGACCATCACGTTCTCGAGCACGGTCAGCGCCGGGAAGAGGGCAAGGTTCTGGAAGGTGCGGGCGATGCCGATGCGCACCACCCGGTGCGGCGGGAGCGCGAGAACGTCCTTGCCGTCGAAGGTGATCTGCCCGCTCGACGGTTCGTAGACCCGGCTGACGCAGTTGAACAGCGTCGTCTTGCCCGCTCCGTTGGGGCCGATCAAGGCACAGATCTGGCCCTCATCGATCGAAAAGGACAGATCGGCCAGAGCGACGATGCCGCCGAACTCGACGCGGATGTCTTCGACGTCCAGCAGCGGCACAGTTCTCCCGGTGTTCACCCCAAGACCGGGCGCGAAACCTACATGATCGTTACAAGCCAAGCAGGGAATCGAGGCCGATGGTGAGACCGGACCTTTCGGCGATCTTGCGCACGGCCAGCAGAACGCCCGGCATGAACGACGAGCGGTCCGACGTGTCGTGGCGAATCGACAGGGTCTGACCCGTGGTACCGAACAGCACCTCTTGGTGTGCGACCAACCCCCGCAGGCGCACTGAGTGCACCGGGATGCCCTCGACCAAGCCACCGCGAGCGCCGGGCGCGACGACCGAAGTCGTGGGGTCGTCGGTCCATTCCTTCGACGCCCGGGCGATCCGATGCGCGGTGAGCATCGCGGTGCCCGACGGTGCGTCGGCTTTCTGGTCGTGGTGGAGTTCGATGATCTCGGCGGAATCGAAGTAGGGCGCGGCCAATTCCGCGAAGCGCATCATCAGCACTGCGCCGATGGCGAAGTTGGGCGCGATCACCGCGTTTGCCGGCGACTGCGCGAACAGGTCTGCGAACTCGGCGCATTCCGCGTCCGTGAACCCGGTTGTGCCGACGACAGCATGGACACCGTTCTGCGCGCAAAAGCGAAGGTTCTCCGCCGCGGCCTCGGCGACGGTGAAATCGACCGCGACTTCGGCGCCTGCATCAACGAGCGCGCTCGCCTTCGAGGCGACCTGCACCTGGGTGCCCGGGACACCGAGCTGATGAAGATCGATACCGGCATGGAACGGGTCGACCGCCGCGACCAGCTCCAGGTCGGGGGCGTCGGCCACTGCCGCGCACACCATCGAACCCATACGCCCGCCCGCACCGAACACGGCTACCCGCGTCATTCTGCTGCTGCTCCCTCGAGTGGCAAGGCGCGTCTCGTAGAGCGTAACTGGTCGTCGCCGCGCTCGTAGCTGCGCAAATGGCGCTTAGGCCACCCGTGCCGCAAGCGAGGCTTCGTCGTGGGGCCCGACTACTGCGAGCGCCCGATCAGGCGAACGCAGCACGCGGTCGATCACTCGGGCGATGTCCTCGTCGCCTACCGCAGCGACCCGGGCGACCACTTCGTCGAGCTCCGGAACTTCGTTCTCGACCAACTCGCTGCGGCCGAGGCGCCGCATCCGGCTGGCCGACGTTTCGAGCGACATCGAAAGCGACCCCACGAGGTGGCCTTTCGCCGCGTCGAGCTCCCGGTATGGCAATCCGCCGTCGTCGACGAGCCGTTGCAGTTCGGCCTGGACGACGTCGAGCGTTTCGTCGAGGCGCTCGGGCGCCGTACCCGCGTAGATCGCGAGGAAGCCGGCGTCGTCGTACGCGGCGCGGTACGAGTACACGGAATACGCGAGCCCGCGTTCTTCGCGCACGGTTTGGAACAGTCGAGACGACATCCCGCCGCCGAACGCCTGGTTCAGCACCGTGAGCGCGTACCGATCGGGGTCCAGCGCCGCGAGCGCACGCATCCCGAACACGACGTGGGCCTGCTCGGCCTCTTTCGGCACACCGATCACATGCTTCGGTGGGGCGAAGTCGGTGTGGGCCCGTTCGGGGACGGCTTCACTGGTCTCGGGGAATCGCTCCTGCAGGAGCGCAACGACGCCCTCATGCGAGAGGTTGCCCGCGGCGGCGAGCACTGTGTTCTGCGGTTGGTAGTGCCGGCTGTGGTAGCTCGCGATGCGGTCGCGCGGCATCTGTCGGATGCTGTCCTCACCGCCCAGTACTTCGCGCCCGAGCGGATGCGAAGGGAACAACGCGGCGGCGAACAGATCGTGTACGAGATCGTCGGGCGTGTCGTCACGCATGCCGATCTCTTCGAGAATCACCTGGCGTTCCGTTTCGATGTCGTCGGGACGGAACGCGGGGCGCCACAACACGTCGCCGAGGATTTCGATCGCGAGGTCGAGTTCGGTGTCGGGCACGCGTACGTAGAAGACGGTCTGTTCGTGCGCGGTGAACGCGTTCATCTCGCCACCGACGGACTCGACCGCTTCGGCGATATCGCGCGCGCTGCGGTCCTCGGTGCCCTTGAACAAGAGGTGCTCGAGGAAGTGGCTCGCGCCCCACTCCCCCTCGCCCTCATCGCGCGCCCCACTCCCGACCCACGCGCCCACCGTCACCGAGCGCAGTGCGGGAAGTTGCTCAGTGACGACACGCAGCCCCGAAGCGAGCCGGGCTCTCGTAATGGACGACAAAACGCCTAAGCGATTCGTCAGCGGCGCGGCCGACGGCCGCGGCCGCCACCGCCACCAGGACCACCACGCGGACGACGGTCACCGCCGCCCCGACCACCGCCCGCACCCGCGCCCGCGGTCTCTTCTGCGGGGCCGAGCTCGCCGAACTCCTCGCGCGCTTTGCCCTCCCAGAAGTCTTCGAAGGACGCGGTTTCGGGGCGGGCCGACGACTCGCCGCTGTCGTCGCGACTCCCGCGACTTTCGCGGGCCTCGCCGCGGTCGCCTCGGTCGCCGCGATCAGAACGCTCAGAGCGCTCAGAACGCTCGGGGCGGTCGCCGCGGTCGGAACGCTCAGAACGCTCGGAGCGTTCCGGGCGGTCCTCGCCCGGACCGTCGTCGTCGCCGACGATCGACAGCGAAAGCTTGCCGGCGTTGTCGATGTCGTCGACGCGCACCTGGAGCTCGTCGCCGAGCGACAGCACATCTTCGACCCGTTCGATGCGCTTGCCGCGCCCGAGCTTCGAGATGTGAACCAGGCCGTCACGGCCGGGCATGATGTTGACGAACGCACCGAATTTCGTGATGTTCACGACGCGACCGGTGTATACGGCGCCGAGCTCCGCGGTGGGCGGCTCGAGGATCAACATGATCCGGCGGCGACCCTCCTCCACGGCGACGCTGTCTTTCGACCCGATCGACACGGTGCCGACCATGCCGTCGTCGCTCACCGAGATGTCGGCACCGGTCTCCTGCTGGATCGTGTTGATGACCTTCCCCTTCGGGCCGATCACCTCGCCGATCTTGTCGATCGGAATCTCGAAGCTGACGATCTTCGGCGCGCTGTCGCGCACTTCTTCGCGCGGTGCGGGAATCGCCGTGTGCATCACGTCGAGGATCTTGAGCCGCGCGTCCTTCGCCTGCTGCAGTGCAGCCGCGAGGACGTCGGCCGGGATGCCTTCGATCTTCGTGTCGAGCTGCAACGCCGTGACGAACTCCGACGTACCGGCGACCTTGAAGTCCATGTCGCCGAATGCATCTTCGGCACCGAGGATGTCGGTGAGGGTCGTGTACTTGCCTTCGGCGAAGACGAGACCCATCGCGATACCCGCGACCGGCGCCTTGATCGGCACACCGGCATCTTCGAGCGAAAGCGTGGAACCGCACACCGATGCCATCGATGTTGAGCCGTTCGAGGCAAGCACGTCGGAGACGACTCGGATCGTGTACGGCCACTCCGCCGAGGTCGGGATCACCGGAAGGAGCGCGCGCTCGGCGAGCGCTCCGTGGCCGATCTCACGCCGCTTCGGGCTGCCGACCCGGCCGGTCTCACCGGTCGAGAACGGCGGGAAGTTGTAGTGGTGCATGTAGCGCTTTTTGGTGTCGAGCGTGATCGTGTCGAGCATCTGCTCCATGCGCGGCATGCCGAGCGTGGTGATCGACAGCACCTGGGTTTCGCCCCGCTGGAACAGGCCGGTGCCGTGCGCGGTGGGGAGGAGACCAACCTCGGCGGACAACGCCCGGATGTCGGCGGTACCGCGACCGTCGATGCGCACACCTTCGTTCACGATGCGGGTGCGCACCACCTTCTTCTGCAACGACCGGAACGCGCGCTTCACTTGCGTCGCGCGGTCCGCGAACTCGCCCGGCGCGTCAGACGTGCCGACGAGCGCTGCGAACAGTTCCTTCTCGACCTCGTCGAGCCGCAGGTTGCGGTCGTGCTTGTCGGCGATCTTCATCGCTTCGGCCGTCCCCGCGCCCGCTTGGCGCTCGACTGCCTCGAACACTTCCGGCGTGTAGTCGAGTTGCGGCGTGTAGCTGACGGGCTCGATCGGGCCGAACGCGCCCTCGTATTCCTTCACCAGCTGCAATTGCAGGTCGACCGACGCCGCGATCCACTGCTTGGAGGCTTCGAGGCCCGCAGCGATCAACTCCTCGGTGACCTTCGGCGCGCCGTCCTGGTAGAGCTCCCACGACGCTTCGGTGCCGCCGGCCTCTACCATCATGATCGCGACGTCGCCGTTGTCGAGCTTGCGGCCCGCGACGACGAGTTCGAAGGTCGACTCGTCGCCTTCTTGGAACGTCGGGTGCGCGATCCACTCGCCTTCGTGGTGCGCCAACCGCACCGCGCCGATCGGCCCGTTGAACGGGATACCGGAGATCATGAGTGCCGCCGATGCGCCGTTGATCGACGGGATGTCGTGCGGGTTTTCGAGGTCGACGCCGAGGATGGTCGCAATGACCTGCACCTCGTTGCGGAAGTCGGCCGGGAACGACGGGCGCAACGGCCGGTCGGTGAGACGCGCGGTGAGTACCGCGAGTTCGCCGGGACGGCCTTCACGGCGGAAGAACGAACCCGGAATCTTGCCCGCCGCGTACGCACGTTCTTCGACGTCCACCGTGAGCGGGAAGAAGTCGATGCCTTCCCGGGGCTTGCTCGTACACACCGTCGACAAGACAGTGGTGTTGCCGACCTTGGTGATGACAGCACCGTCGGCGAGGCGGGCATATTTGCCGGCCTCAAAGCTCATCTCGAGACCGGTTGCATTCACGGCCGTGGAGACGCGCACTTGATCGCCCATCGCATGGGCTCCTCTCTGTTGTGCGAGAGGCCCCGGTTCCCAGTTGTCACGGTCCGGGTGTGGCCCGGGCGGTGGCGACTGACAACCGACGTCTCTCTCGCGCGTTATGAATTGTCAACGCGAAACGAGGAGCGCTCATTGCGCTCCCCGTATCCCTACCGGCGGATGCCGAGTTTCGCGATCAGCGTTCGGTACCTCTCGACGTCGTTACGTCGGAGATAGTCGAGCAGCCGACGGCGACGACCAACGAGCATGAGCAACCCGCGCTGGCTGTGAAAGTCCTTCTTGTGCACCCGCATGTGATCCGTAAGGTGCCGGATGCGATCCGTGAGGAGAGCGATCTGGACCTCAGGCGAGCCCGTATCGGACTCGTGCTGCCGGTGCTCGGTAATCGTGGGCGCCTTCTCGGGCATGCGCGCGTTGGAACCTCGTCGGAGGGGATATTTGCGTGTGCCGGAAACCGGCAACCTGTGAGGCTACCACTACGCGCCGGTGAGCACTGTCGGCACGTCCCGGCGATGAGTTTGACCGACCCGTCGGGTCGATTCGTCAAAGTGGCGGAGAGTTGCAGGAGAGGCGCTGACGAATGGCCACCTACGTATTGATCCACGGTGCGGGGTCCGATGCCTGGTACTGGCACCTCGTCGTTCCCGAGTTGCGGGCGGCCGGAAATGACGTGGTCGCACCCGACCTCCCGTGCGACGACGACTCCGCCGGGCTGGCCGAGTACGCGGATGCGGTCGTGGATGCCATAGGCGAGCGCACCGGCGACATCGTGGTGGTGGCGCAGTCGTTGGGCGGTTTCACCGCGCCGCTCGTGTGCGAGCGGGTGCCAGTGAGTTTGTTGATCCTGGTCGCCGCGATGGTGCCGGCGCCGGGCGAATCGCCGGGCGACTGGTGGGCCAACACGGGGTGGGAGGAAGCGACGCGTGAGCAAGGCGATCGCTACGGCCGCCCGAGCGACGGGAACTTCGACGCGAGAGCGGTCTTCTTCCACGACGTTCCAGAGGAGGTCGTGAGCGAGGCGTTTGCGAGGCCGCAACGGAGCCAGTCGGGGACGCCGTTCGCCAAGCCGTGGCCGCTGCCCGCGTGGCCCGACGTACCCACGAAGTTCCTGCTGTGCCGCGACGACCGCTTCTTCCCGGCCGAGTTCATGCGCCGCGTCGTTCCTGAGCGATTGGGCATCACACCCGACGAGATGGACAGTGGCCACCTGCCCGCGTTCAGTCACCCGAAAGAACTGGCGGACCGTCTCGAGGCGTACCGAATCGACGCTACGAACTGAGGATGCGACGCGCGGCCTCGACATCGCGACCCATCTGCTCGACGAGCGCATCTACCGATTCGAAACGTTCCTGGCCGCGAAGGCGCGCACGGAAGCGCACCGCGGCGGGCTGGTCGTAGAGGTCGCCGTCGAAGTCGAGCAGGTACGCCTCGAGGAGGCGCATACCGGAGTCTTCGTAGAAGGTCGGTCGGCGGCCGAGCGAGATCGCGGCCGGGTGTTCGACCTGGTTCGCATCGACGTAGGTGCCGGCATATACGCCGTCGCTCGGCAGGCAGATCCGGTCCGGCACCGCGACGTTGGCGGTCGGGAAGCCGAGTTCGCGGCCGCGCTGGTCGCCGTGTTCCACTACGCCGCGAACCTCGTGCGGCCGGCCGAGCACTGCGGCCGCGCCGGCGACGTCGCCGGCATCGAGCAGGTTCCGCACCCACGTGGAGGAATACGGCAGTGTGGCGTCGGCCGCGACCCTGCCATCGGGCGACGCGACCAAGCCGAGTCCGAGTACTTCGAAACCGAGGTCGGCGCCCATACGTTGCAGCAGCGGGACGTCGCCGCGGCGGCGGTACCCGAAATGAAAGTCGGAGCCGACCACCACGAGACGGGTCCGCATCGCGCCCGCGAGGAGTTCCTCCACGAACTCGTCGGCGGTTTCCTTGGAGCGCGCCTCGTCGAACGTGATGACGAGGCAGTCGTCGACCGCGCCGGTCGCTTCCAACAGTTCGAGCTTCTGGTCGAGGCTGGTGAGCAACCTCGGCGCGTACTCGGGCCGCACGATCTCGGCCGGATGACGATCGAACGTCACCACCGCGGCGCGCATGCCGCGCGCGTCGGCCAGTTCGCGCACCAAACGCAGCACCGCTTGGTGGCCCAAGTGCACACCGTCGAACGCGCCGATCGTCACCACGCGTCCCGCGCGCGCGTCGGGGACGTCGCTCGAGTCGCGGTACACGTTCATCGTTGATTCTCCGCGGTCACGAGAACCACCGCTGGCTTCACACCCGCGCCGCGAC
The DNA here is from genome assembly GCA_025463905.1 of Actinomycetes bacterium. Taxonomy (GTDB): domain Bacteria; phylum Actinomycetota; class Acidimicrobiia; order IMCC26256; family PALSA-610; genus JAODBJ01. The sequence continues at coordinate 17,577 of JAODBJ010000296.1, forward strand.
GTTCGTACACCGCGAGCAACGTGTCGTTCTCGTCGACAACCGCAAACGGTCCGGGTCCGCCGTTCGCGCCGACGAGTCCGACCGCCGGGAACGTCGCGCCGTGCGATACCGCGCGCACGGTTTCGCCGGCCACCGCAACCCGCTCGAGCCCGCGCATCGCTTCGGCGGGCGAGAGCACCAGTTCGGTGTTGCGCTTCTGCACCTCTTCGAGCGGATGCGCTTCGTCGAGCGTGAACGCGCCGACACTCAAGCGGCGAAGCGTCTTCAGATGCGCGCAGCCGCCCAGGGCGACGCCGAGGTCGGCCGCGAGCACGCGCACGTACGTACCGCTACTGCAGTCGACCAGCACCGTCGCCTCTGGGTACGGTCCTGGCTCGAACGACTCGAGGGTGAACCGCTCGACGCGCACAGGGCGCGCCGGCCGTTCCACTTCTTCGCCGCGCCGTGCGAGTTCGTGGAGGCGCCGGCCGCCGATCTTCACCGCCGACACCATTGGCGGGATCTGTTCGATGGCGCCGACGAAGCACGGCATCGCCCGCTCGACGTCTTCCGGTGCGATCGACATCGGTTCCCGTTCGAGCACCGCGCCCGCCGCGTCGAGGGTGTCGGTGGCAACACCGAACGAGATCGTCGCACGGTACGACTTGCCGGCCTCCTGCAAATACCGCAAGCAGCGAGTGAAACGGCCGAGGCCTACAAGCAACACCCCCGTCGCGTCCGGATCGAGCGTGCCCGCGTGCCCGACGCGCTTCTGCCCGAACACACCGCGCAACTTCGCAACGACGTCGTGCGACGTCCACCCCGCCGGCTTGTCGACAACAACGAGTCCGTCGGTGCTCATGCTCTGTTCATGGTCGCGCTCGCCCCGCCCCCCACTCGTTTTGATCGCAGAAACGACCGCAAAAGGGCCCTCTTCTGAGATCAAAACCAGTCTCGGGCGCCGGTATGCGCACTAGAGGGCGGCGAGGATGCGGGCGATGACGTCCTCGGCGGTGTCGTCGGAGGTGAATCCCGCCGCGAACCGGTGACCACCACCGCCTTCTCGCTCCGCGATCCGGCACACGTCGACATCGCC
>JAODBJ010000309.1 GCA_025463905.1 Actinomycetes bacterium
AGCGACGCGCAGAACACCGCGAGTCGAGCACGCGTCCTCGCCATCGTGACTGCGTTCCTTGCTGCCCTCGCCCTCGGCGGGTTCAGCTTCGGAATTCGCAAGAGCATCGTGGGGCGGCTGAAGCGCATCAACGCCACGTTGACCGAGGTCGCCGGAGGCAACCTCCGAGTTCGTGCGCACATGGACGCAACTGACGAGGTCGGCGAGATGTCGGCGTCGCTCGATGCCGCGCTGGAAAAGACGCAGACGATGATCAGCGCGATCTCCCGATCGTCGCAGACGTTGGCGGCTGCGTCGGAAGAGCTTTCGACGGTGAGTGGCCAGATGACGAGCGTCGCGGACGACGCGGCCGGTCGCGCCAAATCCGTTTCTTCCGCGGCCTCGGACGTGTCGGGCAACATCACATCCGTCGCTGCGGGCGCCGAAGAGATGGGCGCGTCGATGCACGAGATCGCCAGCAACGCAACCCGAGCGGCAACGGTCGCCGCGAGCGCGGCCGAAAAGGCCGAGGTGACGAACGAACGCGTCGCGTTGTTGTCGCAGAGTTCGGCTCAGATCGGCGAGGTCGTCAAGGTCATCAACGCCATCGCGCAACAGACGAACCTCTTGGCGCTCAACGCCACGATCGAGGCCGCACGCGCGGGCGAAGCCGGTAAGGGATTCGCCGTGGTGGCGGAAGAAGTGAAGGTCTTGGCAACCGACACCGCCAAGGCGACCGGCGACATCAGCGCGCGGGTGGAAGCGATCCAGCACGAAACCGATTCGGCGATCGAAGCCATCGCCGAGATCGCGACGATCATCAACGAGATCAACGAATCGCAGACGACCATCGCGGCCGCCGTCGAGGAACAGACCGCGACGACCAGCGAGATGGGACGCGCGGTGACGCAAGCTGCCGGCGGCTCCGAGCACATCGCCACGACGATCACCGAGATCGCGGTATCAGCGAACGAAGTGACGGACGGCGCGGCCGGCGCGCAAAGGGCCGCCGATGAGCTCGCGAGCTTGGCCAACGAACTGCAAGGGCTCGTCGACCAATTCCAGTACTGAGCCGGGACTGGCTCGTCAGCGGAGTTGTACCGGCACGACTTGGATGGCATTGCCGCCGTACCCGAGGCGATTCCACTCCGGTTGCTCGGGCTGGGTGTTGCCGGCCTGGTCGGTGGCGCGGGCCCGCAGTTCGGTCTCACCCGGCTCGTCGAGTCGGGTGAGCAGCTCCCACCATTGCCAGCTGTGCCGGCGGCCGTCGCCGATCAATTCGGCGGGCTGCCAGCGCTTCCCGTCGACCGTCACGTCGACGCTCGCGACCGGTGCCGCGCCCGACCACGCCACGCCGCGTATCACGACGTCGCCGGTCGCGATCACCTCGTTCGGTGCCGGTCGGGTGATGAGCGACCGCACGTGTTGCAGGCGCACCGGTTCACGGATCGTTTTCCCGTCGCGCGCCCACTCGTAGACGTACCGGTCCGTTTGGAAGTAACCCTCGAACGTCGATCCGATCGCTTCGATTTCGGTCAGCCACTTGACGGACGTCACCGAGTACCACGACGGCACGATGAGGCGAAGCGGGAAGCCGTGTTGGATCGGGAGCGGGTCACCGTTCATCGCGTAGGCCAGCAGCGCATCTGATCCGCGCGCGTCGTCGAGCGACAGACTCCGCTCGAAACGTACCGGCCGGCTCGGTGCGTCAACGTTGCCCGAGTCGGCGCCGCGAAAGACGACCTCGTGCGCGCTCGGATCTATCCCGACGCGATCGAGAACGTCGACGAGCGGCACGCCCGTCCACTCCGCGGTGCTCACCGCGCCGAATTGCCACTGCTCCCCCTCGACCGGCGGGTCGAACATGACGCGCCCGTTCCCGGCACACTCGAGCGTCGCGACGAGCGTCTCGGACCGCATGTTCTGCAGGTCAGGCAGGCTGAGCTCGAGCGGGTTCTCGACGAGACCGTTGAACTGAAGCCGCCAGGCGGCGGAGTCGAGGGTGGGAGCCGCGAAGTGGTTCCGCACGTAGAAGCGCGCGTTGGGCATCACGACGCCGCCGATGAGCGCCGGAAGCGACGTCTCGCAGTTCAGTGGGTCGGCGCGATGCACGACGAGGCCGGCGTCGCGTGCCGTGACGACCGGGAGTCCGGCCGCCGCCCACGCGCACATCCCTCCCGAGAGGTTCACCGCGTCGAATCCCCACGCCCGCAGCGAATCGGTGACCGCCGCAGAACGACCGCCTGAGCGGCACATCACGACGATGCGGCGGTCGCGCGGTAGCTCGCCTTGGCGGGCACGCACCTGGCCCATCGGTACGAGCACCGCTTCGGGCGCGTGCTCCGCCTGCCACTCGTCGAGTTCTCGCACGTCGAGCAGCAGCGCGCCTGCTTCGACAAGCGCGCTCGCGGCACGCGCGCCGACCTGCCGGGTCGCTTGGACCTCGATCGAGGTGTCGCCGCCGGACGTCGGCAGCCCCGCGCGCTCCCATGCGCCGAAGCCGCCGAGCACGTCGGAGACGTCCGTGAAACCGGCGTCGAGCAACGCGCTCGCCGCGATCTGGGAGCGGTACCCACTCGCGCAGTAGACAACGACCGGGCTGGTGCGATCGAACGCTTCGAGCGAGTCGCCGAGCGCGGCGAGCGGAACCTCTCGGGCGCCGGGCAACGTGCCCGCCGCGGTCTCTCCGGGGCTGCGCACATCGACGACTTGCAACGCCGGTTCGAGGCCCCGAAGTTCGGCGAGTTGCTCGATGGTGAGCCGAGAACTGGTTGCAATCAGATCCGGGCGATCCGCGAACACCTGCGCCGGCTCGCTCAGCTGTCCGACAACTCGGTCGTAGCCGACGCGCGCGAGCCGCACTTTCGCCTCGACCGCCACGGCGGGATCGCCGACGAGGACGACATCGCGGTCTGGCGCGAGAACCTCGCCGACCCACTCCGCGAACCGGCCTTGTAACCCGACGTTGACCGCGCCGCGCAGGTGACCCGACGCGAAGTCGGCGGGTTCGCGTGCGTCGAGCAACACTGCGCCGGCGTCGCGGCGCGCAACGACGTCCTCCATCGCGAGCAACGGCGGAGGTTCGTCGTCGAGCAACGGCCGCCGCTCACGATTTCGCTGCGCATCGAACTCGAAATAGTGCGGGCGGATGGGCTGACCCTCGGTGACGCGTGCGACGAACTCGTCCTCGCTCATGGCTTGGAGTGCGTAGTTCGTGAGCCGCTGCTCGCCCATCGTCGAGCTCGTCTCACTCGACAGCTTTTTGCCACAGGCCGAACCCGCGCCGTGCGCGGGAAACACGCGCGTTGCGTCGGCGAGCGGCAGCAACTTGTCGTGCAGCGAGCGGTACAGGTGGCGCGCGAGCACCTCGGCCGAGAGCTCAGAACGCGCGGACGCGAGTAAGTCGGGGCGTCCAACATCACCGACGAAGAGCGTGTCGCCGGTGAGTACGCCGTAGGGAACGGTGTCGTCGGCGTGCTCGTAGACGACGATGCAGATCGACTCCGGTGTGTGGCCCGGAGTCGCGAGGATCTCCAGGGTGAGGTCGCCGAGCGAAAGCCGTTGACCGTCGCGCAGCGCTTCGATCGGGAACTCGACGTCGACACCGTCCCCGTACGAGATGATCGCTCCCACTCGCGCCGCGAGTTCGAGGTGGCCGCTCAGGAAGTCCGCGTGCACGTGCGTCTCGATGACGCGCTCGATCGTCAAGCCCCGAAACGCCGCCTCCTCGAGATACACGTCAACGTCTCGGCGCGGATCGACAACGACCGCGCGACCCGTCGTTTCATCCCCGACGAGGTAGGAGGCGTGCGACAGGCAGGCCAGATAGTGCTGCGTGAAGATCATCACTCCCCCGCTGCAACTGCTTCGGATCCGAGCGCCAACAACAATCTACAAACCTGGCCAAAACGTGACCACGTACCGTCTGACGATTCCTTGAGGTTCTGCTTCTTACGCTCCGCCGGCTCGAGTCGACAGACTCCCGACAAGGAGCAGAACAACATGGCAAAGAGAGTTCGAGCCGCGCTCGGCGCGTGCGCGTTTCTGATCGCGACCACTGTCGTCCCATCAGAACCTGCAGGGGCGAACTCGTCCTGCAAGCTTCCGGTGTTCGGACCCGGGAAGGACTACCACCCCACGTTCGACGCTTCGACGTTCACCTCGAACGTCGACAACCCGTACTTCCCGCTCAAACCCGGTCGGACGAATGTCTACACGGGCACGAAGGACGGGAAGAAGGCTCTGAACATCTTCTCGCCGACATCGAGAACTCTGGTGGTCGACGGGGTGAAGACACGCGTCGTCGAAGACCGCCTGTATCTGAACAACGTCCTCGAAGAGCGAACGAGCGACTACTACTCACAGGACAAGTGCGGCAACGTCTGGTACTTCGGTGAGGACACGGCCACGCTCGACAAGCACGGAAACGTCCTCGACACATCGGGCAGCTTCCGCGCCGGAGTCGACGGCGCGCAACCCGGAGTGTTCATGCAGGCCGCGCCGGAACTCGGTCGTCGGTTCCGTCAGGAGTGGTACAAGGGTCAGGCCGAGGACACCTTCAAGGTGATCGACCTCTCGACGAGCGTTACGGTGCCGGCCGGCCCGTTCAAGAACGCCCTCGGCACCGAGGAGACGACCGCGCTCGAGCCCACCGTTGTCGACCACAAGGCGTACGTCCGAGGGGTCGGCGAGGTCATCGAGAAGTCGGTCAAGGGCCCGGTAGAAGTCCTCCAACTCGTCGAAGTGATTTCCTGAAGGTCGCCGGCACTCGGAGGTGATGTGCGTTGCGGGTCTTGGTGGTGGAGGACGCGGCAAAGGTCGCGGGCCTGCTCAAGCGGGGCCTCGAGGAAGAGCAGATGGCGGTCGATGTCGTCGAGTCGGGCGAAGACGCGGTGTGGATGGCAACGGAGAACGACTACGACGCGATCGTTCTCGACGTCCGGCTCGGCGGCATCGACGGTTTCGAGGTGTGCCGGAGGCTCCGAATTGCGGGGCGATGGTCGCCGGTTCTGATGCTCACCGCGCGCGACGCAGTCGAGGACCGCGTTCGCGGTCTCGATGTCGGCGCCGACGACTATCTGACCAAACCGTTTGCGTTCTCCGAGTTGCTCGCGCGACTGCGCGCGTTGTTCCGACGCGGGGCAATGCCTCGCCCGGCGATCCTCTCGGTCGGCGACCTCGTGCTCGACCCCGCCGCGCGCACCGTGCACCGAGGTGACGACGCGATCTCGTTGACGGCCAAGGAGTTCATGCTGTTGGAGTACTTCATGCGCCACGAAGGTGAAGTGCTGAGCCGCGCACGCCTCGTGGAACACGTGTGGGACTTCGCGTTCGACGGCGACCCGCACGTTGTCACGGTGTACGTCGGCTGCCTGCGAGACAAGATCGATCGGCCGTTCGGCCGAGTGTCGCTCGAGACAATTCGAGCGACCGGCTACCGGATCAGAGATGATGAGGCTGCGTCAGCTTCCGATTAGGCCGCGCCTGACGCTCGGCTTCATGGCCGCGATGGGCCTGTTGCTCGCGGTCATCGCGACCGTGCTCTACGTCATCATGGGCGCAGTCCTGCTCGACGAGATCGAGACCGGGCTGCGATCGCGCGCTGCGACCATCGAAGCTGATCTGCCCAGCGGGCTGAACCTCGCGACACCGACGCGGGGTCTCGTCGAATCGCACGAAGCCTTCGCGCAAGTGACCGCGCCGGACGGCACCGTGCTCGAATCGAGCCCCGGAATGCCGGCACAACTGATCCCGCGCGACGCGCTGGCGCACCTGACCGGTTCCACGTACTTCCAACGTCGCGTCCCCCGTGTCGCCGACGTCGCCAAGGTCCTGGCGGTGCCGGTGACGAAAGGCTCGCGCCGGTATGTCATCGTCGTCGGGTCGTCGATGTCGGACCGCACCGATGCGCTGCGTCTCATCGCGACCTTCTTCCTCGTCGGTGGCCCCGTCGCGCTGTTCCTTGCTTCCACGGCCGGATGGCTGGTCGCGGGCGCGGCGCTGCGGCCGGTCGAACGGATGCGGCAGCAGGCGTCGCTCATCTCGGCGTCGGGTCCCGACCAACGGCTCTCGGTGCCGGACCCTGACGACGAGATCAAGCGTCTCGCGCAGACGCTCAACGGCATGCTCGAGCGCCTCGACGAAGCGACACGGGCGGAACGTCGGTTCCTCGACAATGCGAGCCACGAACTGCGAACGCCGTTGACGGCACTCAAAGCAGAGCTCGACCTTGCGCGGGCGCGGCCGCGCTCAGCGACTGAACTCTCGGCCGCGCTCGACAGCGCGTCGGAAGAAACGGACCGCCTCGCGCGCATGGCCGACGATCTGCTCCTCCTCTCACGCGCGCAGGCCGGTCGTCTGCCGGTGCAGCTGGAACCGACGGCGCTGCGCGATCTACTCGTGGCGTCGGCGAATCTGTTTCGCGCCCGCGCGGCGACGGCGGGAGTCGACATCCGGGTCACCGCACCCGACGCGAGTGTTCGCCTCGACGGCAGCCGCGTCCGGCAAGCCGTCGACAACTTGCTCGACAACGCGATTCGCTTCAGCCATCACACGATCGAGCTGCGCGGAGCCGTCAATGACGGTGTCGTGCGCATCACCGTCGACGACGACGGTCCCGGCTTTTCGGAGGGCTTCGAGCACCGGGCGTTCGAGGCGTTCCAACAGTCCGACGCGCCGGCAAGCGAGCCGCGAACGGCGGCCGGCGAAGGGGCCGGGCTCGGCCTGACGATCGTGCAGATGGTCGCCGACAGCCATCGTGGCACCGTCACGGCCGAGAACACCGCCGAAGGCGCCCGAGTGACCCTGACGCTGCCCAACCTCGCCCACTAACGAAGCTCCGGGGGAGAGACTCGAACTCGGTCCGGAGGGTGTTCGCGCAGTGCCGTGAATCACGTTTGCCACGCAATGGGTCGTCCCCCGCGACTCCGCGGTACTTGAATCGCAGCACACGTGTCGCGCGGTTAGGCGAGGTTCCACGGCGTGCCGTTTCACAACCCGTTAGCACGGCACGGGGACCACACGCCGAGACCGGCCTAGGGTGACCTCGACGCGACAGTCACGACGCAGGGACGGCGGCAGAGCGTGCACAACGGCACCCGCGACGAGCTGCTCAGTCGCCTGGCCGAGGCGGTCGGATCCGTCACGACCGCGCACCCGACGCGGGTCGCCGTCGACGGACCGCCCGCCGCCGGCAAGACCACGCTGGCCGACGAGCTCGCCGTCGTCGTGCGCGCGCAGGGCCGCGAAGTCATCCGCGCGTCGATCGAGGGCTTCCTTCTCCCCCGGTCACAGCGCTATCGGCGCGGCGAGTACTCGGCCGAAGGCTGCTATCACGACAGCTTCGACTACGACGCGCTGCACCGGGTCCTGCTCGATCCGCTGGGCCCGGGCGGAGACCGAAGGTTCCAGCAGGCGGTCTACGACAAGTCCACGGACACCGCACTGTCGCAGCCGGTCACG
>JAODBJ010000130.1 GCA_025463905.1 Actinomycetes bacterium
CCTGCAATGTCGACAAGTCGTCCGACAGTTGCGTGCCGTCGACCATTGCCTGGGTCTTGCGTTGCAGTGTGCGGAACAACGGAGTGCCGACGCCATCGACCTTGCGGTCGAACTCCACGAATGCGTACGTCGCGTCCGCGGGATTGAGCGCTCCTGCGTCGATCCGCGTACGCAGCGCACGTAGTGCGCGGGCGTCGATCGGTGAGGCACTGCCGAGGACGCGTATCGCGTTGTCGGTCGCGGCGCGTGTGTAACCCCGAGAGACTCTCGACTGGGGCAAACCAAGCGTGGTCGCCATCTCACCTGGCTGGAGACCGAACTGGACCGCTCGAGCTGTGATCCCGACCGCGGTGAGTTCGACGTGCACCGCTTCGCGGAGCGCGAGCAACCGATCGACTCGGGGCACGGTGCGTTCCACCTCTGCCGCCTCGGCGGCACGCGCGCGGTACTCGATCGTCAACCGGCCGACGACCAAACCCATCGCTGAGACCGGAAGCAACCCGAGGGCTACCAAGCGCGTCGTCACGCTAGTTCGGGTTCGTCGATGCGCGGCGCGAGTCGTCGCACGTTGGACTTGACCCGGCATCGTGATGCCCCACCTCGCTCAGCCCTGGTCGCAACGCGCGAGCCACCTACAGCGTCGGCGCGGCCAACCCGATCCATAGACCGCATTCGTGTCGAACTTGCGCGCACACATGTGTCAGGCGGGTCGCCCCATCGAAATGCCGGACCCTGCTGTCACCAGGCCCGAGTCGATGATGACGAGCGATTCTCGGGCCAAGCAATGCCCTCTGTGGGAAGCCATGGGCCCGAGAATGACGAACATCGACGCGTCCGTTCGCCGAGCCAAGACTCGCGGCGCTAGCTCAGAGCCGTGACTCCGGTCGGGCGCGGACGATCGCGATGGCGCTGGCGACGACCCATACGTCGGCGACGGTCAAACCGGCGCGTTGGAACAACCCGTGGGCCGGGCCCGCGAGGGTCAGCGCCAAGCTGGCGCCCGCGACCGCGCCGAACGCCGCACTGACTCGCGCCCAACCGGGTCGATGCGCGCGATGCAGCGCGATCGCGGCCAGCAGCGGCGTCGCTGCGAGTGCGACGTAGCCGATCCCGGCGAACACCCCGTGGAGGCTGTCGCCCGCTGCCGATCGGTCGAGGGGCGCGGCGGCAACACCCAGCGTCGCGAGCCCGCTCACCGCGGCCGCGATCCACGCGGGCCCCGGAAGAACTCGGCGGAGTGCATGCGCATAGGTCGGCAATCCCACGCCGAACGCAACGAAGCCGGCGCTCATCGCAACGCGTGTCGGCGCGTGCAATGCCGCCAGCCGGCTGATCGCGTCGTGCACCGGCGAGTACGACGACGTGACCGCCCCGGTCGCTACCCACGCGCTGACGAACGCGATCGGACCGACGATGCCGCCGACCGCGGTCACGCGCGTCGCTCGATCTACCGGTTGCACAGTGCGGCCCCGTACGCGTGTAGCTACTGGCCGGCGAGATATCGCGCGAGGCCGTTCGCGATCGCAACCGCGGCGCGCTGGCGGAAGCCGGGATCGGTGAGCATCGCCGCATCACCGGCGCTGCGCATGTTGCCGGTTTCGATGAACACTTTCGGAACGGTCGAGAGGTTCAAGCCGCCGAGGTCCGTGCGCGCCATGAGCGCCGTGCCGCCGCCCGCGTAGGTGGAGTACGGCATGCCGGTGCCGTCGTGATATGCCGCGCGCACGTCGTTCGCGAGGCGCAGTGAATTCGCGGCGATTGCTTCGGTCAGGCCCGCGATGCTCGGCGGGTAGAGCACGTGAAACCCATGGCCGTCGGTCGGGCCGCCGTCGGCGTGGATGGAGATCGCGACCGCCGCGTGGGCGCGGTTGCCGATTGCGGCCCGTTCAGTGATGCACGGCCCCCAACCGTCGTTCGTCGAGCGCGTGAGCACGACATTCGCGCCCGCGCCCCGCAGGATCGACGCGACGCGCAACGACACGTCGAGGTTGAACGCCGACTCCGTGTAGCCGCCGGTCGTCGCGGTGCCGGTGGTGTCGCACGCGCGCTGCATGGTTCCGATGTTCACCAGCTGGTTGATCTCGGGATGCGCGTAGTTCTGCCCGTTGTGTCCGGGGTCGATTGCGATCGTCTTGCCGGCCACCGAGCCGAGACCGGTGCTCGAAACGACCCCGCTCGTGGTCGCCGTTGTGGCCGGCGCCGCTGTGGTTGGCGCGGCCGTCGACGGCGGCGGTGCGGTCGATGGTGGCGCGAGAGTCGCTGCGGTCGTAGTCGTCGCCTTCGCGATTCGGCGGCGCGGGTGAGTGGTGGAGCCGGGGCGGTTCGACGCGTTCGACGACTTGCTGTGAGCCGAGCCGCGCGCGGCGACGCGGGTAGACGGCGCGGCATTTGGTTTCGTCACCGCCAGCGCGACGCCCGCGATGGCGAGGCACGCAACCGCGGCCACGATCATCGCGATCGGGCCGCGCGGACGCGCCGAAGGCGTCACGGTTTCCAACCTGCCAGCTCGATCACCTTCGCCAACCGTACGGCGGCCGGCCGCTCCGGCCTGGACACGCACGTGAAAAATGTCCCGGAATGCGACGGAGGGGCCGGCGAACCGACCCCTCCGTAAAGCCATCCAGCGTGATCGAGCCCACGGGCGGGCGAAGTGGTCCCGGTCGCTGAGGTGGCAGCGCAAAAGATTCCCGCATCGATTCGCGCCTAAACCTGGTGCCAGAAAAAACTTCGAGCAGGAGCCGACGAGCGTTCCCGCCCGAAGTTAGGTGGTGCCGCTCGACTCACGTTCGGTTATGTGCGCCGCCACGTACAGCGAGCCGTTCACGTAGATCGGCTCGAGCCGAATGTGGATTGGCACCAACGTTTCGTCCATTGGGCGCTCGAGGTGCGGATCGAGACCCGGGTCCATCTCCCGATCCCGCGGCTCCACCTGGTAACCGCGACGGTAGGCCTGGTGACCCCAACGCATCTTGCTTGGCACGAGCATCTCGACGAACTCGCCGATGATGTCCTCGGCGTCGATACCCCAGAGCTTCTCGGCGGTCGGCGTCATCAGCACGACGAGGCCCTCGTTGTTCACGACGACGATCGCTTCGTCGTTCTCCCGCAACGCGGAGATTTCGTCGGGAACCTCAATGGACGTCATGCGATCTCACCCTTCGGATATGCGTGCTTCGCCGGTCCTGTACCCAACTGGCGCCCCGAGAACGTAGGGCTCGAGGCGATTCGCCGCCGAGTCCGGATGAAGAAAGCCGTCCTGTTGGTTGCACAGCTACGGAAGGCTGGAGACGGCCGCACACAGGAGGCGTCGTGGTAGTCGCGTGGGCGGCGTGTCTGATCGGGTTCGCGCTCGGTGCGCTCGGTTGCATGATCTTCGTAGCGGCGGCGGCGCCGCAGAACCGTCCGGCTCGGCCGGCGGGGCGCGCGCGGCCGATGCAGCACGGCGGTCCGCAGGACGCTCGTGACTGGGCCCGCCGGGTGGAGTCCGCATCGGCTCACGCGCTCGCCGTTGTTCGCCAGCTCGCCGGCGGCGTCGACCGTCAGGCTGCACGGGCAGTGGCAGCCGACCTCGACGACGCAGCGGAGCGCTTCGACAGCCTGCGAGCGGTGGCGCCGCGCGTGGCACTGCGTACTGCACTTCTCGACCAACTCGATGTCGCGAGCCGCGGCGCCAGGGCCGAGGCGGCACGACTGCGTGACGTGACCCCGGTCGGCAACAACCGACGCGCCTTCCTCGATGCGTTGCGTTCTCTACGCACCAGTGGCGCGCAGCTAGCGGCCGGCGCGCGCCGGCCAAAGCCGCTGACGGTCGAAGCCGTGCCGCGCCGCGTCAAGGTGGGCTGAGAAAGCCGCGCCTACGGCTGAGAGTGGGAAGTGCCGTGCCGGAGTTGGTGGCGCACGGTGCGTTCGACGAAGACCGGCACGAATTGCGTGACCCGGGCTTCTTGCCAGCGAGCGAATTCCCTACGCACACGCGGCTCTACTT
>JAODBJ010000349.1 GCA_025463905.1 Actinomycetes bacterium
CGCGCACGCCGGGACCGCCGGCCAGCAAGCGGGGGCGTCGAAGCTGAAGTGGATCGGGTCGATCACCGGCGGCACCGCGGTTGCGACCATCTTCACGCAGCTCGGGACGTTGTTCCGCCGCGCCCGAACACTCGTCGAGACCGCCCAACACGAGGTCTCGCGTTTTCGGAAGCTGAACGCGAAGGTCCGAGCCGCGCTCATCACCGTTGTGGGTGGCTTGTTCGGTCCCGCCGCGCTGGTCGCCGGGCTCCTGCTCATCGTGAACGCGGCGGCGACGCGTCGGCTACCGACGCGTCTTGACGTCGTCCTTTGGGCGGCCGTACTCGTCGCCGCGGCCGTGGTCGTCGCTTGCAGCGACATCGTGGCGTGGTCCATGCACCCGTACTACAAGCGGCGACTCGCGTCGGCGTTCGTCGTGAAGCGCGCGACGGCAGAACACAGCGTTGTTGCGCGCGAGATCGACTCTCGCGACGTCTTGCTGCTCAGCGACTTGAAGCGCGAGCGGATGCAGGTGCAGTTTCCCGAACTCCTCGTGTGCGCGGCCGCGAATGTGAGCGATGGCGGGGCGACGCCACCCGGCAGTGCGGTGACCAGCTTCGTTTTCTCGCCGACCATGATCGGCGGCCCGCTCGTCGGTGAGATGCCTACCGAGACGTACGAGCGCGAGTTGTCGGCTGGTGCGCGCATCCACGTCAGCGTGCCCGCGGCAATCGCAATTTCCGGAGCGGCGCTGTCGCCGGCGATGGGAAAGCTCACGCGGCGATCGGCGCGCTTCCTCCTCGCCCTCGGCAACGTGCGGCTCGGAGTGTGGGTGCCAAACCCGCGGCGCGTCGAGCACGAACGGACTGTGCGCGCTGAGAAGCAGCGCCTGAAAGCTGCGCGACGCAAGCGCGCCAACAAGCGCGGGAAAGAGATCGACGACGAACAAATCAATTTCGGATCCAAGAACGCGATGTTCGCCGCCAAAGCGCCGCCCCGGTACCTCCTCAACGAGGTGTTCGGGCGGCACCGGATCTCGAGCCGCTTCGTCTACCTGAGTGACGGCGGCCACTACGAAAACCTCGGGCTCGTCGAACTGTTGCGCCGGGGATGCACGCAGATTTTCTGCTTCGACGCGTCGGGCGGGCACGCGCACGACAACGAGACGTTGCGGCAGGCGATCGCGCTCGCACGCAGCGAACTTGGTGTCGAGATCGGCGTGACACCAACGTTCGGCGAACCCGCGGTTGCCCCAGACGGTGTCGCCACGACGTCGTCCGCCGCGTTCGACTTCGTGTATCCGCGCGTCGACGGCTCACCACAGGTGCGTGGCCGCCTCTACTACGTCCGGACGGAAGTCACGGCCGACGACCCGTGGGACGTGCGCGTATATACGAAGGCCGACGCCGAGTTCCCCTACCACCCGACGATCGACCAGGCATACACGGGCGAACGGTTCGAGGCCTATCGCGTCCTCGGGCGCAGCGCGGCGCGCGCACTCCTGCAGTTACGCGCGCAGGACGTTGCCGGCGCGGTGCCGGACGAGATCAACATCACGGACCTGGAAGACGAATACGCCGACGCCGGGAGCGCGGGCACCTAGATCGATATGGGCGTCGACCCGGCGCCCATTGACGACTGACTCGCCGCGGAACGACAGTTGGCGTATGGGGCTCGCAGACCGCGTTGCGGAGGTCTTCTCCGGTCAGCCGGGGGTGTTCGGCGTCTACGCCCGAAATCTCGGGACCGGCGAGACGATCGCGTTCAACGCAGATCGCATCCTTCCGGCGGAGAGCGCGGCGAAGACGTTCATCCTCACCTACTACTCGCAACTCGTTTCGTCCGGAGCCGTCGATCCAACGTCTCGTATCCGACTCGATGACGGGAACCGATACATCGGCACGGGCGTCCTGCGGTTCCTCGGCGAAGGACTCGAACCGACGCTCGACGACCTCGCATGGCTCATGATCATCGTCTCCGACAACACAGCGACCGCGATGCTGCTGCAATCAATCGGCGACCCGGCAAACGTGAATGCCGCGATGCGCGGCTTGGGCTATCCGACCGCCAACCTCAACGAATCCATCACCATCGAGCGCGCACTCGCAGGTGAACCGTTCTCGACATCGTCTCCCCGCGATCTCGCCGAGGTCTACACGCGGCTCGACGACCGTATGCGCGCGATGTTGTTTCGACAGCAACACCTGATCGGACTTCCTCGCCGATTGCCGCACGTCTCACATGCCGTCGACGTTGGCATCACGATGCCGGTTCGCGTCTACAACAAGACTGGCAACGGAGCGGGCACGTTCATCGACTCGGGCCTCTTCGAGACCGACGAGTGCTCATGGGTCGTGGCCGCGATGGCGGCCGAGCAAACCGACTTCGGCAGCAGAGCAGACGACGTCGCGCCAACTGCGTTCGGAGAGATTGGCGAGATGCTCTACAACGCCTGGGGTCAGATGTAGGCGTTGGCAGCACGCCGAGCTCTACGGCAGTACGGGCACCTCGCGCAGTGCGAGAGCGTCGCGGCTCGGCGGCACGCCGAACATGCGCCGGTACTCGCGGCTGAACTGCGAGGGGCTGTCGTAGCCGACCGCGAAGCCGGCGCCGGCGACGTCGTTCGGCTCTGTGACGAAGCGCGCCCTCGCCTCGTGCAAGCGAATCTGCTTCTGGAACTGGATCGGCGTCATCGAGGTCACGGCGCGGAAGTGGCGGTGGAACGACGAGACGCTCATCGTCGCCAGTGCCGCGAGCTCCTCGACGCGCAGTGTCTCCTCGTAGTGCCCGCGGATCCTGCTGATCGCGCGGGCCACGTGTGTGAGCCGGCTGTCGGCCAGCCCGATCTGGCGCACGGTCGCCCCTTGCGGGCCCGTAATCAGCCGCCACAGGACCTCGCGCTCCACGCCGGCCGCCAGCGCGGCGGCGTCGTCGGGCGCATCCAGGAGGCCGAGCAGCCGGCCGATCGCATCGACCAGCGCCGGCGACGCGTTGCTGACGGCGATCCCGCTGGGCATGGCGTCGACGGCGCCCAGCTGGGCGGTGGCTGCCGGCGCAGTCTCGAGCAGCAGCGCGGCAATCTTCTCCGGTCGCAGCGCGAGCACAAGGGCGAGGAACGGCTCGTCGGCGCTGGCCTGAGTGATCTTCCCGACTACCGGCAGCTCGACGGACAGGACGAGGAACTGCCCTTCGCGGTAGGTGAAGGTGCGGCCGTTCAGCGCCGTCTCCTTGACGCCCTGCGCAACGACCCCGAGCGCCGGCTGAACCACGTCGCCCAACGGCTCGGTGATCGTCGACGAAGAGATGACCGAGACGCCGGGCAGCGCAGTGCGGGTCACGCCGTCGCGCGCATGGCGGGCGATCGACTTCTTCAGGCGGGCCAGCTCATCCACGCCCCAAGTGAATCACGCCGAGCGCACCGTCAATGGCGCGGTTGGCAGGATCGTGCAAGAGCGGGCGAGCATCGATCTACTCCCCGGCGAACCCGCCGTGGTGCCATTGGAGTCATGACCTCCCTCAACTCCTACATCACCCTCGGCCGCTCCGGCCTGCGCGTCAGCCCGCTCTCGCTGGGCACGATGACTTTCGGCGAGGACAACGGCTGGGGCGCGAGCCCCGAGACCTCCGAGGCGATGCTCGCCGAGTATCTCGACCGCGGCGGCAACGTGGTCGACACGGCCAACATCTACACCAACGGCCACTCCGAGAAGATCGTCGGCGACTTCTTCGCCGCCCGACCCGGCCGGCGCGAACGTGTCGTGCTCAGCACGAAGTTCTTCGCCAACCTCCACCCCGGCGACCCCAACGGTGGAGGCGCCGGCCGCAAGGCACTCATCGCCCAGCTCGAGGAGTCGCTGCGGCGCCTGCAGACCGACTACGTCGACCTCTACTGGATGCATGGCTGGGATCAACGCGCCCCGATCGCGGAGACGCTGCGAGCGCTCGACGATCTGGTCGCCGCCGGCAAGGTCCGCTACGTCGGTTTATCCGACGTGCCGGCGTGGGTCGCGGCGCAGGCGCAGACGATCGCGTTCTTCCGCGGCTGGGCGCCGGTCACTGCGCTGCAGCTCGAGTACTCGCTCCTGGAGCGCACGCCCGAGGGCGAGCTGCTCCCGATGGCCGAAGGGCTCGATATAGGCGTCCTGCCTTGGAGCCCGCTCCGTGGCGGCCAGCTGTCGGGCAAGTACGTCCGCGACGGCGCGCCTACCGACAGCCTGCGCGCTGCCCTTCGGGACGGCCCAACGGAGCAGGAGTGGGTCGTTATCGACGCGGTCGCGCGCGTCGCGGCCGAGATCGGCGTCGGCGCGGCGGAGGTCGCGCTGGCCTGGGTGCGCAGCCAACCCGCAGTTACCTCGACGCTCATCGGCGCTCGCACCGTCGAGCAGCTGCGTGCCAACCTCGCCTCGCTGGAGATCACGCTCACGCCCGACCAGCTCGCCGCCCTCGACGAGCCGTCGACGCCGTCGCTCGACTTCCCCGCCGCCATCACTGCCGGGGTTGGGCCGATGCTGGGCTTCGGCGGGACCACCGTGGACGGCGTCGAACTCCCGGTGTGGCCGATGCTGCTCAACAGCGCAATTCGCTATTGAGTTCACGGCGTGAGCGACCCGTGGGCGGTAGAGGACTCGAACCTCCGACCTCAGCCGTGTGAAGGCTGCGCTCTAACCAGCTGAGCTAACCGCCCGGGACGGGCGAGCCTAGCGGCGGGTCAGCAGACGCGATCGAGCAATCGCTGCCACGTCGGATCGCGGCGCCGCGGTCACGGTCACGGTCGTCCAACGGTGGAAGACGTCGCGGTCGGCGCGACGTTCACCTTCACCGGCCTTCCTGCGATCAGGTGCCAGTGCACGCCGTCAGTAGTCCGGTACAACGCCGCTCCGCCGCTCGTCGCCCAACCGTGTTGCGCATCGACGAACGACAACCCGACGATCGGGCTGTCGACGTGCGCGTCGAGCCAGTGCCCGCCTCCGTCGAGCGAGCCGAGCAACGGGCCGCGATCAAGCGGTGTCCAGAGCCGGTTGCGCGCGGTCGCGACCAAGTCCTGCGGGAACCCGCCGACCGGTAACTGCCCTCGGATCGTGAACGCGCCGACATCTACTGCGACAGTCCGCCAGGTGAAGCCGCCGTCTTCCGAACGCGCGAGCTGTTTCCGTCCGCCCTGCGTCGCGGCCGCGTTCGCGTCGGCGGACATGACCCACACCCGCGAAGATCCGAACGCGGCGAGCGCAACAACGGAGTGAGGCTCGGGCAACTGCAACGTGCGCCACGAGCGCCCGCTGTCGACGCTTCGGTACGCGACCCCGCCCCCGTCACGCGGTAGCAGGTAAACGACGGCGGCCGTCGGCCGCACCAACTGAACGTACGGATAGGTGATCGCCGGCGAATGCGCGAACACATGCCAAGTGCCACCGCTCATCGACACCGATGCGAGCTTGGTTGCACACGTCACTGATGGAGCGCAGTCGCGAACCGCCGCCCACGCACCGTCATTCCTTGCGACGAAGGCGCTCACGATCCCACCCGGCTGCTCCTCGCCGAACGTCTTCCCGCCATCGGCGGACGAAAATGTGCGGTTGCCGTAGACCCACACGTGCGTTCCGCGGGCGGCAAGATCGATGAATGGGTAGCCGCGCCAGCCCGCGTAGCGAATCTGCGAGATGCGGCCGGCGGCCACCCACGTACGGCCGCCGTCGGCCGACGCACCGATGGTGATGTCGCATACCGGATCGGCGTCCAACGGCACATCGCACTGCGAGAGCAACCCGAAGCCGTGTGTCGCGTCGACGAACGCAACCTCGGACGGGAGCGCTGTGAGCCCCGGCCGTCCCTGCCCGACGAACACGCTCTCCTCAGTGCTCGGGCGCGTGACGGCGACGATGCCGCCGAGCACCGTCGCGAGGACGACGACGAGAGCGATGCCCGACACGATGCGTCGACGCGCCCGATAGCGGCGAACGCGCAGCTCGGTTGCTTCGCGCGCGTCATCGAGCACCAACGGCGGCACTACGGCAGCGGCGGCCAGCGCGCCGAGGAAGTCATCAAGATCCATCGTTTGCTCCGTCTAGATCGCGGTCGCCCAGGTGCACGCGCAATCGCGCCATCGCCGCGTGCAACGAGGCCTTTACCGTTCCCTCCGAACAACCCATCGCGCGTGCGACCTCCTTCACGCTGAGATCGCCGTGGAAACGCAACGCAACGGCAAGGCGTTGGCGAGCCGGCAAGACGCCGAGCGCCGCACCCAGCACGGCGTTGGTCACCACCATGTCCGCTGGGTCGGGCGTTCCAATATCGCGCTGGTCGTTGCCGTCCTGCGACGATGCCGAGAACCGGTGAACGTGCCGGCGCGCCCGCCGCCGCAACTCACGAACTGCCACCACGTACACCCATGTCGACGGTCGGTCCATCCGTGACACCGAGCGCCAGCGCAGCATCGCTTTCGCGAACGCTTCCTGCGCCGCGTCCTCGCTATCACTCGAAGATCCGAACGCGAGGCGCAACGAAACGACGACCCGCTCGTAGTGCGCCGCGAAGAACTCGTCGAAGTCGGTCATGTCCCCTCACCCATAGAGGCGCGGGAAGCCCAAAACGTTGAGCCGGTCTGCGAGCGAGACCCCGATCGGGCCTAGGAGAGGTACTCGAGCGCGATGGCGCAGTGCAGCGCTACGCCCGCGGCGAGCGCGTCTTCGTCGATCGTCATGCGGTTCGAGTGGCACGAGTGGGCCCGCATCGGCTGCTGCCCCGGCGGGCAGACGCCGAGGAACGCCATCGCGCCCGGCCGCTCGCGCAGCACATATGAGAAGTCTTCGGCGCCCATGATCGGCGCGGGCATCTCCGCGTAGCTCCGCTCCCCCAGCAGATCGACGGCAACGCGCGCGACGAAGCCCGCGAAATCCTTGTCGTTGATCGTCGGTGGATAGCCGGGCGTCACCGCGAACTCCGCGCGCATTTCGTGCGCGGCCGCGATCCCGGTGGTCAAGCGTTTGATCCCCGCAAGCGCGATCTTGCGGCTGCTTTCCGAGACCGCGCGCAACGTGCCGAGCATCTTCACCTGTTCGGGAATCACGTTGTTCGTGGTGCCGGCGCGGATCTTGGTGATCGTGATCACGATCGGGTCGAACGTGTTGATGCGCCGCGTCGCGAACACTTGCAGCGCTTGCACGATCTCGGCCGCGACCGGCATCGGGTCGTTCGCGAGGTACGGGGTCGACGCGTGGCCACCTTGCCCGGTGACGACGATCTCGAGGATGTCGGCCGACGCGAGCGCGGGGCCCGGCCGCGTCGATACCGAACCGCTCGGCAGGTTGGGCGACACGTGCAACGCGAACACGCCGTCGACGTTGGGGCGTTCGAGCACACCTTCTTCGATCATCGACCGCGCGCCGTGGAAACCCTCTTCGCCGGGTTGGAACATGAAGCGCACCCGGCCGGGCAACGCGTCGCGCCGCGACGCGAGCACGCGCGCGGCACCGATCAGCATTGCGACGTGACTGTCGTGCCCGCACGCGTGCATCGCGCCGTCGACTTCGCTCGCGAAGTCGAGGCCGGTGTCTTCGGGCATCGGCAACGCGTCCATGTCGGCGCGCAACAACACGGTGCGACCGTCGCGCCCGCTACGCCCGCCTTCGAGGTCCGCGACGACGGACGAGACCGAGGAGCCGGTGCGCACCTCGAGCCCGAGACCGTCGAGCGCCGCAACGATTGTCTGTTGCGTGCGCGGAAGTTCGAGCCCGAGTTCGGGATGACGGTGCATTTCGCGCCGCAACGCGACGACCTCGGGGAGCACGCCCCGCGCGTCGTCGAGCAGTTCGGTCGCTTCGGTGGTGGCCACGGCTGAACGTTATCGGCGCGCGCCCACGTTGGTTTCCCGGAACCACGCGGCTGTCGCGGCGGCAAACGCGCGCTGATAGTCCCGGTAGGCGCGGCGCAAGTCGCCCCCCGGCCAGGCCGCGGGGAGCAGATCGGTCGGCAGGAGCGGATCGTTGCGAACGTGTTGGAGGGTCGCTGCCCCCACCACGAACGCGTCGGCCAGACGGCCGTGGTCGCCACCTTGCAGCGCCCGGGTCACTGCGCCCGCCCGGCGCAGCAACACCCGAGCGCGTTCGGCCCACGCCCGCGTCGCGAACAGTTCCTCCGCGAGCACGCGCTCACCTCGGGCGCCGGCATCGGGCCGGCCGTGCCACCAACCGCATTGCGCGTCGATCACCGCCCAGGCGTCTTCGGGCGCGGAGGCACGCGGCAGATTGTCGGGACGCGCCCACACGCCTTCGCGCAACTCGGCGTACCGAGCGCGACGCATCGCGTCTCGCAGCGCCGCGCGTTCTGCCGCGGAACGTGCCTCGGCCGTCACGACCGCAAGGTCCCATTGGCCGTCCCATTTGGCCGGGTCGGGCGCAACGCTCCAATCCTGCGCGGCCTGCCGCGACCGCACCCGGCCTGCCAGTTCGTAGACCCCGTCGGTGGCCGACAACTCCCCCCGCTCCGCCATCCGGCTGAGCGCAACTCGCGCCGTGCCAGGCGCGATGTCGAACAGCTCACACCACTGCACGAGGCGCCCGCCTTCCATGCAGGGCGGGTGCATCCCGAGCAGCAGGCTGGCGATCACCGACCGAGCCGTGAGTGGCCGCTCCAAGAGGGCGGTGTTGTTACGTGAATGCTGCATCTGTCGGAACAATGTAATATGGCGAGATGGTCGCCACGATGCTCCCGGAGCCGAGCGCCCTCACCGGCTTCGCGCCGACGGAACGCCTCACCGCCGACGCTCGGCCCGCGCCGGGTTGGCGCGAAGAACTCCGGCGCATCCCGAACGTGCGCAACGGTTTCTCGGTCGCGAGCGTGTACGTGCAAACCCTCGGCGTGATCGCGCTGGCCGTGTGGCTGAACAATCCGATCACGTGGGTGCTCGCGTTCATCCTCATGGGGCGCGCGCACGCACAGTTCGCAGCGCTGATGCACGAAGCTGCGCACCGCTTGCTGTTCCGCAACCGACGACTCAACGACTGGACCGGCCGTTGGTTGCTCGGTTTCCCCTCGTTCACCCCCACCGACCTCTACCGCCGCGGTCACATGGCGCATCACCGGGAGGAATTCGGGCCGAACGAACCCGACATCCCGTTGTATCGCGGCTACCCCATCGCCAAGTCGTCGTTGCGACGCAAGCTCGTACGCGACGGCACTGGGCAGACCGGCTGGAAGCTTTTCCGCGGGTTGTTGCGAGCGACGCGGTCAAAGGACGACGCGGTGCGATCGCAGGCCCGCCGGATCTTCGTGGTGCAGGTCGTGGTGCTCGGACTCTTCTTCCTCGCCGGCCATCCCTGGCTGTACCTGTTCTTGTGGTTCCTGCCCTACATCACGGTGTGGCGCGTGATCAATCGGTTGCGGTCGATCGCGGAACACGGCGGGATGCAAGCGTCGAAAGATCGACGCGTCACCACGCATTCCGTGCGCCAGCACCCAGTCGCGCGGTTCCTGATGGTGCCCAACTACATCGGCTGGCACCTTGCGCACCACGTAGACCCGGGCGTGCCGATGAGCCGGCTCCCGGTGCTCCACGCCGAGCTGCGCCAAGCCGGCTACGTCACCGACGCGATCGAGTACCCGACGTACCCGGCGTTGTGGCGCAAGCTCTCCTCCGGATAACGGTCGAGATCGCGGCGTTGCTACCCTCTCGGCTTCCTTCCGAGGGGGCCTGATTGCCGACGTTCGACGAGATCGCCGACCGCCTGCACAGCCCGGTCGCCGATGTGATGCGCACCCAGGGCCCCGTGCGGCGCGTCGTCGCCGGCGAAATCGACGACGACACGCTCCTCGAACTGCTCGAACTCGCGAGCCACGCATCGAGCGACAGTCACCGGCGCTGCGAGTTCGTGGTGGTGCGCGACCCCGATGTGAAACACCAGCTCGCCCGGGCGAACCGCCAGGGTTGGTCGGTCTACAAACGCGTGTTGCGCACGCGCAGCCAGGACGACGCCATGGTCGAGTCCCGCCAATGGCTCTCCGACCACTTCGAAGACGTGCCCGTGATCGTCGTGGCCTGTGTGCGGGGTCGCCGGCCGCTGTTCCCGGCGATCGGGGCGTCCGCGTTCTACGGATCGGTGTTCCCGGCGCTGCAAAATCTGCTCCTCGCGGCCCGGGCGGCCGGGCTCGGCGCGGCACTCACCGCGCTGCCGCTCTGGTCGCACTGGGAGGCGCGCCGGACGTTGGGGTTGCCGCGGCGGGTCACGCCGGTTGCGGTCGTGCCGATCGGTTGGCCCCGAGGCACCCCCGAACCGGCGCGAGTGCCCCCGGTCGGCAATGTGGTACATCTCGACCGTTGGGGCCACCAGCCGTACCGCGCCCGCGGGCGGCCGTAAATCTTGCGGACTCCGCCCGAAAGCGGCGATTCTCCCACCGTGGAGGCAGCACGCGAGCCCCTCGGTGCGGCATCATGGAAGTTACGAATTCGAGGCAGGTGACGACGTGCCCAGAAAAGGACGTGCGCGCCGGTTCCGCGAGGCACGGGCGCTCAAGCAGGGGTTTGAGGACGGCCTGTTCCAAGAGGGATCGGGCACGCTCGCGGACGTCTCTGACGAGGCGAGTGAGGCCGGCGAAGACGACGACCTCAAAGCCGACGAATGGGACGAAGAGGACGACGACGAGGACGACGGGTACGACTGGGACCCGGACCGAAACCTCTAGCTGCGATGTCCTGAACCGTCGTCACCAGCCAGCCCGGTCATGACCGGCATCGCTCCATGGATCGCGGTCAAGAACGCCACTGAGGCGCTCGCCTTCTACAAAGTCGCGTTTGGCGCGATCGAGTTGGAACGCCACGACGACGATGCCGGCGCCGTCGTCGTCGCGCAACTTTCGATCGACGGGGCCGACTTTTGGATTCAGGCCGACGCCGATGCCGGCCCGGACCCCGGCAGCGGTGGGACCGTGCGCATGATCCTGGCGGTCGACGACCCCGACGCCGTCTTTACCGACGCGATCGCCGCTGGAGCCACCGAAATCGCCGCGGTCTACGAAGACCACGGCTGGCGCATCGGCCGCGTGGCCGACCCGTCCGGCCACCACTGGGAAATCGGCCGCCGCCTCACGACCTGATCCTCGCCGCAGCTGATCAGGTCCAGCGAGGGTCGGGCGCTTCGGCGTCGATGTCGTAGCGGCGGATGGCTTCGGCGACTGCTTCGGCCTTGACTTCGCCCGTCTGCGCGAGGGCGTCGAGCACGGCGACCACGATGTGCTCGGCGTCGACCTCGAAGTGCCGGCGCAGCGCGGTACGGATGTCGGAGAAGCCGTAGCCGTCGGTGCCCAACACCACGAACGGGTGCGGCACGAACCGCGCCAACCCTTCGGGGAGTGCCTTCACGAAGTCTGACACCGCGACGATCGGCCCTTCCGTCGCTTGCAACTGTTCGGTCACGAACGGCGTGCGGGGCGTCGCTTCGGGGTGCAGCCGGTTCCACCGCTCACATGCGAGCGCATCTTCTCGCAACTGCTTCCACCCGGGCGCGCTCCACACGTCGGCTGCGACATCGTGGTGCTCGGCGAGGAGTCGTTGCGCTTCGATCGCCTGCAACACCATCGGACCGCTCGCGAGGATCTGCGCGCGTTGCGGACGCTCGGCATCAGCCGGCCGGTAGCGGTACAAGCCGCGCACGATTGCTTCTTCGACGCCTTCGGGCATCGGCGGCTGCGGGTAGTTCTCGTTGTAAAGCGTGAGGTAGTAGAAGCAATCTTCCGGCTCGGGCCCGTACATCCGCTCGAGTCCATCGCGCACGAGGACGCCGACCTCGTACGCGAACGCCGGGTCGTACGCACGGCAGTTCGGGTACGCGAGCGCGTACAGCTGGCTCTGACCGTCGCAGTGCTGCAGACCTTCACCCGTGAGCGTGGTGCGACCCGCCGTCGCACCGAGCAGGAAGCCACGGCCGCGTTGGTCGCCGTACGACCAGATCAAATCGCCGACGCGCTGGAAACCGAACATCGAATAGAGAATGAAGAACGGCACCATCGGTTGGCCCCACGTCGCGTACGACGTGCTGGCGGCGGTGAAACTCGACATCGCGCCGGCCTCGGTGATGCCCTCTTCGAGGATCTGGCCGTTGCGCGCCTCGCGGTAGCTCAACACGAGTCCCGCGTCGACCGGCTCGTACAACTGACCCGTCGGTGAGTAGATCTTCGCGTCGGCGAACAACGCGTCGATACCGAACGTGCGCGCTTCGTCGGGGATGATCGGCACGACGAACTTGCCCCACTCCGGTTCGCGCACCAGCGTCTTGAGCAGACGCGTGAACGCGGTCGTGGTGGATGCCTGCACCTTGTCGCCGGTGCCGGCCGTCAACGCGTCGATGAGGTCGCGGCGCGGTTTGATCGAGATCTTGTTCCGCACGACGCGTTCGGGGAGGTAGCCGTCGAGTGCGCGTCGCCGCTCCATCAGGTAGTCGTATTCGGGCGAGCGGAAGCCCGGGTGGAAGTACGGCGGCGTGCCGTCGTCGAGCACATCGTCGGGGATGTCGAGGTAGAGCCGATCGCGCATCGCCTTCAGCTGCGTCGGCGTCATCTTCTTGATCTGGTGCGTTGCGTTGCGCGCCTCGAAGTCGGGGCCGAGCGTCCAGCCCTTGACGGTCTTGGCGAGGATCACCGTGGGCGAACCCACGTGTTCGGTCGCGGCCTTGTACGCCGCGTAGAGCTTGCGATAGTCGTGACCGCCGCGCGGGAGTTTCTGCAGCTCTTCGTCGGAGAGGTGCTCCACCATCTGGCGCAGCCGCGGGTCGGGGCCGAAGAAATGCTCACGGATGTACGCGCCCGACTCGACCGCATACTTCTGGAACTCGCCGTCGAGGGTCGAGTTCATCTTGTTGACCAGGACGCCGTCGACGTCGCGCGCGAGCAGCTCATCCCACTCTCGGCCCCAGATGACCTTGATGACGTTCCAGCCCATGCCGCGATAGATCGACTCGAACTCCTGGATCACCTTGCCGTTGCCGCGCACCGGGCCGTCGAGACGTTGCAGGTTGCAGTTCACGACGAAGATGAGGTTGTCGAGCCCTTCACGCGCCGCGATCGCGAGCGACCCCATCGCTTCCGGTTCGTCCATCTCGCCGTCGCCGGTGAAACACCACACGCGCGCCTTGCTCGTGTCGACCAGCTCACGTTGGTAGAGGTAACGGTTGAAGCGCGCCTGGTACACCGCGTTGATCGGGCCGAGCCCCATCGACACGGTGGGGAACTCCCAAAAGTCGGGCATGCGACGCGGGTGGGGATACGACGACAACCCGTGCCCGTTGGTTTCACGACGGAACGCGTCGAGCTGGTCTTCGGTGAGGCGACCTTCGAGGTAGGCGCGCGCGTAGATACCCGGAGCGGCGTGCCCTTGGAAGTAGATCTGGTCGCCGTAACCGCCGTCGCTCTTGCCGCGGAAGAAGTGGTTGAAGCCGACCTCGTAGAGCGCAGCAGCCGACGCATACGTGGAAAGGTGCCCGCCGAGCCCGTCGAAACGGTGGTTCGCGCGGTCGACCATGACCGCGGCGTTCCACCGGATGAACGAACGGATACGCCGCTCGAGGTGCTCGTCGCCGGGGAACCACGGCTCCTGCTCCGCCGGGATGGTGTTGATGTAGTCGGTGCTGACCATCGCCGGGACGCCGACGCCCTTGACCCGGGCGCGCTCCATGAGCCGCGCGAGCAGGTAGTGGGCGCGGGCCTTGCCGCGGACGTCAATGATCGTGTCGAGGGCGTCGAGCCATTCCACCGTCTCGTCCCGATCGATGTCGGGGAGTTGGTGAATTGAGCCGTCAAGGAACACGGTGCCCTCCCGGCTGGTGTCGAGGGCTAGATCGGCAGGTCACCCGCAATACGACAGGCGACTCGTACGTCAGGTTATGACGACACCGACCTCGCGCTTGCGCGCGAAGACCGTCAGTGAGCGGTTTGGAGGGGTGTGGGCGTCGATGCCGCGCTGACGGGCACGTTCGACTTCAAGAACCGGCACGACCCCTGCGCCTCGCAGTGTTTCAGCGGGCCCTGGCGGTAATAGACGAGAGTGCCGGCCGCGCCGACGAGAATGATCGCGAGCGCCAGCTTCAACATCACTTGGCGTACGCGAGCAAGTACGAGCACGGCGCTGAGCGCGCACAGGACGGTCGCGATGGCGACACCGGTCCGAAGGGCTTGGAGGTCGAACCAGTCGGGGAGCACGAACGACACTTTAGCACAATTTCGACGTATTTGTCCTAAAGGTTTGGTCGGCGCCGGTCGAGGATCCCGGCGGGGATGTTCTGCCCTCGAAACCCCGCGGTGCGTGTTATGCCGAATAGCGGGCGAGGGCCGCGCCGTCGTGCACCACGACCCGCCGGCGGCCGGTGCTGATGACGCCCCGATCGCGCAGTGTTCGCAAGGCCCGGGCCACCGATTCCCGGGACGCGCCGACCCATCCGGCCAGCTCTTCTTGCGTGAGCGGGAGGGCGATCCGCACGCCGTCGTCCGTGGCTTCGCCGTGATCGGCGACCAGCTCTTCGAGGCGCCGGG
>JAODBJ010000356.1 GCA_025463905.1 Actinomycetes bacterium
ACGACGTGGCGCCAGTACGACATGGTCTTCGGCACGCCGTGCAGCAAGAACACCGGCTCGCCGGCGCCGCCGATCGCGTAGTGGATCTCCACGCCGTTGACCTTGGGCTTGCCGTGTGTGAGCCGGGTTCCGGCGTGGTCAGTGAGGTTCATCTCGGCGAACTCCTTTGTCTTCGGCCGTGTAAGGGCCGACCGGGTGGTGGATCCTCTGGAGCGGCAGGGGTAACTCGGAGATGGCGTAGTGAGCGAGAACGCTTATGCCGCGGAAACATCGCTGTGCGGCTCCGCCGAGCGAACCCTGAATGGTTCTGCTGCCGTGACACCGCTGGACCGAGGGTCACCCGACGGTTTGTTCCTCTTCGAGGAAACGAGGAGGACGGTCAGAGCGACGACGGCCCACCCCACCAAGATCGCCGTCGGGGGCAGGAGATCGGCGCCGTCGAAAAAGGCCACGCTCCTCGTGATCTTCACGCCCTGGGCCAGCGGGAGGACATTCGAGAGAAAGCGCAGTCCGGTAGGAAGCAAATCGGGTGGGACCGTTCCACCCGCCGATGGGACGCTGAGGATCAGGATGAAGGTCATAGCGAACGGCAGGAAGTACTGCTTCAGAAGCGGGGCCGCGCCGAGGAGCAACTGGCCAAAGACCTGGCCGACGAAGAAGGCGTAGAACAACAGCACGGGCTTGCCGGGCAACACCCGCAACCTTTCCACCGTGAAATACGCGGTCGTCGCTCCCACCGCGCCGATGACGGCCACTGCGAGCATGCGGCGCCCGGTAGACCAAGCCGACGCTCTTTGCAAGAGGACGAGCACCGTAACGAGGGCGACCAGCAACATCGTAAAGACGAAAAAGAATGCCCCGTTCCCGCTGTCGCCGGAAAGCAATGGCACGGTATCGACCAGCAAAGGTGCCGGTGCGCGCGTCTCGACAGCGAGTTGCGCGAACACTCCCTGAAGATACGAAGCTCTGACCGCCGAGGCAGCTCTGGCCACGTAGAGGACGGGACTCGGCGGTGAGGTCGCGACGTACGCAGCCGCCACCTGTCGATCGCGAACGGCGGCAATTGCCTCAGCCTGCGACCGGGCCTGGTCGACTTCGAATCCTCCGGACCTGACGTCATGGAGTTCCCGAACGACGGACTCGACCTGCCGATTATTTCCGACGACCGCGATCGCGACCTGGTGCGGTTGCGGCGCGTGAAACGCGAGCTGGAAGATCAAAGGAAGGGCGATCGCGAAGAGGAACGGGAACCACATGATCGATGCGATGCGGCGTCCTGTCGCGAGCGGAGACGAGGCGCTCATACGGCGGGTCTGACTGTCGTCGCCGGATCTCAGGGTCATGATTCGTACCTGTTGGTGCTCGGGGGATGGTCGAGCGAAGGCTCCGTTCTGTGTGGGCGCCGTTCACCGTGTCCGACGATCGGCCGATCGCCGCGATGCCGCATCTGTGAGTCCCGCGTCGCTTCCCTAGTCATCCGCGCCGACGTACCCTCCTCGCGAGTGCAGGCAGTGGAGTTGCGCGGTCGACGCGAGGAATGTCGGGCGCTCGACGATGTCCTGGGGGACGTGCGTCGCGGCGAGAGCCGCGCGCTCGTGTTGCGTGGGCAGGCAGGGGTCGGCAAGACCGCCTTGCTCGACCACGCACTCAACTCTGCGGATGGGTTCGCGGTAACGCGCGCCGCCGGCGTGGAAGCGGAAGTGGAACTGCCCTACGCAGCGTTGCACCAACTGTGCGGGAACATGCTCGACCGCATCGAGCGCCTTCCAACGCCGCAACGAGACGCGCTCGGTGTCGTGTTCGGCCTCCACGTCGGCGAGCCGCCGGACCGGTACGTCGTCGGGCTGGCGACGCTCAACCTGCTCGCAGAGATCGCATCCGACCAGCCCCTGCTGTGTGTCGTCGATGACGCGCAGTGGCTCGATCAGGCGTCGGCGCGGACACTGGCCTTCGTCGCGCGGCGCCTCGGTGCGGAATCGATTGCCCTGTTATTCGGTGCGCGCCAGCCGCCCGGCGTAGCCGATCTCGCAGGGCTTCCCGAACTGGTCGTCGGCGGCCTCTCGGACGTCGAAAGCCGCGCTCTGCTCCTATCGGTGCTCCCAGGTCGAGTCGACGCCGGCGTCGTCGACCGCGTCGTCGCCGAAGCGCGGGGTAATCCGCTTGCGCTGCTCGAACTGCCGCGCGGTCTCACCGCAGCCGATCTCGCAGGCGGCTTTCCGATGCTGCGATCGATGTCGCTGTCGAGCCGCATCGAGGAAGCGTTCTTCAACCGCTACCGCGCGCTGCCAAAGCAAACGCAGCTGCTCCTCCTTGTCGCCGCCGCCGAGCCGGTCGGCGATCCCGCGCTGCTGTGGCGGGCCGGAGCCTCGCTCGGCGTCGGCGTGGAGGATGCCACCGCTGCGGAAGCCGAGGGGCTCGTGCAGGTTGGCACCCGGGTTGTGTTTCGACATCCGCTTGTTCGCTCCGCGATCTACAACGCCGCATCGATCCACGATCGACAACGATCCCACGGAGCACTGGCCGACGCGACCGACGCGGCCGACCCCGATCGACGAGCATGGCACCGCGCCGCCTCCTCGTCCGGTCCGGACGAGGAGATCGCGGCCGACCTCGAGCGCGCCGCGGGCCGCGCGCTTGACCGGGGCGGCGTTGGGGCGGCCGGCGCGTTCTTGGAACGAGCCGCCATGTTGACGCCCGACCCGGCGCGACGCTCGCGACGCGCACTTCGCGCCGCGGAGGCGCACAACGACGCAGGCATCCCTGATGCCGCGCTACGGATGCTCGCGGTCGCGCATGATGCACCGCTGGACGACCTCCAAAGGGCGACGCACGAGCGTCTGCGAGCGCGCGTTGCCTTCGTGTCCAACCGCGGCAAAGACGCTCCGCCGCTGCTCCTCGACGCGGCGCGACGACTCGCGTCCGTCGATAGCGCGCTCTCTCGCGAGATCTATCTCGAGGCTTGGTTGGCGGCGGCGTTCGTCGGGCATCTCGACCGTACCCATGGCCTCGTCGCGGCGGCCGAAGCATCACGTTCAGCCCCAGCCGCGCCCGACCCACCGCGCACCATCGACCTGCTCCTTGACGCGTTGGTGGCCCGGTACACCGCCGGCTACGAAGCCGCCGTTCCGCACTACAAGAAAGTCATCCACGCGTTCCTCGAGAGCCGGACAAGCGACGACCTGCGCTGGTTCACGTTGGCGTGGAGTATCGCCGGGGATCTCTGGGACGACGACGCATTGCACAGGCTCGCAACGCGCCAGGTGCAACTCGCCCGAGACGCCGGCGCGCTCGCAATGCTTCCGACGGCGCTCTGGGATCTCGCGGGAGTGCGTATGCAAGCGGGAGATTTCCGGGCCGCCGGCGCACTCAATGACGAGGCCAACACGATCACGAACGCGATTGGTGGCGAGGCGCACGAGGACAGGGCGGCCCCGCTTGCGGCGTGGCGAGGGCGAGAGGCGGAGACGCTGCATCTGATCGAAGCCATGCGCGAAAGCGCACAGGCTCGTGGTGAGGAACGAGGCATGTTGAGTGCCGACCACGCGACAGCTGTGCTCTACGTCGGTCTCGGTCGGTACGACCTCGCGCTGGTCGCCGCTCAGCGCATCTGTGATCGCGACGAGACGGACTTCGCCTGGGCGGTGACGGAGTTAATCGAAGCAGCCGCGCGAGGCGGCGAACACGAACTCGCTACAGCGACTGTCGACCAGCTCAAGGCGCGGACCCGCGCCAGCGGGACCGACTACGCGCTTGCCATAGAGGCCCGTTCTCGCGCGCTCGTCGCCGACGATGATGTCGCGGCCGACGCGCTCTACCGCGAAGCGATAACCCGCCTCGGCCG
>JAODBJ010000230.1 GCA_025463905.1 Actinomycetes bacterium
ATGAGCCCGGCCTCGGCGAGTGCCTTGGTGTGGTGGCTAATTGTCGGTTGCGATCGCTCGAGTGGTGCTTCGAGTTCGCACGAACAGACTTCGTCGGCCGTGGCGATCAGGCTGAGCAGACGCAACCGAACTGGGTCGGCCAGGGCCGCGAATGCGCGCGCGAGCTCCGTCGCTTCGCGTTCGTCGAGCGGTGCCTGCAGCACCGACGGGCAGCACACCTCGTTGACGGCCAGCGTGTTGGTCGCTCGCTTTGCCATGCGCACCTCAGAATAGATTGACAAGCGTCGATGGATCCGCGATCATCGTTACATCGACCGACGCCAATGTACCGGCGCCAATGTAACCGGAGGCTCTGATGTCTCGTGTGCAGCTTGCCTTGAACGTGGCCGATCTCGACAAGGCGATCGAGTTCTATTCGAAGCTGTTCGAGACCGAACCCGCGAAGGTTCGACCCGGCTACGCCAACTTCTCCATCGCGGAGCCGCCCCTGAAGCTCGTGCTCATCGAAGGACAGGGCGACGCAGGCACCTTGAACCACCTCGGCGTAGAGGTCGGGTCGACCGATGACGTCTCTCGTGCGCAGCGTCGTCTCAGCGACGAGGGCATGGCGACCGCAACCGAAGATCAAGTGTCGTGTTGCTACGCAGTACAGGACAAGGTCTGGGTCGACGCGCCCGACGGCGAACCGTGGGAGGTCTACACGGTGTTGAGCGACGTCGATGCTCCGGCCGGTGAACTCCGCACCGCCGAGCCGACCGCAGACGACATGTGTTGTGCGACTGCACCCGAATCCGCCGCTCGCTGCTGCTGAGTCACTGCAACACGCAATGGAGCGCGATCTCATCCGGCGCGCGAGCGCCGAAGCTGTCGGCACCGCCCTGCTCGTCGCGATCGTTGTCGGATCTGGTATCTACGCACAGCGGCTGTCGCCCAACGACATCGGGTTGCAATTACTGGAGAACTCCGTGGCGACGGGCGCGGGGCTCGTCGCGCTGATCCTCGCCTTCGGCTCGGTATCGGGTGCACATTTCAATCCTGTCGTCACCCTCGCCGAGCGTCTTCTCGGCGGCACCGACACTCGCGACGCGCTGGTGTACATGGGCGCGCAGGTCGTTGGCGCCTGTGTAGGAGCGATCGTCGCGAACCTCATGTTCGATCTATCCGTGGTGACACTCTCGACGCACACGCGTTCATCCGGCGGCTTGTGGTTGGGTGAGTTCGTCGCCACCTTCGGCTTGCTCGTGGTCATCATCGGCGTCGTGCGCTCTGGACGCGCATCAGCTGCACCCTTCGCGGTCGGCGGCTACATCGCGGCGGCGTACTGGTTCACATCGTCAACCAGCTTCGCCAACCCTGCCGTCACGATCGGGCGCACACTCAGCAACACGTTCGCGGGCATCCGCCCCAGTAGCGCGCCGATGTTCGTCGTGATGCAGGTGATCGGCGGGTTGGTCGCCGTCGCCGCCGGGAAGTTCTGGTACCCGCAACTCCCAGCCGCGGAACTGATCGTGCCCCACGAGTCGGCCGACGCCGCATGACCGCGCCGGTCGTGCTGTTCCTCTGCGTCCACAACGCGGGACGGAGCCAGATGGCGCTCGGTTGGCTCAATCACCTCGCCGGCGATCGCGCCGTCGCAATGTCGGGTGGTTCCGAACCCGGCCGAGAAGTGAACCCCGCTGCGATTGCGGCGATGGCCGAAGTCGGTATCGACATCACGCGCGAATACCCGAAACCGTGGACCGACGAAATCGTCCGCGCCGCCGATGTGGTTGTCACGATGGGCTGCGGCGACGCGTGCCCGTTCTTCGCGGGTAAGCGTTACGAAGACTGGGTGCTCGACGATCCTGCCGGAATGGGAGTCGAAGCGGTTCGCCCAATCCGTGACGAGATCGGGGACCGCGTCCGTGGGTTGCTCGACAGCCTCGGCGTCGCACACTGACCGTCTCGGGTATTTTCTACGAATGAAGTACGACCTGGACGAAGTCGAGCAGGCGTTTCGCAAGTACTGGGCGCTGGGCGCCGTGGGCGAAGACTGGGACGCGTGGTGCGACGAGTGTTTCACCGACGACGTCACCTACGTCGAGCACATCCTCGGCAACAAGAACGGCCGGGAAGCCGTACGCGCGTGGATCAAGCAAACCATGGAGGACTACGGCGAGATCTACACCGCGTACGAATGGCACATGGCCGGCGCGGATGGCCGCGTCGTCGTGTACATGCAGAACCGGCGCGACAACCCTGAGCCCGGCGCGGCGCCGATCGACTTCCCCGGCATGACGGTGTTGCAGTACGCCGGCGGCGGGAAGTTCTCCCTCGAAGAAGATTTCTGGTCGTTGACTGAAGGCATCTCGACGATGAAGCGCTACGACGCCGCCTGCGCGGCTCACGACTCCGCATGCAAGCAGAAACGCACCCGGCGCAACTGGGGGAGTGGACCCGACTGGACGCACGGCGCCGACACATACTCCGCCAGTCTCGGCGCCCGTCGAGGCTGAGAGGCTGAGAGAGGTCCACCGTGCCCGAGATGCCGCAGATGCAGGCGCTCGCCGATCGCCTCGACGAGTGGCTCGCAGGAAGCGAGATGGTCGCCTACGAGCCGCTCGGCTTCTCCGCGCTCAAAACGTTCGACCCGCCGCCTGAAAGCGTCGTCGGTCAACGCCTCGAACACGTCGGCCGGCGCGCCAAGTACCTGGTGTTCGAGTTCGCCAACGGCAACCGCATCCTCATGCACCTCTCCCAAGCGGGCCGGCTCGATACCGAAACGCCCCCGAAGCGCACCAAGCCGAAAGGGTCGGTGGTGCGACTGAGGTTCGCCGGCGAGAAGGCGTTGCTCGTGCGCGAGTTCGGGCACGAACGGAAGGCCGGTTGGTGGGTGCTCGCACCCGGCGACGAGGGACCGCTTTCGTCGATGGGTCCCGAAGCATTGTCGGACGAGTTCGCCACCGTCGTACGCACCTCCACCGACTCGCGCCGCGTGCACACGCTCCTGCGCGACCAGCACACGGTTGCGGGAATCGGGCGCGGCTACAGCGACGACATCCTGCATCGTGCGAAGTTGTCGCCGTACGCGTCGCTCAAGTCGATGTCGCCCGACGAACGCGAACGCTTGCTCGCGGCCGTGCACGATGTGCTCGCCGACGGCCTCGAACGTGAACGCAAGCGCGAGGGCGGACTCTCGGCCAACAAGCTCGGGGAACACTTCACCGTGCACGGCAAGGCCGGTGTGCCGTGTCCGACATGCGGTGACGATCTGCGCCGCGTGTCGTACGAGTCGCACGAAGTGGTCTATTGCCCGCAGTGCCAAACCGGCGGCAAGGTCCTTGCGGACCGCCGCCTCTCCCGCCTGGTGAAGTGAGTTCAGCGCACCTCGGCGTGAGATTCCCAGATGGTGAGCTCGGCGCCATCACGGGCAGCGGTGATTCTGCGGGCGCCGGCCGCGGTGAGGCGGGCCGCGTCGCCTTGTTCGAGCGTTCCCGCGCCCTCGAGCTCCACCGAACCGCGCGCGACGAACGCGTGCACGAACGGCGCGTCGGGCAACTCGGTGGAGTCACCGGAGTCGAGCCGCGCGATCCATAGCGTCGCGTCGCGCTGGTGGATGGTGATCGCGGCGTCGGGTTCTCTTCCCGACGCGAGTGCGAACAGGCCGCCCTTCGCGTACGCGTCGGAGACGTCTTGCTGCTCGTACGACGGTTCGAGGTTCGAAGTATCCGGCGGCACCCACATCTGTAAGAGGTGAACCGGTGCCGTGCTCGACGCGTTCATCTCCGAATGACGAATACCTCGCCCCGCGCTCATGCGCTGCGCGAGCCCCGGTGTGATCGTGTCGACCGTGCCGATGCTGTCGCGATGTTCGAGCGCACCGTCGAGAACCCAGGTGACGATCTCCATGTCACGGTGCGGGTGCTGCCCGAAGCCGGACCCCGGTGCGACGACGTCGTCGTTGTGCACCAGAAGCAAACCGTGGTGCGTGTTGTTCGGGTCGTAGTGGTTGGCGAAGCTGAAGCTGTGCCACGAGTCGAGCCAGTCGATCTTCGTGTGCATGCGCTCCGTCGATCGCCGAATGTCGATCGGGCTCGCAGCCATGCTTACTCCCGAGATGTTCAGAAGCGGACGCCGTAGGCGTAGCCGTGTCGGTTGGTGCGTACGTTCGGGTCGCCGTCGGCCCATTGATCGGTGACCTTGCCGAGGATGATCACGCCGGTGGGGCAGCGGTCGACGCACAGCGCGCAACGCG
>JAODBJ010000256.1 GCA_025463905.1 Actinomycetes bacterium
CGGTCGAGCTAGAGCGTTCGCGCGGGTTCTTTCGCTGCACGGTCCGCGACGACAGCCCGGCGGCGCCTCGCCGGCGTCGCTACTCGACTGACGCGGTAACTGGGCGCGGGATCGCGCTCGTGGAAACTCTCGCAGCACGATGGGGTTCAGAGCGCGACGGCACGGGCAAGTTCGTGTGGTTCGAAATGGATGTGAGTGACGCTCGCGACGAGCGCGGAGTGATCGCGTGACGGCCCACGCCGACGAAGAGCTGCTCGAGGTACACATTCTCAAGTTCCCGCTCGCGGTGTTCGAACGGTCGCGCCGGCACACGGAAGAGCTGCTGCGCGAGTTCGAGTTCATCGCGGAAGGCGTGCCGCAACCGACCCCCGCGCGGCTGCTGCAACTCGTGCAGTCACTCACGGAGCGTTTCGGCGGACTGAACACCGACACTGAAGAGCGAGTAGAGAGCGCGGTCGCGCGCGGTGATGCATCGATCGACCTTGTGTACAGCGTGCCGGCCGTGGCAGCCGAAGCGTCGAAGGAGCTGCTCGCGATGCTCGACGAAGCCGACGACTTCTGCCGCCACGGCGACCTGCTCACGCTCGTGACCCCAGCGGATCAGATCGCGTTCCGGCGCTGGTATCTCGACGAGTTCATCAACCAGCTCGCGGGCGGCACCGCGACGCCGTGGTCCGGCCCGGCGTAGTCGCTATTCCGGCTGGATCGAGAACAGCTCCGTCACGCCGCTGATTTCGAGGACGCGTCTGACGTTGCGTTGCGGCGCGCGCAGCACGAGGTCGGAACCGCCGTTCGCGAGGCGCTTCTTCGCCTGGATCAGGAGGCTGATGCCAGCGGAGTCGAGGAAGGAGACCTCGCTCAGGTCGAGGATCACAGGTAAGGCACCCTGGTGCGCGAGGTCGAGCAACGTCGCTCGCAGGCGCGGTGCCGTCGCGAACTCCACTTCACCCTCGATGCGCACGATTGCCGACCGCCCTTCGCGTTCAACCGTCACGACCAGAAGCGGCTCGGCGATGTCGGGCACGGTGGAAGTGTACGTCTTCGCCCGTATTCTTCGCGCGGGAGCGGGGGTAAGGTCGCCGCATGGACCGCGACCAGCATCCCCAGCGGTTGGTTCGGACCCTCGATCGTGCCGATGGCGTCCGCGTTGTCACCGTCGTCGGCGCCATCGACGTGTTCAGCGCCGGCGAGCTCAACCGTGATGCCGTCGCCGGACTACCGACCGACGCACGCGAAATCGTGCTCGACCTCGAGGCAGTGTCGTTCCTCGATTCGGCTGGGATCAGCGCGATCGTGAAGTTGGTGCGACAAATGCGCTCCCAGTCGGTCGCGACGCGCGCGTCGCTCGGCGAGGAAACACCGCTCAGCGAAACGATCGTCGACCTGTTGCATCACGTCGTGCCGTTCGACGAATAGTTAGAACGACTGAGCTCGACTGAGTTCGACGAACCGGCGAACTTTGGCGCGGTCTTTGCGGCGCCGATCGTCGTCACGACTCGTACGTGTTTCCGAGTCGACTCCCGCTGGTCGCGTTTGCGCGATCGCTTCGGCAACGTTCTGCGGCCCGAGTCCGCCGGCGAGCACGACCGGCGTCGTGACGGCGTCGACGATGCGGGCGCTCACTGACCAGTCGTGCGTCACGCCGGTGGCGCCGACAACGCCGGTCGTGGGATGGGGCGTATCGAGGAGCAGGTAGTCGCACACCGGCGCGAACCGTCGCGCGACCTCGATCGCGCGTTCGTCGCGTACACCGATCGTGAGCATGAGCTGCACGGGCAGGAGTTGCTCCCGCAGTGTCGCGACCGCGTCGGCCTCCCAGCGGTCGGTGAGGCGCACGACGTGCGCGATCTGCGGTTCCACAACCTCGACGGTTCGCCGGATCTCGTCGCTCTCGACCGAGAGAGACAAGGCCACGACGTTGATGTCACGCAGCTCCGCGACGATCGCGCGGGCGGTCGTGGCGTCGACGCTGTCCCACGCGTCGTAGCCCTCGTCGAGGACAACGCCGGCATTGTCGGCGCCCGCTTCCACCACGATGCGGGCATCGTCCGGCGTCGTGAGGCCGTAGATCTGGATGATCACCGCAAGGACGTTACGGCAGTCGTTCCAGGGCGTTGTTGAGGCAACTCGGGCCGGTGTTGATCGGGTTGCAACGCGCGGGGTCGCCGCCGGGTATCTGCGCGACGTAGTCGGTGCCGAACATCGCCGACGCGATTCCGGGTACCGGATAGTCGGTGCTCACCCATTGCGCGCCGCTTGCGATGGCCGCGTCGCGTGTGGCCGTGTCGTTCGTGCGTGCTTCTTTCGTGTCGGCGTCGGAGCGGGTGCGCACGACATAGCCCCTGCGGACGAGGTCTTGGATCTCCGCGATGTTTGTCGCGCCGGCGGCATCGTTGTGTTCGACGAACGCCGCGTCGGCTTCGCCGGGCCTGGCGTTGGTGAACAAGACGCGCCCGCGCAGGCTCGGATGGCCGGCGAGGTAGTTGTCGCGGTGTGCGTCGCTGTTGTCCATGAGGAACATCACCTTGCCGCGCGACTCGCCCAGCGTCGGCCAACCGTGGCCCAGCACGGCTTCCTCCAACGTGGCCGCGTGACCGCGCACGTCGTCGGGGGTGATGAGGTCGTGCGCGCGGAACACCGAACGGATTTCCCCGTCGAGCGCGTTCAACTCCGGGGCCGCGATCGGAAGTGGCTGGGTGAAGCCGAGGTTCAGCGGGTCGGGGATCGCGGTGTCCTTCAACTCCACGAGGATCGTGATCGGCAAATGATGCGGATGCGCGTCAGACCAGTGCTTCACCTGTTGCAGGCAGGCCACGAACGTCCAGCCGCAACTACTCAGGAAGTCGATCTCCTGCACGTGGAACACCTTGAAGCCCGGCTTCTTGAGCGCGGCCACGCCGGAATCGCCCGGCAACCCGAGCGCGGGCAGCAGATGACGGAACGAGTAACGCCCACCTTGCGGGTCGGCGAAGACGTCCAGTTCGATCTGGCGCACGCCTTCCTTGTTGAACTGTTCGCTCAGCTTGGGATGGGAGTACTCGAGCGACGCGGCGAGTGCAGCGTCGAAGCTCTTCAGCGCGGAGAAGATCGGTTCCTGGGGCTGCACGTGATACGAGTTGTGCGTTCCGATCACCTGGACCTGATTCAGGTGGAGGCAGTGATCGGCGAGGAACGCATCACGCGCCGACGGCGGTTGACCGCTAACGGCCGCACCGGTCGCCGGCGTCACCCAATCGCGGCACTGGCGCGCGAGCGGCACTCGCGCGGCTTGATCGGCTCGACCGGCCGCGCTCGCAGCGTTGCACGCCGCCGCAACGATGACGACACACGCGGCCAATACCGACATGGAACGAGTTGACTTCCGCACGATGGCCCCCTCCGTGGAAGGGCTCATCCTGCCACGGCTGCCTACTCGATGGCGAGACGTCCGATGAGTGCGTCGCCCGTGAGGACGCCGCGATCCGTCACGAGCGATTCGAGCGCCGCCGTCCAAGACTCGTAGTACGGACGCTCGGGGTCCGACGCGATCGCAGCGATAAGCCGTTGGCGGAACTCGTCCCAACCGAGCCCGAGCTCGCGCACGACGCCGATCGCGACGCCAACGACGCGGCCCTGCCAAGGCGCGTCGAACACGAGCTCACCGTTCTGGCGGGGGAGCGCGGCGGTACCTGGCATCTCTCGTACCTCTTCGGAAACGAGTTCGCTCACAGCCGTGCCACACCGATCATCGCGTCGCGCGTCACGAGTGCCGCCAACTCGTCTTCGGACGCCTGTTCGCTGCCCTCCGGTCGTTGCGGCAATACGAGGTACCGAACTTCGGCGCTCGAATCCCACACCCGCACCTCGGCGGACGCCGGGACCGCGCAACCCATCTCGGTGAGGAGCGCTCGTGGCTCTCGCACCATGCGGGCACGGTACGGCGGGCTCTTGTACCAATTCGGCGGGAGGCCGAGCACCGGCCACGGATAGCACGAACACAGTGTGCAGACGACGACGTTGTGCACCGTCGGGGTGTTCTCGACCACCACGATGTGATCGCCTTCGGCGCCGCCGAACCCGAGTTCACCGATCGCAGCGGTGCCGTCTTCGAGCAGCCGCTCCTTGTACTGAGAATCGACCCACGCGCGCGCCACGACCTTCGCACCGTTCATCGGCCCGATGTCGTGCGCATACGCGTCGACGACTTGGTCGACGAACTCGGTGGTGATGATGCCCTTCTCGACGAGGAGCGCTTCGAGCGCCGCCGCGCGACGTTCGACGTCGGTACGTTCGGCCGGGTGGTGGTGATCATGATCTTCACCCACGCGGGCTCCTCTCGATCGCTTCGAGATACTCGTCGTAGAGGTCGACATGCACGCACGTCTTCGCGTCGGCATCGTCGCCCCAGAGTTCGCGCGCGTCGAAGCGCACCGCGTACGTCGCCTCGGCAACCTTCTCATTCCGGTGCGCCTCGAGCTCCGGCACCGGCACCACTGGTTCGAGCGCGACGATCACACCCACGTGCCCCCGAACATAGCGAGGACAGCGCGCGTGACCCGGGAAGTGGGTATCGCGTACGCGCACGGGGTCACCGACTTCGAAGCGCGCTACCGGCGCCGGTACGACACGATCCAGATCGCCGGCCTCCACGAGCACCGGCCGCGAAAGCGGGAACGTACCGGCGCGTGCCTCGAGCTCCTCGTGCACCAACACGCCCGCCTCGACAAGAAGCGTCGTCGCACCGGTGAGCCAATGCTCGTAGTAACCCGAGGTCAAGTAATGCGCGGGGTCCATACGTTCGATGGCATGACGGAATTGCGGGGTATTGGCGTTTGCCGCGCCGAGCGCGCCGGCCACGGTCGCGAAAGTGCGTCCCTCCCACGCGTGGTGGAAGACCGGTTCATCGGGCTCGACGACGACCGGCCCGAAGCCCTGCATTCCGCCCAGGTCGTGGATACCGTCCACGCCCCGATGGTTGCACACGCGAGGTGGTCATGTCTCCAGCAGGCGGGCTGCGAGCGCGTGCAGCTCCTTGCGTACTTCGTCGGGCTCGATCAGCGCGAAGGTGCATTCGAGTCCTGCGAGGTAGCGCGCGATCCAGTCGGGATCACCGCCGATCTGTGCGATGGTCGTGCCGTCGCCGGCGTCTTCGAGCACTGCGATTGTCGACGAGATACAACGCCTTGCTTGGTCGATGCCAAGATGGAGGCGCACGGTTGCGCGCGTCGTGTACGACGCCACGGCGATCCCACGCGCGACGAGGCCGGCCGCGTCAGGTGGGTCGGGGTTCGGAGTGAAGCGCGTGCCCGTGGTGCCGACGACCGACATGCGGTCGACTCGGAACGTGCGCCAGTCGTCGCGTGACGTGTCGAACGCGACGAGGTACCACTGCCGTTCGGTGTACACAACGCGGTACGGATGCACGAGGCGGTTGGTGTCCGCGTCGTTCGCGTCTCGATAGTCGAAACGCACGCATTCCGAACGCCGGCACGCCAGTGCGACGATCACGAGCGTGTCGACGTCGACCGGTGGGAGGTTGCCTCGCCGAAGCCCGACGGTGAAGGTCGCGAGTGCACCGACACGTTCGCGCAGGCCCGCGGGCA
Organism: Actinomycetes bacterium; assembly: GCA_025463905.1. Taxonomy (GTDB): domain Bacteria; phylum Actinomycetota; class Acidimicrobiia; order IMCC26256; family PALSA-610; genus JAODBJ01. Next base: position 5,583 of record JAODBJ010000256.1, read on the forward strand.
ACACCTGTTCGAGTTTCGTGAGCGCCGACAGCGCACCGGATTCCGAACCGGTTGCGCCAAATCCGGCAACCGCGCGCAGCGCCATCGCGACGGCAACGGCTTCGTCGTCGTCGAGGACGAGGGGCGGAAGGCGCCCGCCCGAACCGAGTTCGTAACCGCCGTACGGACCGGTAGTCGCTTCGATCGGATACCCGAGTTCTCGCAGACGGGTGATGTCGCGCCGCAACGTGCGCTCGGTCACCTCGATGCGTTCAGCGAGCTCGGTGCCGGTCCAGCCCGAGCGCGACGAGAGCAATCCGAGCAGGCGCAGCAACCGCGTGGCCGTATCCATCAGGAATACACATTTTCGCGGATTGCGGACCTGTGCTGTCCGGGACCTTCCGTATCTTCGATTTCAACGCAGAACGCGACGAACACAAGGCCGGGGAGGCCCAATGTTGTATTCCGATCCCTCGATGCTGGCCCAACTCGTCGACGAGCGCAGGACGCGGGCGCTGGCCGATTCCCGCCGTTCGCGGTTGGCGCGGTTCGGGCGCCGCCGGCATACGCGCGTTCCTCAACCAGGCCGCTCCTGACCGAGTCGGTAGGTGCGGCTCACTGGGCTTTCGACCATCGGTTCAAGTGCCGCCTCACGCGGCTTCGATCACGAATGCGCGGATCGCCTGCGAGAGTGCGACCGGTTGGTCTTCGGGGATCAGTGTGTAGCTGTCGGCGATCTCAACGAAGCGACCTTCTGGGAGGATGGCGGCGAGACGGCGACCGTGTTCGATCGGCATCACGCGATCGTCGGCGGCCCACGCGACGAGCGCCGGACGTTCAAATGCGCGCAACCGGTCGGCGACGCGCACGAAGTCGTCGCGTTCCGACGTGCGTATGTACTTTGCGAGGTCGCGTCGGACGCGACGTTGTTGGCGCGACGGTCGACCCCATCGCTCGAAGACGTCGCCGGGGATCGGATGCTTCGACATCCAGCCGTAGGTGATCGGAAGCCGCCGCAACGCGCCGACGCGTAGCGACTGCGTGGCGAGGTACACCCCACCGGGCAACCGGCCCGCGATCGCGGCGGTTCGGCCCGGCAGGCCCGGCGGGAAGTTGTCGAACGCTTCGCACGATGTGATCACGAGGCGCGCGAGTCGTTCGGGTCGATCGGCTGCGACCACCTGCATCAGGCCGCTGTCGTTGCCCGCGAGCGTGACATCGCGCAGGTCGAGACGTTCGAGGAACTCGCCGACGAGTTGGGCGAGACCAAGGAGCGAGAGGTCGGCGTCGTCGTGCATCGGTTGGCGATGGCTGCCGAACGGGAGTGTCGGCACCACGCACCGATGATCGGCGCGAAGGTTGTCCACGACGTGGCGCCACAGGCTGCCGTCCATCAACAACCCATGGAGCAACACGACCACCGGGGCGTCGCCGCCGGTGTCGTCGTACTCGATCGTCCCCGCTGTCAATGCAACCTCGAACACGGTGTGGCCTCCGCTCATCCGTACTAGATAGATCGCTCTAGCGTCAACGTAGCTATCCTCGCGGCCGCGAAGCAATGCGGACGAGGAGCGCACGTGCACACCACGAAGGACCGGATCGTGACTGCCACCGCGGAGTTGTTCCGCCGGCAGGGCTACAACGCAACCGGCGTGAAGCAGATTGTTGCGACCGCGAGTGCGCCCTTCGGGTCGCTGTACCACTTCTTTCCTGGCGGTAAGGAGCAACTCGGTGCGGAGGTCATCCGCTGGTCAGGAGGCGTATACGGCCAGTTGATAGGCGCCGTCTTCGACCCCGCGCCCGATGTCGTCACCGCGGTCACCGACTTCTTCGCGGGCGCGGCCGAAACGCTGCGCGACACCGACTACGCCGACGCGTGCCCGATCGCCACGATCGCGCTCGAGGTGTCGAGCGCGAGTGAACCGTTGCGCCAAGCCTGCGCCGACGTCTTCGCCAGCTGGATCGACGCCGCGTCCGAACGTTTCATCGGTGCCGGGATCGCACCGGCGAAAGCACACGAGCTGTCGGTCCTCCTTCTCGCATCCCTCGAAGGCGCGTTCGTGCTGGCCCGGGCGTCGCGGAGCACGGAACCGCTCGCGATCGCCGGCGGGGCCGCCGCTGACGCAGTCCGTGCCGCGCTTCGAAAGGCTTGACTCTGAGCCGTCATCCCCGCAACCTATGCCCGTACCTGACATGAACGTCAGGTGCGAAACGACATTGGGGGGAAACTTGAAACGACTCGGTATCCGAGGCGCGGCCGCGGCCGGCTTCTCGATTGCATTGGCCAGTGTTCTCTTGCCCGGCGCGTCGGCATCGGCCGTAGTGGCGAGCCCAACGGTGAAGGCGTCTCCGAAAAAGAACCTCACCAACAACAAAATCATCAAGGTGTCGGGCACGCATTGGCCTGCCAGCGAGACGCTCGTAGTGGTTCAGTGCAACGGAAATGCGATCACCGGCGACGTCAACGCCTGCGACACGACCAACATCGTGTTCACGGCCTCCAACGCGAAGGGCAAGGTTCCCAAGACCGCCTTCACGTTCCACACCGGCACCGTCGGCGACGGCACCTGCAACTCGGGCCAGACCTGTTACATGGTGCTCTCCGAGCCCACTCCCACGGGCTTGAACGCCCTCACGCCCGTTCTCGTCAAATAACGACGAGCGCGTTCGCGTTCACCTAGCGCGGTGGCGGCCGGCCCTTTCGGGGGCCGGCTGCCGTCGCGTTCGGCGAGATTTCACTTCGGATCTCGTAAGGCTTCCCATAGCCTCCAGCGATGCTTCGACGTCTCGCCACCTTTTGTTACAAGCGACGCCGACTGGTTGTTGCGGGGTGGGTCGCCGCGCTGGTCATTATCAGCGTGCTCGGGCAGACGGCCGGTGGGACACTGCTCAAGACCTTTTCGCTCCCGGGTACGGAGTCGCAGCGCGCGTTCGACGTGCTTTCGCATGACTTCGCCCGCAAGGGCGACACCGGCTATCTCGTGTTCAAGGTGCGCGGCTCCGGCGATGTGCACTCACCCGCGGTGCGACGCGAAATCGAACCCGTGTTCGCGAAGCTTCGAACCTTGCCTCATGTCGTGTCGGTCACGTCGCCGTACACGCCCGCGGGGTCTCGCTTCATCTCGCGCAACGGAACGATCGCGTACGCCGAGATCCTTTTCGACGTGCAGGCGAACGACGTGCCCATCGATCTTGCCAAGCAGATGCGCACGATCGCAAAGGACGCGAACTCACCGAACCTGCAGGTAGAGCTGGGTGGGTCGATGTTCACCGACCAGACGCAGCCCGCGAGCGAGGCGATCGGGATCCTCGCCGCCGTTTTCATCCTCGTGATCGCGTTCGGGTCGTTGCTCGCGATGGGCCTGCCGATCATGACCGCGCTGTTCGGCATCGGCATCGGCCTCGCAATCGTGAACCTCCTCGCGAGAGTGCTCGACATCCCATCGTTCGCGCCACAAGTGACGGCGATGATCGGTATCGGTGTCGGAATCGACTACGCGCTGTTCATCAGCACGAGGTATCGCGAAGCGCTGCACGACGGCGCGGACCCCGAACGAGCTGTGGTGCACGCGATCGACACGAGTGGCCGCGCGGTGCTGTTCGCCGGTGGCACGGTGGTGATCTCGCTGCTCGGCCTGTTCCTGATCGGCGTGTCGTTCATTCGTGGCCTTGCCGTTGGTGCATCGCTCGCCGTCTTGTTCGTGATGGCGGCGGCGGTCACGTTGCTGCCCGCGGTGCTCGGCTTCGTCGGGTACACCATCGACAAGTTCGCGTTGCCGAGCGCGCGCCGTAAGCGCGACGTGGAGAACAGCTTCTGGGCCCGGTGGAGTCGCACCTTGCAGGCGCGGCCGTGGCCGGCTGCGATCGCAGGGTTGCTCGTGCTCGTGATCCTCGCCATTCCCTTCTTCTCGCTCCGACTCGGCGTGGCCGACGCCGGCAACGATCCGGCGAGGTTCACCACGCGACGCGCCTACGACCTCCTCACCGAAGGCTTCGGACCGGGCTTCAACGGACCACTCATCCTGGCCAGTGAAGTGCACTCACCCAGCGACTACGGGGCTATGCAGCGTCTCGCGGAAGCGCTCGCCAAAGATCCCGACGTCGCGGCGGTGAGTCCAGTTATCCCGAGCCCGAACGGCAAGGCGGTACTGCTCCAGGTGGTCCCGAAGGGCTCACCGCAGGACCAGAGCACGACCCAACTCGTGCACCGCCTGCGCGACGCAGAGATCCCGGCCGCGACGCGCGGATCGACGCTCGCCGTGCACGTCGGTGGGCAGACCGCGCTCGGGGTGGACCTTGCCGACACGCTCGGCCGGCGGCTCCCGTACATGTTCCTCGCGATCCTGCTCCTCAGCTTCGTGCTGTTGATGCTGGTGTTCCGATCACTCCTCGTGCCGTTGAAGGCGGTGATCATGAACCTGCTGTCGATCGGCGCCGCGTACGGCGTGATCGTCGCGATCTTCCAGTGGGGTTGGCTCAAGGGCCTCGTCGGCATAGGCAAGCAAGGCCCGATCGAGGCGTGGGTGCCGATGATGTTGTTCGCGATCGTGTTCGGGTTGTCGATGGACTACGAGGTGTTCCTCCTGAGCCGTATCAAGGAGGAGTACGACCGTGATCACGACAATGCCACCGCGGTCGCGCACGGCCTCGCGAAGACGGCCCGACTGATCACGGCCGCCGCGGCGATCATGATCTGCGTGTTCGGAAGCTTCGTGCTCTCCGACCAGCGCGTCCTGAAGCTCATCGGTTTCGGGCTTGCGTTCGCAGTGTTCATCGACGCGACCGTCGTGCGACTGGTACTCGTGCCCGCGACAATGGAACTGCTCGGAGACCGCAACTGGTGGTTCCCGAAGTGGCTCGAATGGTTGCCGCGAGTCAACGTTGAAGGTGAGCCCGAGACTTTCGAGCTCGAAGAGCCGGTTCGTGAACCGGCCGCCGTCGGCGACTAGACGGGCTCGCGTGTGAGTTCGAGCGGTTGCACAGGCGCGGGTGCCTGTCGCAATCGCGCGAGTGCAGCGCGGCCCGCACGATCGATTCCGAGCGCGACGCCCGCGAGGACCGCGGCCACGATGCCGTCGAGCCAGTAATGGTTGCCGGTCACGACGACGACGAGCATCGTGAGAACCGGATGCGCGAGGGCGAGCCATCGCCAGCGACTCTTCGCGACAACCACGATCGCGATGCCGATGATTACCGCCCACGCGACGTGTACCGACGGCATGGCCGAGAGTTGCGCCGGGCCGTTCGCGCCGAACGACGGATAGACCGTTTGGTGATAGAGCGCCGGCGTATCGAAGATGTGCAGTGAAGGCACCAGCCGCGGCGGCGCGACGGGCCAGAGTTGGATCGCGAGACAGAACAACGTCGTGAGCGCCACCACGTTGCGCACCGACGAGTAGCGATCGCGATGGAAGTACCAGAGCCAGGGGAGGAACACCATCATCGCGGGGACGTGCACGGTCGCGTAGAAGGCGTTCGAGGTCTGCACGATCCACGGGTGGGGTAGGAAGGCCCGCTGCACGATGCGTTCGTTCGGTAAATGCAGCAGACGTTCCCAGTGCCAGATCGAGTGGCCGGCCGACACCGCGCCGTTGAGTTTCACCACCGAGATCGTGCCGACGCGCTGCCACAGCGCGTAGAGCACGAGCACGATCGCGAGTTCGCGCGCGAAGGCGGCGAGTCGTACGAGTCGGACGTCTTTCGCGGGGCGCGCGGCCAGGCCGAACACCGCGGCCGGCACCGCGATCTTGAGCGCGGCCTGCCACGAGATCCAATGCAGCGTGGCAAGCGTCATTCGT
>JAODBJ010000259.1 GCA_025463905.1 Actinomycetes bacterium
GGCTGCGTTCGCTCGACGCGCTCTTCGCCGCGCTGGCCGATCCGACGCGCCGCAACGTCGTGCAGTGCCTCGCCGACGCGCCCGCGACCGCCACGGAGATCGCGGCGCGTGTCCCCGTTTCGCGCCAGGCCGTGGTGAAGCACCTCTCGACCCTCGAACGCGCGGGCCTGGTCGACGCGACGCGCGACGGCCGCAACGTGCGCTACCGGCTCACACCGTCGGGCTTCACCGATGCCGTCGCGTGGATGACCGACGTCGGCTCCGCGTGGGACGCCCGCCTCGCGGTGCTGCGACGCCACGTCGACCGGCGCTGAGCGCTGAGGTGCTGAGGCGCTGAGGCGCTGACCGGGCGAAACGCCGCCCCGAACGGAAGCCCTGACGTCCGGCCGAGACGAACAATGTCCGTGGTCGTGACGGAGAGTGGTCACCCAGCGTGTACCTTCGCGTTCTTCTACGGGCGAAATCCTCGGTGGGTTGGGGGAGCATGGACGCGAGTCGCGGGCGCGCGGGCACATCAATTTGGCGACCGCTCGCGATGGCGTCGCTCGTACTGGTTGCCATCGCGGGACCAGCCCTGCCGGCCCGCGCCGCCGGTGACCCGCCGGTCGCGAACAACGACAGCTACAGCGTCAAGCAGGACAACGTCCTCACGGTCCCCGCGAGCGGGGTGCTCGTCAACGACACGGACACGGAAAGCGACCCGCTCACCGCGCACCTCGTGTCCGACGTGTCCCACGGCAACCTCAGCCTGAACACCGACGGGTCGTTCACCTATACGCCGGCAGCCGGTTTTTCCGGTTCGGACTCGTTCACGTACAAGGCCAACGACGGCACGTCAGACTCGGGCGCGGCGACCGTTTCGATCAACGTTGCAGCCAACCAGTCGCCGGTCGTCGCCGACATCGTGTTGACGACCTCGGAAAACACTGACCTCAACTTCGTGTTGCACGGCAGCGACCCCGACGACAACGCGTCGGCGCTCACGTTTTCGATCGCGGCCGGCGTCAGCCACGGCTCGCTGAGTTGCAGCGGCGGTGGTTCCTGCACGTACTCACCCACGACCAACTACGCGGGCTCGGACTCCTTCACGTACCAGGCCCATGATCCATCGAACGCGACCTCGAATACTGCCACCGCGTCGATCACCGTCGCCGCGGCCAACCACCCGCCGGTCGCGCAAGCGCAATCGGTCACGACGCCCGAAGACACGCCCCTCGGCATCACGGTCAAGGCAACCGACGTCGACGGCGACCAGCTCGCGTACGCCGTGCAACAACAACCGGCGAAGGGCTCGGTCAGCTGTGGAGTGAACACCGGTCAGTGCCTCTTCACGCCCAACCTCAACGCCAACGGGACGGATTCGTTCATATTCCGGGCCACCGACGGCCACGGTGCCTTCGACACCGCGACGGTCGACATGTCGATTACGCCCGTGAACGACGCGCCGGTGGCAATCGCGGCGAGCGTGCCGACTCTCCAAGGGAACGCGGCGACCTTTTCCGTTACGGCGAACGACCCCGACAACGCGCCCGCGCAGTTGACGTACTCCGCGACAACGCAACCGTTGCATGGCACGGCAACCTGCACCGCCGCGGGTAACTGCACGTACACCCCCCAGCCCGGCTTCGTCGGCGCTGACGCGTTCACGTTCGGTGTCCACGACCCGTCGAACCTCAGCGACACGGCGGTCGTCACGCTGACGGTTGGCTCCAACAATCACGCACCGGTTGCGCAACCACAAGCCGTGAACGCGCTCGAAGGCACGGCGACTCCGATCACGCTCACGGCGACGGATGTCGACGGCGACAACCTCACGTACTCCGTTGTCACACAGGCCCTGCACGGCGTCGCCACGTGCTCCGGCGCCGGCGTCTGCAGCTACACGCCGACGACGAGCTACAACGGTCCCGATTCGTTCACGTTCCAGGCCACCGACGGTGTCGCGACCTCCAACGTCGCCACGGTCACGTTGACCGTCGCGCACACGAACCAACCGCCGGTCGCGGCGCCTCAATCGGTATCGATGTTGGAAGACAAGGCCGCGACCATCACGCTGGGCGCAACCGATCCCGACATCGCCGATGTGCTCACGTACGCGGTCGACCAGCAGGCACTCCACGGCACGGCGACATGCGTCGCGGCCACCGGCGTATGCACCTACACGCCGACGGCGAACTACAGCGGCGCCGACTCGTTCACGTTCCACGCGAACGACGGTCTCGTGAACTCGAACGTTGCGATCGTCTCGCTCACGGTCACCCCGGTGAACGACCCGCCGGTCGTGAAGCCGTTCGCTTTCAACACGGCATTCAACACCCCGCTGCAGGTGCCGGCGCCGGGTCTCCTCACGGGCGCTACCGATGCCGAGGGCGATGTCATCACCGTCATCCCGGCGCAGCAACCGGTGCACGGCACCCTCGTGCTGAAGCCCAACGGCAGTTTCGTGTACGACCCCGCACCGCAGTTCAAAGGCATCGACGCGTTCACGTACCGGGCGCAGGACTCGCTCGGTGCGGTGAGTGCGCCCGCCACCGTCTCAATTGGTGTGCAGGTCGACGTGGGCACCGGGCCGATCAACTTCGTCGGCACCAACGCCCCCGAAGAGCGTGGCTTCCTGAGCTCCGCCCCCCGAGGGCTACACGCCGACCTTCGGGACGGTGCCGACGTCTACGACGTCTTCTTCGGCGCATTGCGCGGTCCCGTGCAGGTCGACGACAGCGGTCACATCGGTGGCGACCGGCTTTCGACGTTCGGGAACGGCAACGGTGAGGCGATTTCCGTCGATGGTGCGCGTATCCGCAACGGCTCCGAGCACATCGATTACTCACACGTTGAAACGGTTACGGTCAACGGCCAGCGCGGGAACGATCACGTCACCATCGGTCCCGACCCGTTCCCGGGCGTAACCCATGTGATCGTCGACGGTGGCGACGGCGACGACCAATTGACCGTCAACGCCGGTCACCGCGCCGCGCACGTGCTCGGCGATTCGATCGTCGTCGACGGCTGGCCGCTGATCACCTATCGCGGCTTCGAGCGCGTCACGATCGCGAGCACCGTCACCGGCACCCGCACCCTCTCGAGCGACGGCTACTGGTTGTTGGCGTCCGACGGTGGTGTGTTCACCTTCGGCGACGCGAAGTTCTACGGCTCCACGGGCGCGCTCAACCTGAAGGCGCCGATCATCCAGATGATCGCAACGCCATCGGGTCGCGGCTACTGGCTGATGGCCTCCGACGGTGGAGTGTTCACCTTCGGCGACGCGAGGTTCTACGGCTCGACCGGTGCACTACCGCTCAAGGCGCCCATCATCCAGATGATCGCGACGCCGTCGGGTCGTGGGTATTGGTTGCTGGCGTCCGACGGTGGTGTGTTCACGTTCGGAGACGCGCGCTTCTTCGGCTCGACCGGGGCGCTGCGCCTCCGGTCGCCCGTGGTGCAGATGGTGCCGACCAACGACGGCAACGGCTACTGGCTGCGGGCGTCCGATGGCGGCATCTTCACCTTCGGCAACGCAAGGTTCTTCGGTTCCACCGGTTCGCTGAACCTGGCGGCGCCGATTATCCAGATGGTGCCCGCGCCGTCGGGCAACGGCTACTGGCTGCTGGCGGCGAACGGCGCGGTGTTCGGGTTCGGATCCGCGCACTTCCATGGCAGCACCAGCACGCAAGCGGTACCGGCGCCACCGGTGCAGTTGGTGCCCACGCCGTCGGGCAACGGCTACTGGCTCGCGCACGCCGACGGTTCGGTCTTCGCGTTCGGCGACGCCGCTTACTACGGATCGATGCTCGGCCGGCACGTGAACGCGAACGTCGTGCAGATGATCGCGACCCCGACCGGCCACGGGTACTGGCTGCTCGGTCGGGACGGCGGCATCTTCACCTTCGGCGACGCGAAGTTCCACGGCTCGACCGGCGGGTTACGGCTGCGGCAGCCGATTATGCGCATGGTCGTTCGCGGGCTATAACGAGCCTGCGGGCGCGAACGAAGTTGTACGTGGGGAGCAAATCATGATGACGCGGAGGATCGTCTCCGGCGTGTGCGTCCTCTTTGCCGCCGCGGCGGGCCTGAGCGGTTGCAAGCCCGACGTCACGCGCGGCGTCTTGTTCATCGGCGACTCGCTGGTCGTGAACTCGGTCACCTACATCCACGCCGATCTCAACGAAGTAAAGAACGACGTTCCCGACGGGCGCTACATCCCGAGCTTCGACGGGGTCGGAGGCATCGGTGCGCGCACCATTCCCGAAGGCAACGATCCGCAGACGTATTGGAACGCCCACCTTGCCAGCATCGTCACGCACGTCAACCCCGAGGTGTACGTGATCGAGCTCGGCACGAACGACTGCGGTACGCACAATTTCTCGCAGTACGGCGACAGCATCGATTTCTTCCTCTCGCGCCTTCCGGCAAGCAAGCCCGTGTTCTGGGTGAATCTCACCGACCAGAAGCCCGAGGACGCGACGTGCATTCAGACCATTGACGACGCGCTCACGAACGCAACCGCGCGCTGGTCGAACCTCAAGGTGCTCGATGCGCGATCGGCGCTCACCGATCCTTCGTACTTCGCTTCGGACCACGTGCACTACACCGATGCGGGAAACTCGGCCTGGGCACACTTCCTGCACCAGTCGCTCGACGCCGCCTTCGTCCCCTCGACGACGACCACGAGCACGAGTACGACGACGAGCACCAGCACGAGCACGAGCACGACGAGCACGAGCACCAGCACGACGACGACGAGTACCACGACGGTGCCGGCAACAACGACGACGACTGGCCCCTAACGGTTCAGGTCGGGGTTGAGGTCGGGCTCAGTTCGTCAGAGGGCCGACGGGCGCCGGCGACCGAGCCGGGTCCGCAACTCCGGCCCGAGGATGCCGAGCACCAGGAGCAGCGCGACGAAGGCGATCGCGGCGAGCGTCTTCGCGGTGCTGATCGAACCGGTGCTGTCCTTTGGCGGGCCGACCCGGCCGAGTGGCGAAGCAACCAGCGCCTTCGCCGGGGTGGTCGACGTCGTGGTGGTCGCGACGGGCTTGGCCCGCTTCTTCACCGTGGTCGACGTCGTAGTGGCGGTATGCGTAGTCGTGGTGACCGCCGCGGCGGTCGTGGCCGTGGTGCCACGGCTGGGCGGAGGAGTTCGCGGCGTTGTCGGCGGGACCGTCTGCGGCGCGACGGTCGGCGGGGTGGTCGCGGGGGGTGGCGGCGGTGGCGCGGTGCGCGGCGGGAGTGTCGGCGGCGGCAGGGTGGTGGGCGGCACCGTCGTCTGGTCGGGCGGGCACGGCACCACGTCGCCCTGGTCGTTGTAACAAATCGGGGCAGCCTGCGCGACGGAGATCGCGCCGGGTACCGCCAGCAGTGCCAACACCAATGCCAACGTCGCGCCCAGCAGCGTCGCCATCGCACGGCGTACCGTGCAGCCCGTCCTGGACGAGCGACGACGCAAGGACGACTTCATGCCCACCTCTTACTTCCGCGACGCTCGGGGCGTAGCGTAGCGCCTGCCCAGGGGGTCTGTCCGCGCGCTGAGTGGCGGCGAGGTTGACTGGTAACCTCGCACCGCGCGTTTGGGGCGCTCCAGGGAGCGGCCCGAGCGTTGGGGTGCTGGGGAGCGACGCACGCGGCAGGGGTGGATCTCCGCCCAACGCCCATCGGTCGAACGGAGAACGCGCGTGGACCTACGCACGCTGCTCAAAATCCTTGTCCGGCGCTGGATCGTCGTCGTCCCGACCATCGTGGTCGCGGCGATCATCGGACACCAGCTGCTGTCGACGGTGAAGCCGACCTACGAGGCCAAGGGAGCATTGCTGCTGCTCACACCGCAAGCGAAGAAGGCCGCGGCGGTGAATCCCCTGAACCCGAACTCCGCCGTGATCCAGCCCGGCAACCCGTACCTCCTGCAGGCGCCGCTCGACAAGGCCGCACTCGCCTTCTCGGAGGTGATGAACGACCAGCGCGTGAAGCTCGGTCTGGCCAAGCAGGGCTTCACCAAGAGCTACACGGTGACCGTCGACCAGAACGCGCCGATCCTGCGCGTCGACACGAAGGACAAGCGCTCGCGCATCGCCGTCGAAACCACGAAGGCCGTCCTCGAAGCGACGGTCCAGCAGATCGCGTTTCGTGAGCGGGCACACACAGTCCCGGCCGACCAGAACATCGGTACCGACATCTTGTCGTCGCCCACGAAGGCGACCGCGATCAACTCGGCCAAGACCCGCGCGCTGATCGCGTTCATTGCGCTCGGGATTGCCGCGGTGCTGAGCGTGGCGTTGCTGGTCGAGAGCTGGTCGCAGTCGACCCAGAACCGGCGCGATCGCCGTCGCCTGACCGTCGCGTCCCCGTCGCGAGTGCCCGTCCCGGCGCCCGCGGTCGCCGGCGGTGGTCTCACGAGGAATGCGCGGGCCGACCCGGTCGACCAAACGCAAGCCGAGAACGAAGCCGCCGACATGGACGGCGATACATCCGCCGCTCCGGCGTCGAAGCAGCCCGGGCGCGCCCGGGCGAAGCCTCGCCGCCGTAGCAGTGGCGCGGCTGGGTGATCGGGGCGTTCGTGAGGGAGAGGTTGTGACGGACCGCGTCGTGACCGACGGCGGCGCCAAACCTCCGGCGACGGAAGAAGCGGCACCGGCGCGAAGTCTTGCCTTCAGCGTCGCGATCCGTCTCCTCGCGGTCGCGCTCCTCGCGTGGTTCGTTCCCGTTGCGGGGCTCGTCGCCCTCGCGGCTCTGGTCGTGGTGTGGCTGTTCCGTTCGCGCCTCGACGTCACCACGGTGCTCGTCCTGTACGCGATGGCCCTCTGGTTCATCCCGTCGCGCTACACGGTCGGCGCATTCGCGGTCACCGGCGCGATGGCATTCGGTTTCGTCGCGATCGTGTTGTGGGCGTACGGGCGGTCACTGCCGACCAGTCGCGTCGCGCACGGCCCGTCGCCGACGAACCGGGCCGTGTTGGTGTTCCTGCTCGTGACGCTCGTCAACTACGCGATCGTCGTACTCCGACCGCTCTCCGACCTCGATCAGCGCAGCGCCGACCGCAATCTCGCGATCATCCTCGTGCTGTGCGGTCTCGCCGCGGCGATCACCGACGGTGTCCGCAGCGCGAGGCGGTTGGATCGGATGCTCGGCGTCCTCGTGTTCGGCTGCGCAGTCGTCGCCATGATCGGATTCGTTCAGTATTTCTTCCACATCGACGTTCCCCGCTATCTCCATCCGCCGGGTTTCCACTCGACCGGCGAGGAGGCGTTCACGTACCACCGCACCGCCTTCACGCGCGTTGCGGGCACCGCGCTGCACCCCATCGAGTTCGGAGTCGCGCTGGCGGCGATGCTGCCCCTGGCCCTGCACTACGGGAGCTATGCACGCACCTCGTTGAGCCGCAACGGCGCCCGGATCGCGGCACTGTTGATCGTGGGTGCAATCCCGCTCACGTTGTCGCGCTCGGCGGTGCTCGCGACCGGGTTGGTCGCGCTCGTTCTCCTCCCGACGTGGGCCGCGGGCCGCCGATGGCGCGTCTTCCTTACCGTGATCGTGGCGTTGGTGGTGCTCAACCTGCTCGCGCCCGGGGTGTTTCGCGTGATTGGTCAGTTGTTCACCGGCGAGAAGGGCGCGGGGAGCCTTGCGACCCGATCCGACGCGACGACCATCGGCTTCAATCTGATCGGCCGTAACCCCATCTTCGGCAACGGCTTCGCGGTGTCGTCCGGGTCGCCCGTGATCATCGACAACCAGTATCTGGTCACCGGCGTCGAAACCGGTCTGGTTGGTGTCGTTGCGCTCTTCACCGTGATCGGCAGCGGGATAGTGACCGCGCGCCGGGCGCGTCGCGGCACCGCTGATCCTGCGGCGCGCGATCTTGCCCAGTCGCTGGTGGCAATGATTGGGGCGCTCGCGCTCGGAGGTTTCGGCCTCAACATTCTGCGCTTTCCCATCACGGCGGGGCTCTTGTTCATTGGCGTCGGGAGCGCGGGCGCGCTCTTGCGAATAGGCCGGCGCACTGCCATCGTGGAACCACCAGTCGAACTCATCGGAGCGGAGCTATGACCCGCATGGATGCGACCGGCGCACACGCCGGCGCCGGCACGGATGTGCTGTGGGCAGGCCCGGTGCCGCACCAACTCGACGGGGCGAGCGCGTGGTCGACCGGTTACGCGTTTACTGCCGACGGCGGCTACATCGAAGACGACGAGATCGCCGACGCGCTGTGGCGTGATCACGGCCGGCTGGAGCAGGCCGCCGACCGCTTGAACGGCGCGTTCGCGGCTGCGTTCTTCACCGACGACGGTGCGATCTTCGTCACCGACCGCGACGGGAGCTTTCCGCTGTTCAGCGGGCGTGCCGGCGACCGTTTCGTCGTGTCGAACGACGCGTGGCGCATCGTCGACGCGCTCCCGAATCCGCCCGAACTCGACGACGTTGCCGTGCTCGACATGTTGCGGCTCGGGTACGTCGCGGGAGAGCGCACGCTTGCTCGTGGCGTATCCATCATGCCGCCGGCCACCATTTGGCGGGTCCGGCGCCATCGGGTGGAGTCGACCCGTTATTGGCGGTTCCGCGTGGTGTCCGGTTCGACCCCGCGAGAAGAATCGGAGGCGCAACTCGCGGACGCGTTGCGCGGGATGGCACAGTCGATCGCGGGCCACCTCAAGTCGAGTGGGCGGTCGTCCGCGATGGCGTTGTCGGGTGGTCTCGACACGCGCCTCCTCACTGCGCTCTTGGTGCGCGAAGGCGTGGAGGACTTTCGCGCGTTCTCGTATGGCGCGCCGGGCGACCCCGAAATGGAAGCCGGCCAGCGAGTCGCGCAGCTGCTCGGTGTACCCCACGACCGCGTGGAGTTGTCGCCTTCCTACGTCAACGACGCGTTCATCGACGAAACCGTGCGAACCGTCGGCTTCACGACCCGCTTCACCTGCGGAGTCGGCATCCGGCACTACGACCGTCCCGTCGACACGTTCCTCACCGGACACGGCGGCTGCTTCTCAGACTTCAACTACGGGTTGCTCACCGCGCCGGTGCATACGCGCGATCAGGCTCGCCGGTACATCTACTGGCGCAACTACCAACTCGACACCCACGACAACGTGCCGCATCAGGTGTTCGACGTCGACTACGACGCCGTGAAGTGGACGTCGATCGACGAAACGCTGCCGCCGCTCGACCGCGGCGCCGATCCCATCGGGGAGCTGTACCGCTGGGGCCTCGAGAACCGGCAACGCAAGTTGATCCTGATGGAACATCGCCTCTACGAGACTCGAGGGCGTTGGATCCTGCCGATCCACGATCACCGCGTCACGGCGTATTTCTTGTCGGCGCCTCGGTCGCTGCTCATCGGCCAGCGCGCGTACAAGGATGTCGCGCTCGACTTGTTCCGCTCGCTCGATCCGGAACTCGCCGACATGCCCCGTGTCGGCGGCGAGATGGGCCACGATCCGAAGATGGCGCTCGCGGTCGACGTGTCGCGCCGTTTGCGCTGGCTCGCCAGCCCGCTGTTCCCGCTCCTCGTGCGGCGCTCGAAAGCGTTCCAGGCCGCGCCGGCGATCCCGCTCGGCGCCGACCCGTTCCGTTACTGGTTCCATACCGACCCCGCCGCGCGCGACAACATTCTCGATCGGGTCGCGGCGCTCGAGGTACCGATGGTGAACAATCGCGGGCTGCGCGACGCGTTGCTCGCGGCACAAAGCGACAAGATCTTCATGCGGATGCTGCCCGGAGCGATCACGGTGCAGTCGTTCGCCGACCTGCTGCGCCAACGGCGCACGCAGACCCGCCCGGCGAGCGAAGCGGCGAGCGCCTGACCCACGCCGTGCCCGAACCGGTTGTCAGCATCGTCGTCGTCACCTACAACAGCGCGGCGCATCTCGAAGCGTTCGCCGCGTCGGTGGCGGACGCGGCACGCGACATCCCGTACGAACTCGTCGTGGCCGACAACGCTTCGACGGACGGTTCCGTGGACCTCATACGCGCGCTGGTTCCCGACGCGATCGTCGTGCAGTGTGACGAGAACCGGGGTTATGCAGCCGGTCTGAACGCGGGAATCGCTGCCGCTCGCGGCAGCGAGGCCGTGTTGGTTTGCAATCCCGATGTACGCCTCGGTGGCGGCGCGGTCCCGCAACTGCTCGGCGCGCTCACGCGCACCGGCGCCGGTGTCAGCGCACCGCGCATCACCAACGAGAGCGGCGCGCTCATGTATTCGCTTCGCCGCGACCAGAGTGTGCGCCGCGTGTTGGGCGAGGCAGTGATCGGCGGGACGCGCGCCTGCCGGTTCGCCAACTGGAGCCAGATCGTCGGCGACGAAGCGGCCTACCGCTACCCGCACACGGTCGACTGGGCGTCGGGCGCGGTACTCATGCTGTCGCGCGCGTGTCTCGAAGCCGTCGCTCCGTGGGACGAGTCGTTCTTCATGTACTCGGAAGAAGTCGACTTCCAGCTGCGGGCGCGTGAGCACGGCTTCCAGGTTTGGTATGTACCCGACGCGGTCGCCCTGCATACGGGCGGAGATCTCCACGCTTCGGGGTGGTTGTGGGCGATGCAGATGCGTAACAAGGTTCGATTGTTCCGCCGCCGGCACAATCCGTTGCACACGGCCGTGTACCGCGTGTCGTGGATGTTCTACGAAGCCATACGCGCGCCGGTCGGCAACGGTATTCACCGTCAGGGTCTGCGAGCGTTGGTGGGCCGCCTGGAAGCTCCTCGTACACCAGTGCCCCCGTCGGTGGAATCGGAGTCGTCGTGAGGGTTCGAGGCGTCGAAGGCGGTTGGGACGGCCTCGTCGTGTTGGTCGCGGGCAGCCGGTGGGAGGGCGTCAACTTCGCGTCGCATCACGTCGCGCGCGCGCTGACGCAATACGCGCCGGTGCTCTACGTCGATCCCGCGCTTTCTCCGATCACGCGGGCGCGCCAGCACGGCTGGCGCCGCGCGTCGCGCGCGGAGCTGCGAGTTGTCGCGCCGCGCCTCGCAGTGCTGACGCCGCTCGCGCCGCCGTTCCCGAACCGCCCCCGCATCGCGCCCCTCACCCGACTCATGGCACGACGCGCCGTCGTTCGAGCCGCGCGCCGTCTCGGCGGAGACGTGCACGCAACGCTCCTCTTCGCGCCGGGCACCCGGCTCTTCGGAGCCGCGGGCGAGCGGGTACGCGTGTACTACGCCAAGGACGACTTCTCGGCTGCCGCGGACCTCAGCGCCGGCTCCGCGGATCGCAGCGGCGCGTCGGAGGAGTGGGCCGCGCAACACGCTGACCTTGTGGTCGCGCATTCGCCGGTGCTGATGGAACGGTGGAAGTCGTTCGAACCGGTGTACGTCCCGAACGGCGTTGATCCGGAACGGTTTGCGTCGGTCGACGACGCGGAGCCCGCAGCCGACGTTTCACTGCCACGCCCGATCGTGGGGTTCGTCGGCTTGTTGTCGAACCGCATCGACCTGGACCTCCTCGAGGCGGTGGCGCAGCGTGGGCATTCGCTGCTGTTGGTCGGCGCGCGCCAGGCAACGTTTGCGGTCGACCGCATCGCGCGGCTTCTCGACCTGCCGAACGTGCAGTGGGTCGGGCCGCGCCCGTACGACGAACTGCCGCATTACTTGCGATTGGTCGACGTCGGCATCGTCCCGTATACCGATTCGGCGTTCAACCGGGCCAGCTTCCCACTCAAGACGCTCGAGTATCTCGCCGCGGGCCGGCCGGTGGTGGCCACGCCGCTCCCGGCGATCTCGTGGCTCGGCACCGATCGGGTGCGGACGGCCGTCGAACCCGAGGCCTTCGCCGACGAGGTCGATGCCGCGATTGCCGAAGGTCTCGGACCCGCAGCTGTCGAAGCGCGACGCGCCTTCGCCCGCAACCACAGCTGGGCCTCCCGCGTCCACACCCTCGCCACCGCCCTCGACCTCTAGGCGTGCGTCGATAGGGGACAAATAATGTCCCCTATCGACCCACGCCCAGCGGGCCTAACCCCCGATGGTGGGGCGGCCGGTGAGTTTGCGGCGTTGTTGTTGGCGGAGGTAGCGGATCGTTTCGCGGTCGTCGACACGGGGTTCGCGTTTCGCCCACGATCCGAAGTAGCCGACGAGCAGTCCGCCCGCGCTGGTAAGGCGCGGTTTGCGAGTGAGACGCGACACGGCTCGCACCACGAGGAACACTGGGTCGTAGCCGACGATGAAATTGGCGCGGCCGTTCTTCACCCAGTTGTCCCACTGCCCGGCCGCGTCGCCCGTCGTGCGTTGGTGGCGGACGACGATGTCGGAGAAGCTCTCGGTCTGCCACCCGAGACGGTTCGCCTTTATTTCGTCGAACGAATCCCAACCGGTCATGCGGATCAGGCCGCCGATCTCGTTCCAGCATGCACGCCGGTAGATCTTCGTTCCGCCGCGTACGTGGAAGCGTGGCGCGCGCTCTTCTTTCCAGGTGCCGTCGGGCATCGGATTGTGGAACACGCCACCGCCGACACCGAGGCGCGTGTTGGCGGCGAAGCGACCGAGACACCGCTCGAAGTAGTCGGGTTCGAGGACGACGTCGCCGTCGAGTTTCACGAGGAAGTCCCACTCGGTGTTGACGGCCTCGAGGCCGTCGTAAAAGGCGGTGACCACGCCGATGCCCGCCGCGCGGTAACCGCGATCGTCGCGAGACACGACGCGTATCCACGGAGACTCGCCGGCCGCGTCGTTCGCGATCTGGCGCGTGTCGTCGCCCGAACCGTCGTCGATGATCACCCACAGCGCCGGCGCGACGGTTTGCGCCCGCATCGACGCGATTGTCGTCGGCAGGTGCGCGGATTCGTCGCGCACCGGTGTGATCACGACGTACCGGGGGAGTGGCTGTGACGCGGGCATGGCCGGTGAACTCAGGAGGGCGCGCCGACCTCGGCGAGCACCACGCGTTGACCGCCGCTCTCGAGCGAGCGTTGCGCCCCTTCGAGTACGCGCACGACGTCGAGCGCGTGGCGGCCGCCGGTAAGCGGCTCGCGCCCGGTGCGAATGCAATCGACGAACTCGCCGCACTCCAGCGAGAGCGGCTCCTTCCGTTCGAGTGGCACGACCATCGCGCCGTTGTCGCGCATCCGAAAGCCGGTGGGGTCGCCGGCGTCGGGGTCGAAGCCCTTGTCGAACACCGTGATGGTTTCGTCGCGCGAGACGTCGTCGTAGATCACCATGCGTTCGGTGCCGAGTACCACCGTGCGCCGCACCTTCTGCGGGTCGAGCCAGCTGACGTGCACATGCGCGAGCGCGCCGCTCTCGAACTCGATGTCCATGAACACGACGTCCTCCACACCGGGCTGCAATGCGGCGACGCCACGCGCGGATACCGCGACCGCCGGATTGCCGAGGACGTGCATCGCGATCGACACGTCGTGGGGCGCGAGGTTCCACATCGCGTTCACGTCGCTGCGGATACGGCCAAGGTTGAGTCGTTGCGCGTAGAGGTACGTGACGTCGCCGAGTTCGCCGCGGGCCACGGCTCCGGCCAGATACCCGACCGCGGCTTCGTACAGGAAGGTGTGACCCGCCATGAGCACGAGGCCGTTCCCTTCGGCGGCATCGATGAGGTCGATGCCTTCGGCCACCGTCATCGAGAGGGGCTTCTCGACGAGGACGTGCTTGCCGGCCGCGAGCGCGGCGAGGCTGAGCGCGTGATGGGTGTTCGCGGGCGTCGCGAGCAGGATGGCGTCTACCTCGGGATCAGTGAGGACCGCGTCGACGGAATCGACCAACCGGGTGCGGGGGTGCGCCAACGCGGCCGCCGCTCTCCGGGTTGCGTTCGCGTCGCACACCACCGTGAGGTCGGCGTCGTCGCGGGCCGCGATGTTGCGGGCGAGGTTCGGGCCCCAATACCCGAATCCCACGACCGCGCAACGGATCGGATCCACAGTTCGTCCATTTCCCCTGTCCGGCAGCCGGGAGATGCTACCGGCGCCGCGACACGCGTTCGGGTCGGCGCGGTCGTGGCGCTTTGGCCGCCCCGTAGACTGTCACGCCCCGACCGCTCACCAATGAGTGCCGCTGCATGAAGATTCCCCTCGTCGATCTCCGCGCCCAGTACGCCAATCTCCGGCCCGAGATCGACGCCGCTATCGCGGCGGTGCTCGAGTCGACGGCGTTCGTCAAGGGTCCGGCCGTGGGCGAGTTCGAGACCGCCTTCGCCTCCTACTGCGAAGCGCGCCATGCGATCGGCGTCGGGAACGGCACCGACGCACTGCGTCTCGTGTTCCGGGCGCTCGGCTTCGAGCCCGGCGATGAGATGCTCACGGTTCCCACCACGTTCATCGCGACGACCGAAGCGATCAGCCACGTCGGCGCGGTCACTCGTTTCGTCGACATCGACGAACGCACCTGGATGTTCGACGTGGAGAAGGCGGCCGGGCACGTGACCGATCGCACGCGCGCGATCGTGCCGGTGCACCTCTACGGCCATCCGGTCGACATGGACGCCGTGAACGCGTTCGCGTCGCAGCGTCACCTCGCGGTGGTGGAGGACGCGGCGCAGGCCCATGGCGCGCGCCTGCGGGGACGGCGCGTCGGCGCGCTCGCGCAAGCGGGCACGTTCAGCTTCTATCCGGGAAAGAACCTCGGCGCCTACGGCGACGCCGGTGCAGTCGTGACCAACGACGACGACGTCGCCGAGCGGGTGCGCATGTACGCCGACCACGGACGCCTTGATAAGTACGAGCACCGCACCGAGGGTTGGAACAGCCGGCTCGACACGATCCAGGCCGCCGTGCTCGCAGTGAAGCTCCGTTCGCTCGACGACGCCAATGCCGAACGGCGCCGTTGCGCGCAGCGTTACAACGACGCACTCGGCGGCATCGACGCGCTCGAGTTCCCGGTCCTCGTCGATGGGGCGGAACCCGTGCATCATCTGTATGTCGTGCGCGCGCAGAACCGCGACGCGCTCCGCAAGCATCTCGGCGACCAGGAGATCGCGACGGGCGTGCACTACCCGCTGCCTTTGCACCTCCAGCCTGCGTACCGGCACCTCGGATACGCCCGTGGCGACTTCCCGGTTGCCGAGGCGCTCGCCGATTCGATTGTGTCGTTGCCCTGCTATCCCGAACTGGGCGACACCGACATCGACCGCGTCGTCGACGCGGTGCGCAGCTTCTACGACGCCCCCTGAGCGATCAACGCGCCCGGTCGTATACCCGGTCGTAGACGTGCACGTACGCGTCGGCCTGGTGCTCCCACGCGAGTTCGCGGACGAGTTTCTCCCGTCCTCGACCACCCATCTCGGCCCGCCGATCGGGGTCGTCGAGCAGCGCGACGACGGCGTCCGCAAACGCGGCCGGGTCATTGCCCCCGACGTACACGCCGGCCGCGCCGGCTGTCGCCCGCGTCTCGCGCAGGTCGAACGCGACGAGCGGCAGCGTGAACGCCATGTACTCGACCGTCTTGTTCATACTCGAGATGTCGTTGAACGCCGTGGGAGGGTCGGGGACGAGTCCGACGTCGGCGGTCGACAAGTATTGACCGATCATCGTGTCGTCCGCTCGGCCCGTGAGCTCCACGTAGTCGCCAACGTCGAGTTCCTCGACGAGCGCGCGCAGGTCGTCGAACGAGTCGCCGAATCCCATCAGCGCGAACGACACGTCGGAGCGTCCGAGTTTGTGCACGATCACGTCGGCAGCGCGAATCGCGATGTCGACCCCGTCTTGCGGGCCCATCACGCCGAGGTAACAGCACAGGTAGGTGCGGCCGCGCTTGAGTTCGGGGTGCGACGCGCCGCGCACGAAGCGATCGGAAAGTGGGGCATTGCGAACGACCGTAACGTCGGCGCCGTCGCGCCCACCCCGCTGCAACGCGATCTCGCGTTCGATCGCGTTCGTGACGATCACCTGGTCCGCGCTCCGATACGACCAGCGTTCCAGCCGCTTCAGTGCCGCGAAGAGCAACCGCGACGGCCGCTCGAAGCGGGCCTGGTACACCTCGGGACACATGTCGTGCTGGTCGAACACGTACTTCACGCCGAGCGGGCGGAACAGCAACGCGAGCGCCCAGAACGTGTCGGGCGGGTTGCAGCCTTGGATCACCTGGAACCCTTCGCGGCGATAGACCCTGATCGCGAGGAACAGGCTCACCAGCCAGCAGTACGCGAACTCGTAGAAGAACCCGACGACGCCTTCGGCCTTGGGCGTGCCGCCGTACCGATGAATGTTGACGCCGTCGAGCACCTCGAAAGAGGAGCAGTCCTCCGGGCGGTCGCCGCGAGGACAGATCACCGAGACGCCGTAGCCCGCGGCCACCAGGGCCTGGCATTCGAGCCATACCCGCCGGTCGAGCGGCACCGGCAGGTTCTGGACGATGATCAGGACCCGGCGCTCCTTGCTCATTTTCCCCCTTCGGTTGTCGCCATGATGGACGCATCCGCGATGCGACGGCGAACGCGGCCAGATGCCGCTTTCCGACGCGCGACCATGGTTCGTCTCGAAATTCGCGCCGTGAGGGCACGTGTCTGAAGAACTGCTGCCGACGTTCCTCGTGATCGGCGCGATGAAAGCCGGAACCACCAGCCTTTATGAGTACCTGCGCGCCCATCCGCAGGTGTTCATGGCGACCCCGAAAGAGCTCCATTTCTTCCCCGAGTCGAAGCACTGGCACGACGGCGTGGCCTGGTACGCGGAGCATTTCGCGTCCGCCGCCGGCACAAGGGCGCGCGGGGAGATCTCGCCCTCGTACTCGCAGGCCGACCAGTTCCCAGGGGTGGCGGCGCGGGTCGCGCAGGTGCTCCCCGAGGTGAAGCTCGTGTATCTCGTGCGCGAGCCGGTGGCGCGCGCTCGTTCGATGTACCTGCACGAGTTGGCGAGCGGTCGCGAGACCAGGCCGATCGAGCGCGCACTCGCCGAAGCTCCGCTGTACGTGAACTCCAGCCGCTACGCCTGGCAGCTCGACCAGTACCTCGAGTTCTTCGATCGGTCGCGTATCTGCGTGCTGACGTCGGAGAGTCTCCGGCGCGACCGGCGCGCCACGCTGGCGCGGTTGTACCGCTTCCTCGGCGTCGACGAGCACGAGGTCCCGGCCACGATCGACGTGGAACGCGGTCAGACCCAGACGAAACGCGCCCGTCGCGGCGTATGGCACCTCCTGCGGGACAACCGGGCGTATCGAACTGTCGTCGACCACACGCCCGCGTCGTTGCGACGGCTCGGCGAACGAGCACTGACGAAGCCGATCGACGTGGACGCCGGCGCGCTCTCGGAGCGACAAACGGCCGAATGGCAGGCGTTCTTCCGAGACGACGTCGCCCGGTTACGCGCGTTCCTCGGCCCCGAGTTCGACGGGTGGGGCATCGCCTGACGGCGTGCGCGGCTTGCGAATCTTGCGACTCGTGAGAGATTCGTACAGGTGCATCGCGCGATCGCGTGCGCGCACGACGGGCTCCAGCGCGTCGGCGGCGCGGTTGTAAATCGTCCACGCGCCACCCGACGTCCTGCTCGACTCGTAGCCGAGATCGCGTTGCAGGTCTCCGGCGAGATGCTCGAACCGCTCCCGTTTGGCCCGGCCCCATCGCTCGAAGCGATCGGTAGGCGAGAAGTCGGCGGAGCGCTGCACGGGCTTCCAGGTCATGCGGCCGCCCTCGGCGCGGACGAAGGACGAGCCGATCACCGGAGCGTTCCTCGCGGCGTCGAAGTCGAAGCGGGTGGGGTCGAGCGCGCAGAACTCGAGCAGCGCGCGGAGCCGGCCCTCGGGATCGGCGACCACGTCTTCATAGCGAACGAACATCACCCGCATCCCGGGATTCGCAGGTACGACATCGCGTTGGAAACGGATGATCGCGGCGGCACCCGCGGCCCACTCGTCGACCGCCTTGCGAAACGAGAACCGAAAGCCGCGCACGAGCGACTGCACCGCGGAACGGCCGTCACGCAGGAGCACCACCACGTACGCGTCAGGAAGCAGTGTCGGTACGAGTTCAAGGTGCTCAGGATTCGGGGTCTTGCTGACAACCCGCGGCGCCGCGACTCCGTCGGCGAGGAATGCTTCGATCGCTTTCCCGAGGTGGTGTTGGAGCCGAGTACGCGCGTCGGCGCGGTCGCCCCAACGGAGGGGCCAGCGTTCCGACGCCCGCTGTGCGTACTGCACGAGAAGCGGCGCGTCGCGCAGCAAGTGGTCTTCGGCGAGGGGTGCCCGCGGCGGTGCACAGTCTTGGTGCATCGACAGAAGGCTGGCGAGAAAGTTCGTCCCACTGCGGCGGGAGATGCCGACGACGAGGATCGGCGGCGACGCGTGCATGTATCGCGCAGGCTAGCGACCGTTCGAGCCGTGCCGGTAGGTTGCGCGGCCGTGAGCGCGGTGGACGTTGACCTCTCCGACGTCGACCTCACTGACCTCGACCGGTTCAGCGGCGGGTTCCCGCATTCGGTCTTCACGATGTTGCGGCGTGTCGCCCCGGTGTGGTGGCACGCGCCCACGGTGCACACGCCTGACGGCGAAGGTTTCTGGTCCGTGCACCGCCACGCGGATTCGCTCGCCGTCATGCACGACCCGGAGACCTTCTCGTCGGAGCGCGGCGGGAACCGGCCGTACGGCGGGACGATCATCCCCGATCTCCCGGCCGCGGGTCTGTTGCTGAACATGATGGACGACCCGCGTCACCAGCGCGTGCGCCTGCTCGTGAGTAAAGGCTTCGGCGCTCGCACGATCGCGCTCCTCGAAGCGGAGCTCGACCGCCGCACCAGACCGCTCGTCGCGGCTGCACTCGAACGGGGCGAGTGCGACTTCGTCGCCGCGGTCGCGGCCGAGCTACCGATGCAAGCGATCTGTTTTCTGCTCGGCGTGCCCGAAGAAGATCGTCATCAGGTGTTCGAGTGGATCGAGTACTCGTTCGACTTTCGTGACCGTGACGCGTTCGAGGCGACCGACGCAGTCGTCGAGGCCCAAGCCGCGTTGTTCGAGTACGGGACGCGCTTGATCGCCACCAAGCGACGAGAGCCGGCCGACGACCTGTTGTCGATCGTCGCTCACGCGACCTTGCCCGACCAGGATCCGCCGCGCTTGCGCGAAGAAGAGCTGCAGATGTTCTTCAGCTTGCTGTTTGCCGCCGGTGCCGACACCACCCGCAATGCCATCGCGGGTGGTGTCCTCGCGTTTGCACAGTTTCCCGACCAGTACGGGGCGCTCGCGGCCGATCGTTCCGCGATGGCGACCGCGATCGAGGAAATCGTGCGGTGGACGCATCCCGCGGCGCACAACCGCCGCACCGCCACGCGCGACGTGACCTTTCGGAACCACACCATTCGCGCGGGCGACAAGGTCGTGTTCTGGGAAGCTTCCGCCAACCGCGACGAAGCCGTGTTCGCCGACCCGTTCCGCTTCGACATCCGGCGCGCTCCGAATCCGCATCTGGGCTTCGGTCACGGCGTGCACCACTGCCTCGGCGCAAGCCTGGCCCGCCTCGAACTGCGGGTGGTGCTCGATGCGTTGCTCGACGCGGCCGGCGCCGTGACCATCACGGGACCGGTCGAGTGGGCGCGCACCAACAAGCACACGGGGATACGGCACTTGCCGGTTCGGCTGGCGCCGAGGGCTGCCACCGGCTGATGGACGCTCCGCCCCGCGGCGGGGGTTCGTGTCGGGACATGTGGGGCAATACCGGACGCGTCGTCCGCCAAATTGCGGTCCGCGTCTCAAGATCCGGGTGCCTGCATGCCGATTGATTGCAGTGAGCGAGGCGATCGTCACATTACGTGAACCTTCGTCACCCGAACGGCAGCACCCAGGGCGGGTCGAAAACGCAAACTCGTTGCGAGACGAGGACGCAAAGCCACGGGGGTCCTGCGCGGACCTAGCCGGGTTACCGAAACCCGACCCCTTGCCCTGGAAAACAAAGGATCCGGGGCTACATGCAGCAGGTCGGACTTGGTCTACGGCGTCGGCGCGCGATCGCGGTCTTCGCAGCGGTCCTCACGCTCGCAGGTATCAGCGGCTCGCAGGCGGCGCTCAACGCGCAATCACCTGCGCCGACCCCCGTGGCATTCGCGTCAACACCGTCGGGCCGGGGCTTCTGGCTCGCGTACCCGAGCGGTCAGGTGCGATCGTTCGGTGATGCCCGCCCCCACGGCCAAATCCTCGGCATGCACCTCACGAAGCCCATCGTCGGCATCGCGGCGACGCCGAATGGCGGCGGGTACTGGCTCGTGGCATCCGATGGCGGCGTGTTCAGTTTCGGGAACGCGCGCTTTCGGGGTTCGCTCGGTGCCCTTCATCTGAACCAGCCGATTGTCGGTGTGGCGTCGACGCCGAGTGGCAGCGGCTACTGGCTGGTCGCGTCGGATGGAGGCGTCTTCAGTTTCGGTGACGCCAAGTTCCGCGGCTCCGCGGCCGTCATCCGTCTCAACAGTCCCATTTCGGGGCTCGCGCCAACTCGCGACGGCCGCGGCTACTGGCTCGTCGCCCAGGACGGCGGCGTATTCAGTTTCGGCAACGCCGTGTTCCACGGTTCGGCCGCTGGTCGCGCCAAAGCGCCCGTGACCAACATTGCGGTGCCCGCGCCCGGGCACGGTTACTGGCTCACGAGCCAGGACGGCCACGTGTTCGGCTTCGGCCAGGGTGTCTACAGCGCAAGCACGCTGCCCAGCACCGTGCTTGTCGGCCTGGTTCGGCTCGGTGACGGTTCATGGAAAGTCGTGTCTGCGAGCGGCAGCGCGGTGCACTACCGCGAGTACTACCGCAGTTCTGACGGTGGCGGCAGCGGCGGTGGCGGCGGCGGTGGTGGGAACCCCGGCAACCCGCCGCCTACGACCGACCCCGGTCCGCCCCCCACAACGACGCCGTCAACTACGACGCCGTCGACAACGACGCCGTCAACGACGACGCCGTCAACGACGACGCCGTCAACGACGACGCCGTCCACAACGACGCCGCCCACTACGAACCCGCCCTCGGGTGATTCGCCGGCGCCGCCGCCCAGCAACCTCGGTTCGAACCTCAGCACCTACATCGCGTTGCACGGTGACCAAACCGTCACCGTCGCGAACGGCACGTACCACGCGGGCACCGTGTCCGCGCCGCACCCGGCAACGAGCGGTGCGTACCGCGGCTGGCTCGTGCTGCGAGCCGAGTCCGAGCACGGCGTCGTCGTCGACCTCGCGGGCGCGGCGCTCACCCTTGATTCGTCGACGAGTCGCGTGCTGTTCGTCGGGTTCAGGTTCGTGAACGGTTCGGTGTTCGCGTACGGCAACAACATCGGGTTCTGGTACACGGACCACACGTTCCCCGCGAACGTGTGGGCGGCCCAATCGCCGAACCCGTCCCGGCCGGAGTTGGGACGCTACCGCGCGCCTCGTACCGTCTACACGAACGCGCCGAGCAGTAACTACGTCTCGTTCTACGGCTCCGACGCGCACGACACCGGCACGTCCTTCATGATCTCGTACAGCAACAACATGCTGCTGCAGGGTGTGAAGACCTGGAACCTGAGCGATCTCGGGCTCGACCCCCAAGACGTGGTGCACCCCGACGCCATCGGCGGCGTTTCGGGGAACACCCATGGCTTGCGCGTGCTCGACACGTGGATCAAGGGCCGGATCATGATCGAGGACAGCAAGGATGGCGTGTCGGGCGGACCGTTCGATGGCTTCCTGTTCCAGAACGACTGGATCTCGAACTCGCCGAGCGGCGGTTTCACGTTCACCGCGGTGAAGCACACGACGCCGCGCGGCATCTTCGGTCGCCGGGTCGACGTCCGCTCGTGGGACCATCACAACGGGCTCGACCGGCTCGAGATCATCGACGGCCGGCAGCTGTACACACCGAACACGCAAACGTCGCGTGTGAACGTCGTCGACGGCGGGATCAGCAAGGTTGCACCGCCGGCGGGTTCAGTCAGCCCGGCCGACAACTGGCGCGCGTCGCATCCCTACAACGACTGGTGGCCCACCCTCTTCGGGTGAGAACTCAGAGGCGGGGGGCGGGGCCGAGTGCATCACGGATGCGCAAGGCTCCGCCGACGCTCACCATGAACCCGACCGTTGCTGCGCTCATCGGCGCCGCGGTTGCCGATGTTGGTTCGAGCGCCTGTGCCAGGCCGCCTTCGCTGACGAATGCCTGGCCTGGTAGCGGCGCGAGTGCGTCGTTGTGCTCGCGCCAATACTTCACGACGGCACCGGCCATCGAGCGGCCCGGCGCGTGGGCCTTCTGCGCGTGTCGCAGTCGTTGCACGGCCTTGCCGCGCGCCTTGTCGACGAGGCCGGCGATGCTGCGGTAGCGCGAAACGAGATCCGCGGACGCGAGGTCTTTCGGCGCGTACGGGCGGCCATCGAGTCGGAGGGCGGCGAGCGCGGGATCGACCGCGACCAACACGCGCGCGAACGCTTTCCCACTCGCCTTTTTGCTCGCCGGAACCGATCGCGCCCACGCGATGAACGCGGGATGGAAGAACGGTGCGAGGACCGGTCGCGTCGTTGCCGCGGCGCTGAATTCCGCGCCGACCCAGCGGTCCATCCGAAGGCCGAGGTACAACTCGTCGAGCCCGCGTGTTACGTGCGGCGCGTGCTCGACCAGCACCAACTCCACGTGACGGATGATGGCGGCGCGGCCTGCGGCCAGGAACCCGGGTGTGAAAAGCGCGGGGTCGAGGGCGCGGTTCGGAAGCAGGCGCCAATCGGCGAGGAACACGGCGAGGCGCCCGATTGCGGCGCGCTGGACAACACGGTTGTCGAGCACGCGCGGCGGGAGGCCCTTGTAGAACTCGCCTCGCGCGAACTCGCCGTTCTGCCCGTTGATTCGACCGCCTTGATCAAGCTGTTGTTCCACCAACGCGAGGCCGGCGGTGTCGATCGCGTTGGCGCTGTGGTCGCGCGACCGTGACGCCCGATCGCACAGCTCGACGATCTCCTCGGGAGTCAACGACGCGGCATCGCCCGGGTCCACGACCGTGTGGCTCAGCCCGGCGTGCGCCGCGACGTCACGGGCGATGCGGACGTTCTCGGTCTCGCTGGACGCGAGCGTGAACGCGCGGCGGCCGCCTCGATGCGCTTGTGCCATCGCCGCGACCACCATCCGGCTGTCGAAGCCGCCGCTGAGCTCGAGGGTGGCGTCGGGATAGGCCGAAACGCAAGCGGTGACGGCGGCCCGCACCACGTCGACGCCGGCGGTGACGTCGTCGTTCGAGGCGGTCTCCACCAACGGTGTCGTGTCGTAGGTCGTGAGCGTGGCGCGGCCGCCGCGCAATGCGCAGCGCGATCCGCGCGGGACCTTGCGCACGCCGCGGAACGCCGTGCGGCCGGCGAGGTGGTAACCGAGGAGCGCGTACGCTGCCACGGCATCGTCGTCGATCGGTGCGGCCAGCAATGCACCGAGGGCGGTGCTCGACGTCGCGCACAGTGCGACGCCGTTCCCTTCGGCCCAGAACAGCTGCTTGAGCCCGGCGGTGTCGGTGAAGGCAATCAGCTCCTCGCTGCCGCGCACGCGCACGATCGCCGCCGCCGGTGGCGCGACCGCTCGCAGCGCGTCGGGTCGGTGCATGAGCGACCCTGCGATCATGTCGGCATCGACGACGCGGCCGTCGGTAGTGATCGACTTGGTGAGCAGCACGCACGAGATGTCGTGTCCCAGCGGTCGTTCCACCGCGCCGCCGCCGAGCACGACGACGGTGTGGGGCGAATCGACCGCGGTGGTTGCGGGGCCGTCACTGACGAGCTCGATGGCTCGGCGCGCACGAGCGACAAATTCGTCGCGCCGGGGCTCGAGTGCGCGCGCGAACGAGAGGGCGAGAGCGTGCTCCATTGCCGTCATGTTCGCGCTACGGGTGCATGGCTTACGCCGGGAGCGACTTGCGCTTACGCCGGCGTCGCGCGACGAGCAAGATCGTGGCGAGCACTACCGCCCCACACGCGCCGGCGACGACGAACCCGACCGGGCTTCCAGCGCTCGCGTGCTGCAGGTGGAGAAACTGGGGCCAGCTTCGATACGGGTGCGCGGCACGCCACGCGGCAGGAGGGCTGGTCATGCTGGCCGGCGGCGGGGCGTTCACAACGTGCTCGTCCACCACGTTGATCCGATTGGGTTGCGAGTTCGGTTGGTCGGCGCGTCGCCCGTCGATCGTCTCGATCCGGTCCGCGCGCGCATGGTGCCCCCATGAGTACACGTCGACGCGCCGGCCGAAGATCCCGCGCGGCTGCGTCTGACGGTTCGACGAGAAGATGAAACCGACGCTGGGCGAATTCGACACCCAGCTGTTGGCGAAGAGCACATCACGATGCGGCCCACCGTCCGAGCCGCCGGCGCCACCACCATCCTCGAGCACGATGCGTCCTTGCACCCACGAGTCACGAACGGTGAGCCGGCGCGTGTTGCCCGCCACGCCCGCGATTGCGTCCGGGTGCACGACGTCGTGGGGGTCGAGCCCCTTATCCGACAGGTTCTTGATGTGCACACCTTGCAACAGCAGGTCACGGCTTCCGCTGATCATGAACGCGGTGCCGGTGTCGTGCACGTCGGCGCCATAGAACGAGACCCGATGCGACGACGTCTTGTCGACATACACGGTTCGAGGGGCTCGGTAATAGCCCCGTTCGGGGTTCGCGGGGTTCGGCGCCTGAGCCGACCACACGTCCGCGGGGAACGTGTGGTCGGTGTACCAGAACGCAATGTCGTGGCCGTACGCGCGTACCGATCCGTTGATGAACTTGAAGCCGACGAACAGCACGCGACTCGTGTTGGGCCCGAGATTCAATTCCGCACCGGCGAGATCGACGGTGACGCCGCCCTGCGACTGCGCTTGGAGGACCAACCACCCGCGATCGCGCCCGCCGGTCTGCTGATGCGGCGCCTCTACGTTCCCGCCGCTGTACACGCCGTTCGGCACGATGACGACTTGATCGCCCGGTTTCCTGATGTAGTCGACGATGCTTGATGCCGACGGCGCTGCGTGCGACGTACCGGGAAGCAACACTGTCGTGAGCAACCCGGTTGTGAGCAGCGCGGCGAGGAGTACAACCGCGGTGCGTCGACTCATCGAAGTCCAGTGTCGCGCGTACTTCGGTCGAAAAAGGGTCGCGGTCGCTGCAACAGCTTGTGGTATGCGTCGAGCACGAGGCGTCCGGTTTCGGACCATGCGTAGGAGTCGAGTGGTGCCGATGGCGCGTGTTCGCGTGTCGTTCGCAACGCCGCGCGCAGCACATCGCCATTCAGCTCGCCCTCATACGTGGAGACCCACTGCTCACCGAGACGGGCTTGCAGCTCCGGGAACGCGCCCGATGCAGGAGCGACGACCGGACGGTTGAACGAAAGCGCGAGGAGCGCCGCACCGGAGTTCAGGGTTTCGGTGTATGGGAGCGCGACCACATCGGCCGCGTTGAAGAAGTGTTGGACCTCGTCTACCGGAACGACGCCGAGGTGCAGGCGGATGCGAGGGTCGCCGCGCGCTTCGTGCGCGATCGCAGCGGCGAGATCGTCGGAAAGGGGTCGGCCCGCGACGACGAGCACCGCGTCGGGGTCGTCGAGTTCCCGCAGTACGCGTATCAAGGCGAGCACGTTCTTGTACGGGCGAACATGGCCGAAGAACAGGCCGACCTTCGCGTCGGCGGCTATCTCCAGATGGTCGCGCGCAGTCTCGACCGAGACGTCGTTCGGGTACACGTCGCGGTAATGACCGTGCGGCACGACGAACGCAGGAACGTCTCGGAGTTCCGGGAATGCATCTCGCGCGAGCCCGACGCCGCCTTCGGTGAGGCTCACGAAGCCGTCGACGCGCCGCAGGAAGCGCTTCCAGGCGGACTGCTTGCGCGCCTGTTCATGGTGCCCGAGGTTGTGCACCGTCCACACCACTCGGCCGCCGCGTCGCCGTTGCCATGCCAGCCCCGCGAGCAGCCCTTCAGCGCGGCGTCGCGACTCGGAATCGAGGATCCATTCAGGCCAGTGCAGGTGAACGACGTCGTAGCGGGTGCGGAACAGTGCCCCGACGCGGAGATCGTCGACGACGGCCCCTTCGCTTCGCAGCGCACTCGTAAACAGCGAGGCGTAGGGATTGCTCATGCCCGGCCGCCCGGCGGGAAAGGCCGCGACGCGCAACGGTCCATCCGGCGGCATTGTGGCGAGCGTAATTCTGGTAGGGCAGTGGATGGGTAAGGGGACCTGCCGGGGGCCGCGGCGGCGCAACTACCGTGTTGTGCACCGTTCGCCCCCGAGCCGGCCCCGAAGGACACAGGTGAGCGAACCCTTACCCGAATCAGAGATCCCGGTTGTGATCTTGTGCGGCGGCTTGGGCACGCGCCTGCGCGAAGTCACCGAGAGCATCCCGAAGCCCCTCGTCGACATCGGCGAGAAGCCGATCTTGTGGCACATCATGAAGCTGTACCACCACTACGGCTACCGCCGTTTCGTGCTCTGCCTCGGCTACAAGAGCTGGGAGATCAAGGAGTACTTCCTCCGCTATCGGGAGCACCGCTCCGACTTCACCATTCGTTTGCGCGGCGAGCACGAGCTCGAATTCCACAATCGTCTCGGTGACGAAGACTGGGAAATCACCTGCGCGGAGACCGGGCTGCTCACCGGTACCGGTGGACGGCTCTACCGCGCGCAGCAATACATCGACACGCAGACGTTCATGTTCACGTATGGCGACGGCATCGGGAACGTCGCGATCGACGACTTGCTCGCGTTCCACCGCGCCAATGGTCGGATCGGCACCGTCACCGGTGTACGTCCCACGTCCCGCTACGGCGAGCTGCGCGCCACTGGCGATGTGGTGCTCGAGTTCGACGAGAAACCGACGAAAGCCGAAGGGTTGGTAAGCGGCGGCTTCTTCGTCCTGGAGCGCGAATTCCTCTCGTACCTCACCGACGAGCCCGACCTGCTGTTCGAGCAAGGGCCGATGCAGAAGGTCGCGCGCGACGGCGAGCTCGGCGTGTTCGTACACGAAGGGTTCTGGACCGGCATGGACACCTTCCGCGAGTACACGATGCTCAACGACATGTGGCAGAGGGGCGAGGCCCCTTGGAAGGTGTGGTGAGCGCGCCCTCGCTCAACGAACTGCGCGCGAAGCTCGACGTAGACCGCGCCGGCGAGTTGATGCACGCGTTCGCATCGGAACTCTTCCCGATCTGTCGCAGCATCACGGGCGCCGGCGTGCGTGAAACGTTGCGTCGTATCTCCGATCGCATTTCGCTCGACGTCCATGAGGTGCCGACCGGCACGCCGGTACTCGACTGGGTAGTTCCGCAGGAATGGAACATCGACGCGGCGTGGGTGAACGATCCCTCGGGCAAGCGAGTAGTGGATCTACGCGAGAACAATCTTCACGTCGTCAGCTACAGCGAACCGGTGCACGCGCACATGACCCGCGCCGAACTCGCGCGACATGTGTTTACCCTGCCTGACCGGCCGCAGTACGTGCCGTATCGCACGTCGTACTACGAGCGTTCGTGGGGCATCTGCATGACGCACGAACAGTTCGAAGGGTTGCCCGAAGGCGACTACGAAGTCTGCATCGATGCACGACTCGACGACGGCGCACTCACGTACGGCGAGGTTGTCATCGAAGGCGATGGCCCTGAAGAAGTGTTGTTGAGTTGCCACGTGTGCCATCCGTCGCTCGCGAACGACAACCTTTCCGGTATCGCGCTCGCCACGTTCGCCTCCGAGGCGTTGCGCGGACTCGCGTTACGCCACAGCTACCGCTTCGTCTTCATCCCCGGCACCATCGGTTCCATCAGCTGGCTGGCCGCCAACGAGCGGAACCTGTCGCGCATCACCGCGGGCCTCGTGCTCTCCGGTGTGGGTGATCGTGGGCCGTTTACCTACAAGCGCAGCCGCCGCGGCGATACCACGATCGACCGGGCGGTGGAGCACGTCCTGCGCATGGCGCAACAGCCGTTCGACGTGTTCGACTTTTCGCCCTACGGCTACGACGAACGGCAGTACTGCTCGCCGGGCTTCGACCTGCCGGTCGGGCGGCTGAGCCGCTCACCGCACGGCGAATATCCCGAATACCACACGTCCGCCGACGACCTCGCCTTCATCACGCCCGCCGCCCTCGGCGATGCGCTCAGCACGTTGCTCGCAGTGATCGACGTGCTCGAACACGATCGCCGATATCAGAACCTCAACCCGAAGGGTGAACCGCAACTCGGACGGCGCGGGCTCTACCGCGCGGTTGGTGGCGCAGTCGACCGGCGCTCGGCCGAGATGGCGTTGTTGTGGGTACTCAACCTTTCCGACGGTGAGCATTCACTGCTCGACATCGCGGCGAGCGCGGCGCTCCCATTCGACGTCGTGCGTGACGCCGCGTCGACCCTCGAGGAACACGAGTTGCTTGCACCGGTAGCGGGCGCCTGAGGTGGCTGCCGTTACCGTCGTCATCCCGACGTACAACCGCGCTGAGCTGTTGCGGCGGGCGATCGACAGCGTGTTCGCGCAGACGTTCTCCGACTTCGAGCTGTTCATCGCCGACAACGCGTCGTCCGACGGCACCCAAGAGTTCGTGGCGAGTATCGGCGACCCTCGCGTTTACTCATCGAGGGTCGAGCAGAACATCGGCCCGAGCGCGAACTTCACGCGGTCGTTGTACCTCGGCGACGCGCCGTACGTCACGATGCTGCAAGACGACGACCTCATGCTCCCCGACAACCTCGCGCGCAAGGTTGCGCTGCTCGACGAATGGCCATCGATCGCGGTCGCGCACGCCGCGTTCTGTTATGTCGACGAGAACGACGACGTCGTGAAGCAGTACGCAACGTGGACGCACACGCGTGCCGACATCATCGAACCGGGCGACCTGTTCGTGCGCCGCTGTCTCGGCGCCGGCGCGCGGATCAACTTCTCGAGCGCGGTCATGCGCCGCACCTGCATTCTCGGGGAGCGCTGGGACCCGGCCGACGGCCGGCCTTCCGATCTCGGCGCGTTCATGCGCATCGCGCGGCGCGGCGACGTCGGATACATCGACACGCCGCTGACCGCCATCCGCCGCCACGCCGGCTCGGACACCGTGCAGGCGGGAACGATGGTGCTCGGAGAGGAAGGTGGCTACCGACCCGATTTCGAGGTAGTCCGGGCGGTGCAGGCAGTGAAGGAACGGTTCCTCGCCGATTACGCGGCCGACTTCGACGACCTTGCCGCGCTCCGGCGCGCATCGCGGCGCTGGGCGCGCCGGAACCTCACCGATGTGGTCCGGCGCAAGGCCACGGCGGACCCGTCGCCCGCGCGCGTTGGGGCGTTGCTACTCGATGCCGCGCGAATCGAACCAACGGTTCTTGCGTCGCGCGAGGTCGTGCGATTGGCCATCGACCTGGCCGGTACCATCACCAGCCGCAAACTTCGAGCGAGAGCCGACGGGCTTTCACGCCCGCAGGGCCGCTCGCGAGGAGCGGAGCGCAGAAAACTGGAGGCAGGTCGTCGCAATGGCACCTGAAGGAACTATCCACGCCGAACGCATATGGAAGCGCTTTCGGCCCGACCTGCGCACGAGCATGGCGCGCGCCGAATTCGATCGGTTGCGCGAGCGGCTCGGTGGCCCCGCGCTCAACTGGCAATGGGCGCTGCGCGACGTCACTCTGCGCGCCGAACCCGGGGAATCGGTCGGTCTTGTCGGCGACAACGGTTCCGGAAAGTCGACGCTCCTCAAGATCGTGTGCGGTGTCATGCACCCGTACGCCGCGCAGAAACTCGATGTCGTCGGCCGTATGGGGGCGCTGATCGAAGTACGCGCGGGCATTCAGCCCGACCTCACTGGTCGGGAGAACATCGCGCTCTACGGAACGCTGCTCGGCCTCACCCGCGCGGAGGTGATGGCGCGCTTCGATGCCATCGTCGACTTCGCCCAACTCGACTTCGCGATCGACCGGCAGGTGAAGTTCTATTCGAGCGGCATGCAGATGCGGCTCGGCTTCTCGGTCGCCGCGTTCCTCGAGCCGGCCATCCTCCTCGTCGACGAAGTGCTCGCGGTCGGCGACGCGCAGTTCCAGCAGCGGTGCCTCGATCGGATGCGGGCCGTGATCGACCAGGGAACAACAGTCGTGTTCGTGTCACACGACCTCGCAGCCGTCGGGTCGATCTGCCAGCGTGCGATCTGGTTGCACCACGGCGTCGCGATGGCCGACGGAACGGTGAAGGAAATTCTTGCCGCGTACCGTGGCGCCGTCGAAGCTGCCGCCAAGGTCGCCGACGACAGCGGGGGACTCGTGCGGGTCGCGAACCTCGAGATCGACAGCCCCGACTCCGCGACCCCCACCACGCAGCATCCGTTGGAGTTGCGCTTCCAGATCGAGGCGCAAGAAGACACCAATTCGCGTCTCTTCGTCGGCATCAGTGAAGGCACGGCGGACCCGATCTTCGTCTTCCGCAAACACGTGCAACTGTCGTCGAACGGCACCGAAGTGCGCTGCACGCTGCCGAGGCTGCCGTTGCCCCGAGGTCGCTACTACGTGTGGTTCGGTGCGGTCGACCACACGCGCGGCTCGGCGGAACTCTCCCCGTGGCACCCGCTCACGCATTTCGACGTGTACGGCCCTGAACTCGACTCGCCGCCGACCGCGGTCGTTCGACGTGCGCCGGTCCATGCCGACGTGGCGTGGGAGGTGTCGAACTCGAGCGACGTGTGGCAGCGTCAACGTGGTGCCTCGCCGTCGGTCGGTACCACCGATCGGCGCTTCGGCACCTGAGCGGGCGGCCGCCGGTGGACAACTTCGCATTCGTCGTCGGGTGCCCGCGTTCGGGGACGACGTTGTTGCGCGCGATGCTCGACTCGCATCCAGAACTCGCCATCCCCGGCGAGTCGTATTTCGTGGTGGAACTCGCGCCGGCCTTTCGGCGCCGGTGGTGGCGACGCTTCGATCGTGATGCATTCGCGTCGGCAGTGTGCGGGCACGAACGCTTTCAGCAGTGGGGCCTCGCCGACGCCGATGTTCGCGCCGCGCTCACGAGCGCCGCGCCCACCTCGTACGCCGATGCGGTGCGTGTCGTGTACGGGCTCTACGCGCGTCGGCATGGCAAAGCCCGCTACGGCGACAAGACACCGAACTACGTGCTGCAGTTGCCATTGCTCGCCGAACTCTTTCCGGAGGCGCGTTTCGTGCACATCGTGCGTGACGGGCGCGACGTCGCGCTCTCCGTCACAAACATCGACGAGTGGGGCCCGAAACGTGTGCCCGGCGCGGCGAAATACTGGGTGCAACATGTCGGCGCGGGTCGCGACGCCGGGGCCGCGTTGGGGCCCGCGCGTTACCTCGACATTCGGTACGAAGATCTCGTGGCCGAGCCGGAGCGGGTGCTGCGATCGGTGTGCGAGTTTCTCGATCTCGAGTTCGACGACGCGATGCTCACCTACTACGAACGTTTCGACGAGGTGATCGCGCCCGACCTGCTGCCCCAGTATCACCAACGGCTGCGCGAACCGCCGAAGGTGCAGTCGCGCTGGCGCACCGAGATGACAGAAGCAGACCGCGAGGCCTTCGAAGCCCACGCCGGCCCACTCCTCGCCGCCTACAGCTACCCCACGGGGCGTGCGTCGATAGGGGACAAAT
>JAODBJ010000323.1 GCA_025463905.1 Actinomycetes bacterium
TTAGCACTCAATGGTATCGAGTGCTAAGCGGTATCGCCCGCCGGGCATGGCCGTTCTTACCCCGGCGCGCCAGCCAGGAGGAGGCGCGCGGTGAGGTCGGAGGCGAGGAGGCGGCCCGGCCGGGTCAGCACGATGCGATCCTCTTCGACCGTGAGGAGGCCGGCGGAGGCCAGTTGGCCGATCACCGGCGCGGCAGCCCGCCCGACGGTGGCGCCTGAACGCGTGCGCAGTGCGAGGCCGAACGCCTCCTCGACGCGCGCAGCGGGCGCCAGTACCTCGTCTCCCGTGACCGCGTCGGGTCCGTCGGCGATACGGGCGATGTAGCGCTCGGGCGTCCGGGTGTTCCACCACCGGCGACCGCCGGTGAAGCCGTGCGCCGCCGCGCCGATACCCACGTACTCGCTGCCGTCCCAATAGCAACGATTGTGCCGGCACTCGTGGCCGGGGAGCGCCCAGTTCGACACCTCGTACCACTCGAACCCGGCCGCACTGAGCGTGTCGTCGGCGAACGCGTATTTGTCGGCCTGGTCGTCGTCGTCGGGGGCAGGCCGCTCCCCCGCCGCGACCGCGAGACCGAGCGGCGTCGCCGGCTCGACCGTCAGGGCGTAGGCGCTGATGTGGTCGACGCCGAGCGCGATCGCGGAGTCGAGCGTGGCGCGCCAATCGTCCATCGTCTCTCCGGGCGTGCCGTATATGAGGTCGATGCTCACGTGCGCGAAGCCGGCGTCTCGCGCCAGCGCGACCGCGCGCTGGACGTTGGCTGGGTCGTGGGTTCGGCCGAGCGCCGCGAGCACATGGGGGCGCATCGACTGCACGCCGAACGAGAGGCGGGTGACCCCGCCCCGGCGATACGCGGCAAACTTCGCGGCGTCGACCGAATCCGGATTGCACTCGACGGTGACCTCGGCGCCCGCTGTGCGCGGGATCGCGTCGAGGATGCGCACGAGCTTGTCGGCCTCGAGTAGCGACGGCGTGCCACCGCCGAAAAACACCGACGCCGCATCGGGTTGGCCGTTCGCAACCCGCCGCTGCAGGTCCTCCACACAGGCGTCCACGTATTCGTCGATCAAATGGGCCCGATCGGTCCACGTCGCGAAATCGCAGTAGTCACAGCGATGCGCACAAAACGGCACGTGCACGTAGACCCCGAACATGGACCCATGATCGCGGATGGCGTGCGTCGATCGCTTCCGCTCTCGGCCAAGGCCGGGCCGCTCAGGCCCCGGCTCGGGCGCCACACTCCGTGCGTCGCTGATCCTCGCCTTGCAGGGGACACTATTTGTCGCCTATCGACGCACGCCTAGCTGAGGTTGGCTACGGCGACGGGGTGGTTCTGCGACGACGCGACTCCACCCGCGTGTTCCTGGGTGAGCGCGAAGCCGACGACCGGGCCCGACACTTTGAACGCCACTGCGTCCGGCGCGGCACCGAGCACACCGGCCGAGATCGCCGTGGGCTTCGGGCCCGAGCCGACGAGCGCCCACAGTTGATACGTCTGCGTCGAGGGCAACGGTGAAAGCCCCTGGGTCACGAGGTAACCGGTGCCGTCGGGCAGCACGACGATCCGGGCGACGGTCTGGGTCCCGCCGGACGTGCCTGCTTCCGTGAACGACGCCAATTGCGCGCCCGGGACGCCGGTGGCGTGTTTGAACGCTGCTGCCGCGGCGGCCGGACCGGTGAGATTGTTCTGGTCGACCTCGCCCCGCAGGTGCACGACCTGCACCGCGAGCAACACGACGATGATCGCGGCCGCGGCCGCGGCCGGGGCGACCATCCGCCACGTGAGCGGACGGCCCTTCGCGGCGAGCGGAACGACGTTCGCCTCCTCGGCGCGCGGCGGTGCCTGCGGCTCCGCGACCTGCTCGGCGATGCGGGCCCACAGTTCCGCCGGTGCGCGCTCACCGGGCGCAGGCGCGAGCGCCAACATCGCCGCGGTCTCGCGCAACTGGTCGAATTCGTCGCGCGCCGCGGACGAGTGCGAGATGTACGCGTCGAGCCGGGCGCGGTCGTTCGCGTCGATTGCATCGAGGGCGTACGCGCCGAGGAGTAAGTCCATCTGCTCTTCCCGCGGGTCGTTCGTTGAACTCATCCGACGACTCCGGCGTCGATCAATGCGGCCCGCAACCGCAGCAAGCCCGAACGAATGCGGCTCTTCACCGTGCCCTCCGGCTGTTCGAGCAGCGTCGCAACCTCGCGGTAGGTGTGACCGCCGTAATACGCGAGCTCGATCGGCGTGCGCTCCGCCTCCGAGAGCGATGCCAGCGCCGCGCGGACCGTTTCAGCCTCGGTGAGATCCAGTACGGCGCGTTCCAAGTCGTCGTCGACCGCCGGCGACCGGAACGCGTCTCGCTCCTCGCGCCCGCGCCGCGCGACTTCGGCGCGCAACAAATCGACGCTCCGGCCGTGCACCTGCGCCAGCAGGAACGACCGCAGCGTGCCGCGCTCAGGATCGAAGCGCTCCGGCGTGCGCCACAACCGTACGAACAACTCCTGGATCACTTCTTCGGCGAGCGGGCCGTCGTTGAGCACCCGGCGGGCGAGGGCAAAGCACGTGTCGCCGTGCCGTTCGTAGATCTTCGCGAGCGCGCCGCTGTCGCCCTGAAGCAACGCCTCGACCAATTGCGCATCCGAGGTATCGCGCGCCGCGCGCAGGTCTGGAGCCTCCCACGAACGGGTGGCAGGGCGCGGGTCGGCCGCGTCTCGAGGGACCACGTGGTGTGTTCGGAACTGGACGCCCCGATGGATGACGTGCCGGTAGCTTCGGCCCATGGATCTCGATCTCCCGAGCGACGGGATCTCGGCTGGTCGGGCGGTGCGCGAGTTCGTGGCCGAGCACGCGCCCGGCGGCGTGTTCGCACCCGGTTGGAACACGCGCCTCGCCCAGGCGGGCTACGTCGCACCTCACTGGCCGCGTCCTTGGGGACTCGACGCGTCACCCGCCGAGCAACTGGCGATCGACGAAGCCATGCGAGCGCTGAAGGTGCCGCGACCGCAGAACCCAATCGGTATCGGGTGGGCGGGCCCGACGCTGATGGTTGCGGGCACTGAGCAACAACAAGCGCGATGGCTGCCAGGGATCCTCGACGGTTCCGAACTCTGGTGCCAGCTGTTCAGCGAGCCCGGCGCGGGGAGCGATCTCGCCTCCTTGCAGACGCGAGCGGTACGCGACGGCGACGAGTTCGTGGTGAACGGTCAGAAGGTGTGGACCACGCTCGCGCACGTCGCGCGCTTCGGCATCTTGCTCGCGCGCACCGACCCGGAGGCCGAAGCCCACAACGGCATCACCTACTTCGTTGTCGACATGGCGACGCCGGGCATCACCGTGCGCCCGCTCGTGCAGATGACCGGCACGCACGAGTTCAACGAAGTGTTCTTCGACGACGTGCGCGTACCGGCGGCGAACATCGTCGGGCAGGAGAACGACGGTTGGCGGCTCGCCAAGGTGACATTGGGCAACGAACGCGTCTCGTTGTCGGGAGAAGGTGCGCTCTGGGGACGCGGCCCGACCGCCACGGACCTGCTCGACATCGTGCGCGCCCACGGCGGCACACGCGACGCCTTGTTGCGCCAGCGGATCGCCCAGTTGTTCATCGAGTCAGAGGTGTTGCGGCTCATCCGGTTGCGCACCGTGTCGGCACGCGTACGCGGCCTGGAACCGGGTGCGGAGGCGTCCGTGCGCAAGGCGTTGTCGGACGAGCACGGCCAGCACGTGATGGCGCTCGCCATGGAACTCGCGGGCGTGGACGCGTTGCTCAACGACCGCGGGCCCTACGGCGACGCCGACGGCGGCATGTGGCACTACGGCTATCTCTATTCGCGCGCGCTCACCATCGGTGGCGGCACCAGCGAAGTGCAACGCAACATCCTCGGAGAGCGCGTTCTCGGCCTTCCGCGCGAGCAAGAACCCGCGGTGCGCTAGCGGCCTACGCCGACTTATGCAGCGCGGCGAGGTCGGCGAAGGCCACGCCGCCGCGCTCGTAGACGGCGAACTCGTCGAGGCCGCGCGGACATGGTCCGGCGACGCAGCGGCCGTCGAGCGCCCAGGTCGCACCCCCGCAGGGGTCGACGAATCTCACCTCGCCTCGCCTCGACGCGTCGACGAAGGCCTGGCCGCGGAAGGGGACGACCCGGCATCCGGGACGGGTGCTGTGCGCCCAGAGCGCGTGGACCTGACCCGACGTGCGCACGATGAACAACGCCACCTGTGAGTAGTGGCTGCCGTCGAGCACGACGTCGGTTTGGATGGTCGCTTGGGCGTAGGTGCCCTCGGCCAGGCTGCGCGCGTCGATGCGAACGGCGGTAGGAAGATGCGCGTTCGTACCCTGATTGCGGAACGCGCCCACGAATGCGAGCACGATGATGACGGCGACGAACGCGGCGAGAACCGCAAGCAGCCGCAGTTGCTTGCGCATCCGCGGTGTCGCGACGCTTGCCCCGCCGCGCTCGCCGGGCTCGCCGCTCCTCAAATCGCGTTCCATCACTCGTCCAGACGGAGCGCGGCGACGAAGGCTTCCTGGGGCACTTCGACGCTCCCGATCTGCTTCATGCGCCGCTTCCCCTCCTTCTGCCGTTCGAGCAGCTTGCGCTTACGGGTGATGTCGCCGCCGTAGCACTTCGCGAGCACGTCCTTGCGCTTCGCCTTCACCGTTTCACGCGCCACGATGCGACCGCCGACCGCGGCTTGGATGGGCACGTCGAACAGTTGACGCGGGATGAGTTCCCTCAGCTTCTGCGTCATTTTGCGCCCGTAGTCGTAGGCTTTGTCTCGGTGCACGATCGCCGAGAACGCGTCAACCGGCGTGTTGTTCAACAGCACGTCGACCTTCACGAGATCTGACGCCCGGTAGCCGGCGGGCTCGTAGTCGAGGCTCGCGTACCCACGAGTGCGGGACTTCATCTGGTCGAAGAAGTCGGTGACGATCTCGCCGAGCGGCAGCAAGTACACAAGTTCGACCCGGTCTTCGGAGAGATACTCCATCTTGTCGAGTACGCCGCGTCGTTGCTGCGACAACTCCATCAACGTGCCCACGTAATCCGTGGGCGTGAGCAAGATGACCGTCACGTAGGGCTCTTCGATCGCGGTCACCTCGTTGAGGGGCGGCATCGACGACGGATTGTCGATCACTTCGACGCTGCCGTCGAGGCGTACGACCCGGTACTCGACGTTGGGCGCGGTGGCCACGAGCGCGAGGTCGTATTCGCGTTCGAGACGTTCGCGCACGATCTCCATGTGCAGAAGTCCGAGGAACCCGCAGCGGAACCCGAAACCGAGCGCGCCCGACGTTTCCGGGTCGTAGGTGACCGAGGAGTCGTTGAGCCGCAGCTTCTCGAGGGCGTCGCGCAGGTCGGCGTAGTCGTCGCCCTCCACCGGGTAGAGGCCGCAGAACACCATCGGCTTCGGGTCGCGATAACCCTCGAGGGCCGACGCAGGGCGGTTCGCGTCGGTGACGGTTTCGCCGACCTTTGCCTGGCCGACCTCTTTGATGCCGGCGACGAGGTAGCCCACTTCACCCGGGCCGAGGGTGGCAACGGGCGTGGGCACGGGGAGCCGCACACCGATCTCCTCGGCGTCGTGGTCCTGGCGCGCCTGGACGTAGCGCAACTTCGCCCCGGAACGGAGCGCGCCGTTGAACACCCGCACCGCGCTCACGACACCGCGGTACGGGTCGTAATAGGAGTCGAAGATCAAGGCTTGCGTCGGCGCGTCGACGTCGCCCTTCGGCGCCGGAATTCGCTCGATCACCGCGTCAAGCAACTCCGCGACGCCTTCGCCGGTCTTGGCCGAGATGTGCAGCAATTCCTCGGCCGGGATGCCGAGGACGCGTTCGATCTCGGCGGCGCGCCGTTCTGGTTCGGCGGCGGGCAAGTCGATCTTGTTCAGCGCCGCGACGATCGTGAGGTCGTGCTCCATCGCCTGGTAACAGTTCGCGAGAGTCTGGGCCTCGATGCCTTGCGACGCGTCGACCAGCAGAATCACGCCCTCGCAGGCCGCGAGGCTGCGGCTCACCTCGTAACCGAAGTCGACGTGACCGGGCGTGTCGATCAGGTTGATGACGAAGCCCTTGTATTCGAGGCGCACGTTCTGCGCCTTGATCGTGATGCCCCGTTCGCGTTCAAGGTCCATCGAGTCCAGGTACTGCGCGCGCATATCGCGCGCGCTCACCGCTCCGGTCAGCTCCAGGAGCCGATCGGCGAGCGTCGATTTGCCGTGGTCGATGTGGGCGATGATCGACAGGCAGCGAATGTGGTCGAGCGCGGTCACGTGGTCCTTGTCGGGGTGCGCTCACCATTGTGCCGAACCCGGTGAACCGAGCCCCGTACGCGTACGTACCCAGATGTGCGCGGCACGGCTGTCCCCGCCGTGGCGCGCGTGCCGCACCCGTGCGGCTCCCCAGCGGGCCGGGCGGGTCCGGGTTCCACCAACGCGGGCCCGCCCACCCCCGAGTTCGCCGCATCGGCGCCAGTAGGCACACGCGGATGGGTGCCGAGGGCGTGCCTGGTAGCCTCCGTCGGTTCCTTTGCCGGCGGTGAAGCCGCTGCGCCCACGACCAGACGACGACGAGACGACGACGAGACATGGCGAATATCAAGAGTCAGAAGAAGCGGAACCGGCAGAGCGAGGTTCGGCGTCTGCGCAACAAGGGCGTCCGCTCGGAGCTGAAGACCCGGATCAAGCGGGCGCAAGAAGGCGCCGAGGCCGGCGCGGAAGACGCCGCCGAGCGGTTGCAACTGGCTCAGAAGCGCATCGCCAAGGCCGGCGAGAAGGGCGTCATCCACCGCAACCAGGCGTCGCGCCGCATCTCGCGGTTGATGCGCAACGCCAACAAGGCCCAGCAAGCCGCGTCTTCCTAGTCAGCGGCGCGATCCCGCGGGTTTCCTCGACGACCCGCGCTGGTGTCGCCGGCTGAGGTGCGCCAAGCGCGCCACGAGCACTTCCATCACCGTTCGTTCGTCGACTCCGCTCGCGCCGCGCAGGTCCAGTTCGGCCTGCGCCAGCAAGCCCATCGCCTCGCGGAGTCCGTCGGTGCCGAGGTCGCGTGCCGCGCGGAGCGCGAAACCCGCGCCGGCGGGGCTGCGCATGCCCAGCACCTCGGCCGCCTGCTCCTTCGTCACGATCAGCGGGTCGTCGAGCCGGAGGAACCGCTGGTAGTGCGACACGAGCATCGCCATGATCACGAGCGGGTGCACCGGCTTCGGATCGCGCGCGCTCGTGGCCGTCAACTGCCGGTGGAGCACTTCGAGCGCGGCTGGGAGATCGCCCTTGTCGATCG
The DNA here is from genome assembly GCA_025463905.1 of Actinomycetes bacterium. Classification (GTDB taxonomy): domain Bacteria; phylum Actinomycetota; class Acidimicrobiia; order IMCC26256; family PALSA-610; genus JAODBJ01. Next base: position 7,272 of record JAODBJ010000323.1, read on the forward strand.
CGTTGGCGAGGTCGAACTTGCCGGCCGTACCGAGCTCGCCGAGGTACGCGTCGATGTCGGCGACGTCGAGGGTGCGCTCCTCACCGAACGTCGAGTGCAGTAGCTCCACGAGTTCCGGCACGCGACTCGCGTCTTCGCCGAACCGTTGGGTGATGGAACGTTTCGCGTCGGCGGTGAGGTGCACTCCTGCGTCGCGCGCTTCGGTGCCGAGCACTTCGTCGGTCTTTTCCGAGGCGGGGCCGACCACCGTCACCTTTGCCGCCTTCAACGCCTTCTCGAGCGCGGCGGGCACCTTGCCACTGCCGCTGACGAGCACGAGACGCGACGTGTCGAGCGGGGCGGCCGCATACTCCGCGAACCACTGGACCTGATCCTTCGAGAGGTTGCCGATTTCGCGCACCACGACGACGCGACACGCGGTCATGAACGGTGGCGATTGCAGCGCGGTGGTGATCGCACTGAACACGGGCAGATCGAGCGACTCTGCGTCGGCAACGTCGACATCATCGCCGCCACTACGGCGGCGGTTGCTCGCCACCGTGTGGTCGTCGAGCGCGAAGGAACGGTCGTCGCCGCCGAGCAGTGCCTCCACGATCCGCTGTACCTCGCGATCGCGCAACGCCGGGTCGTCGCCACGAACGAGCGTTATCAGGGCGTCGCTCATGAGCCTTCCCGACTGGCGTGCAGGATCGCTTCGATCACACGGCAGACACGCGCGCTGCCGAGCACGTCGTGGACCCGCACGATCCGACACCCGTTCATCACGCCGTAGGCAACCGCGGCCAGGGATTCGGGGCCCCGGTCGGCGACGTCGAGCCCGAGCAACTCGCCGAAGAACCGCTTGTTCGACGCGGACAGCAAGAGCGGGTAGCCGAGGTTCGCAAAGCGCGCACTTTCGCGCAACAGCACCGCGCTCTGCGCCGGCGTTTTTCCGAGGTCCAGGCCGGCGTCGATCACGACCTGCTCGGCGCTGAGGCCCACCGCCTCGGCGCGCTGCGCGCGGTCCACGAGGAACGCTTCGACCTCGGCCACCAGATCGTCGTATGCAGGTTCCGGGTCGGGCACGCGCGGCGCGAGGCGGATGTGCGTAGCGACCACTGTCACGTCGTGCTTCGCGGCGACGCGCAGGTAGTCGGGGTCGGCGAACCCGGAGATGTCGTTGCCGACGACGGCGCCGGCACCACAGGCGGCGTCGAGCACACCGGCGCGCCACGTGTCGACCGAAATCGGCGTGTCGAAGCGAGCCCGCAGTGCCTCCACCGCCGGCACGACGCGGTCCAACTCCTCGGCTTCCTCAACCTCGGCGCCGGGGCCAGCCTTGACACCGCCGACGTCGAGGAGGTCGGCACCGTCGTGCACGAGCACCTCCGCTCGCTCCAAGAACGCGTCGAACGACCAGGTGGCGCCCCGGTCGTAGAAGGAGTCGGGGGTGCGGTTGAGGATCCCCATCACGAGCGCGCGCGTCGTGACGGGAACGACCTGTTCACCGAGGCGCAGCGTCGGAAACGGGAGCGCGGGCATCAGGTTTGAGGGTAGCGCCGGCCTTCCAAACGGCCGCGGCCAGGCAGGTCACGGCGACGAGGCCGACCGCGCCACGGGGATGGATGACGAGCGGCACTCGCGAGCACGTGCGCGCCACCAACGTGACCCAATGCAGCATCGCCGCGCTCGGCGCGTGCAGGACCGACGCCAGCGGGCGCAATGGCGCCGCCAACGACAGCAACAGCGACGTCGCGAAGCCGTAGACGGTGAGCGGTTCAGCCACCGGGACGGCGAGAAGGTTGGCGATCGGCGTGATCGCGGGGAGCGCGCCGAACACCGGCAAGAGCACGGGCGCGACCCCGAGTTGCGCGGCGATGGTGACGCCGAGCATGTCGCGCACCACGCGCGGCCCGGGCAGGCGTGTAGCGATCGGCGCCGACCACAGCGCGATGCCGGCGCTCGCGCCAACCGAGAGTGCGAACCCAACCGAATGCAGCAGGAACGGGTCGACGAGCAACAGGACGATCACGGCGTACGCAAGCACTCGCACCGGCGACACCGGACGTCCGAAGAACGTGGCCGCCATCGCGATCGCCGCCATCACGGACGCGCGCAGAACCGACGGTTCGAAACGGGTCGCAGCGGCGAACACGACGATCACGCCGATACCGACTGCGAGCCGCGGCGCGAGTGTGCATCGTCGCAGCAGCGGGCCGACGAGCGCGAGCACAAACGCGACGTTGGCTCCCGACACAGCCAGGAGGTGCGACAAACCAGCGTTGCGGTAGGCCGACACGATGGGATCGGGGATGTCGCGCGTGTCGCCGAGAAGGAACCCGGCGAACAGCGCGCGATCGGTGCTCCCGAGCCCGGCCGAGCCGCGCAGAGTCGCGTCGCGCAGGCTGTTCGCGACGCGCAACAGCGGCGACGTCGCCGGATGCAGTGCCTCGAGCCGGACGTCGACGAGCCGGGCCGTCACGTGCCGCCACTGCAATCGCGTGTCGAAGCCGACGAGTGGCTCGAGCCGGCCCGACAGCGACACGTGATCGCCCATCGTGAGCAGCCGGAGTGTGCCGGCCTCGCGGCCACTGGCGCGCACCACCACCAGCCGGTGCACCGGAATCGCCGGCCGCCGGTTGCGTTCGACCGCGAACGCACTGACGCGCACGACGACGTCGGTGCGGAAGCGCATGCCGTCGGGGTCGGCGGCGACCGTGCCGCGCACGACGACGAACTCGCCGGCGTCGCGCGCGCCGATCAGCGACGAGTGCGCCATCCCGTCGAGCGAGCGTTGCATCACCGCGGAGCCGAGCAGGGAGCATGCGACCACGCCGAGCGCGAGGCGGCGCCAACCGGTTGCCGTGAGCGACATCGCGAGGCACGCGGCGCCGACGATGAGGAGCGGCACGGCCGACGCGGGCGCGGCGTGTTGGCCGGCCAGGATGCCGGCGACCAGCGCGGCGAGCGCGAGGAGCGGACCCGGCTCGACGCGCCGCGGCACGACCGGCGCGATCACACCGTGACCAGTGGCGCGATTTGGGCGTAGCGCGCGTCGCCGATGCCCCGCACGCGCCGGAGATCTTCCACCGAGTGGAAGCCGCCGGCACGATCACGCTCGGCCAAGATCGCGGCGGCGAACGTCGGGCCGATGCCGGGTAGCAATTCGAGTTGTTGTTGCGTCGCCGAGTTGAGGTTGAGCGGTTGCGACGCGCTCGGCTCACCGCCGGCCGCGGTGCTCGAACTGTTCGGAGCGCCGCCACCCGACGCGGTTGTCGGGTCGAGTGGCGGCGCCGGCTGTCCGCGTACCGGCACCGCGATGCGTTGGCCGTCGGTGAGCAACGCGGCGAGGTTGAGCCGGCCGAGGTCGGCGTCGGGATGAGCACCTCCCGCGGCGGCGATGGCGTCGATCACGCGGCTGTTCGCCCGCAACGTGACGACCCCAGGTTTCGCCACCGCGCCCGCGACGTCGACCACGACGGTCGCGCTGGTCGCGCTCGTTTTCGTTGTGCTCGTGGTGCTCGAACCGTTCGAGCTGCGGGTAGTGGTTGCCGTTGTGCTTGCCGTCGTGCGCGATCGCGGGCTCGCCGACGCAGCGGGGATGGGCGCGGTCCCGGCGTGGAACCAGTACGCGCCGGCGCCGAGCGCGACGACGACCAGCGCGAGGACTGCGACGCGCGGGTCGTGGCGCAACGCGTGCATGCGGTCGGCGAGCGCGGCCGCACGACCTTCGGGTGCCGTCGGGCGTGGCGGCATTACGGGTACGGGAACGGGAATGTCGTCCGGCATGATCGAACTCCAGGGGCGCGACGAAGCCACATGGAGGAAGAGCCGGGGAAAGCAACCGTGATGTTAGCTCAGGACGAAGTTGACGAGCTTTCCCCGCCTGACGATCACCTTTCGCACCTCGTGACCGTCGAGCGCGGCGGCGATGCGCGGCTCTTCGCGAGCGAGTGCTTCGAGCGTTGCTTCGTCGGCGTCGGCCGGAACCGTGATGCGCGTACGCACCTTGCCGTTCACCTGCACCGGGATCTCGCACGTGTCGGCCACGAGCAGCGCGGGGTCGGCTTCGGGGAACGGTTCGTACGCGAGTGTCTGCGTCCGCCCAAGTCGTGACCACAGTTCTTCCGCGATGTGCGGCGCGAGGGGCGCGACCATCAGCACGAGTGGCACGACCACTTCTTCGGGTGCGCTCCCCTGCCGCTGCACCACTTGCGTGAGGTGGTTGTTCAACTCGAAGAGGCGCGCGACTGCGGTGTTGAAGTGCAAGTTGTCGAGGTCGTTGCGCACGGCCGCGATGGTTCGGTGCAACAACCTGCGAGTCTCATCGTCGGCCGGCTCGGTCGATACGTGCACCGTCCCCGTCTGTTCGTCGATCACGTTGCGCCACAACCGTTGCAGGAAACGGTGCACGCCCACGATGTCGGCGGTGTTCCAAGGACGCGACGCGTCGAGCGGGCCCATGAACATCTCGTAGAGACGCAACGTGTCGGCGCCGTAGTCGCGGTAAATGTCGTCGGGCGCGACCGCGTTCTTCAGGCTCTTGCCCATCTTCCCGAACTCACGGTTCACCGGCTCGCCGTGCCAGAAGTACTGACCGTCGCGCGCCTCGACCTCGCCGGCCTCCACATACACGCCACGTTCGTCGGTGTACGCGGCGGCGAGGATGTAGCCCTGGTTGAACAGCCGTTGGAACGGTTCCGGCGTCGACACCTGGCCGAGGTCGAATAACACCTTGTGCCAGAAGCGCGCGTACAGCAGGTGGAGCACCGCGTGCTCGACGCCGCCGACGTACAGGTCGACGAGACCCGACTTCGGCTCGCCGTTCGCACGCGTTCCCGCCGCCCACGAACGCTCGACGGAGGGGTCGACGATTTCGTCTTCGTTCGTCGGGTCGAGGTAACGCAAGTAGTACCAACACGACCCTGCCCATTGCGGCATCGTGTTCGTCTCGCGCAAGTAGGTGAGCGGGCCGAGCCCGTAGCCGCGCCACGCGGGTCCGTCGAGGTCGAGGTCGACCGCGACCCAATCTTCGGCGCGCGCCAACGGCGGTTCCGGTAACGCGTCCGGGTCGTCGGTGACGTGCGGTTCGAAGTCGGTGATCTCAGGCAGCTCGACCGGCAACATCGTGTCGGGGAGCGCGACCGGCAACCCCGAGTCGTCGTACACGATCGGGAACGGCTCACCCCAGTACCGCTGGCGGCTGAACAACCAGTCGCGCAGCTTGTAGTTGACGGTGCCGTGGCCCCACTCGGTCTCCTCCAACCATTCGATGATGCGCGTCATCGCGGAAGGCATATCGAGGCCGTCGAGGAAGTCGCTGTTGATCTTCGCGCCCTCGCCCGTATACGCGTCGCCGTCGAAGTCGGGAGGCGGTTGCACCGTACGCACGATGGGCAACCCGAACACCTCCGCGAACTCCCAGTCGCGTTCGTCCTCGGCCGGCACGGCCATGATCGCGCCCGTGCCGTAGCCCATCAGCACGTAGTCGGCGATGAAGATCGGGATCCGCTGATCGTTGACCGGGTTGATCGCGAACGTTCCGATGAACACACCGGTCTTCTCGCGACCCTCCGACTGGCGCTCCAGATCGGATTTCACGCCCGCGAACTCGCGGTAACGCGCGATCGCCTCCGCGGGCGGGCCCGTCATGCCAAACAAACCCTTCCACCGGTCGGTGGGATTGCTCTCCCAATCCGCCCACACCTCGTCGTCGGGCCACTCATTCGCGGTGAGCACGTCGACGAGCGGGTGCTCCGGCGCCAGCACCATGTACGTGGCGCCGAACAACGTGTCGGGACGGGTGGTGAAGACCTCGATCTCGACGTCTTCGCGCCCCTCGACCGGGAAACGCACCGACGCACCCGTGCTGCGGCCGATCCAGTTGCGTTGCATCAACTTGATCGAATCGGTCCAGTCGAGCTGGTCGAGATCGGCAAGCAGACGGTCCGCGTACGACGTGATGCGCAACATCCACTGCCTGAGCGGGCGCTTGTATACCGGGAAGTTCCCGCGCTCACTCCGACCTTCGGCCGTCACTTCCTCGTTGGCCAACACGGTGCCGAGCGCCGGGCACCAATTCACCGGCGCCTCCGCGATGTACGCGAGCCGGTACGAGTCGACCAACTCGCGCTGCTCGGTGACGCCCAAGTCGTCGAACGGCACGCCCTGCGGCGTTGGGAACCGCCCGCCGCGGAGGTCGGCAACGAGCGTTTCGATCGGGCGTGCCTTGTCCTGCGCGGGGTCGTACCACGAGTTGAAGATCTGCAAGAAGATCCACTGCGTCCAGCGGTAGTACGCGACATCGGTGGTCGCGACGCTGCGGCGAGGGTCGTAACCGAGCCCCAAGGCCCGCATCTGCCGGCGCATGTTCGCGATGTTCTGCTCAGTGGTGACACGCGGATGCTGCCCGGTCTGCACCGCGTACTGCTCGGCCGGCAACCCGAACGCGTCGTACCCCATCGCGTGCAGAACGTTGCGGCCATTCATCCGCTGGAAGCGCGCGTACACATCGGTGCCGATGTAACCGAGTGGATGCCCGACGTGCAGGCCCTTGCCACTCGGATAGGGGAACATGTCGAGCACGTAGAGCGGTGGGCGCTCGGCAATGTGATTGTCGTCTTCGGAGAGCAGCCCGGTCCGGTTGGGCGTCCAGAACGTGTGCGCGTGCTCCCAGTAGTCCTGCCACTTCGCTTCGATCTCGTTCGCGAGCGCGGCGCCGTAACGCTGCGCGGGAATGTCTTCAGGACGCGCGTTCACGTTGGTCAACTTACTGGCGCGCATCGCGCGGACGTTCGTAGTTGTCGTACCCGCCGCGTACGCTGCGAACGTGTGTTCGACATGCGAAGCATTCGAAGCGCGGGTGCGCGCTGGTAGCGTGGCATCCCCTGGGGGCGTAGCTCAGCTGGTAGAGCGCCTGCATGGCATGCAGGAGGTTCGTGGGTTCGAGTCCCATCGCCTCCACCCAGTCAACGCGTTGAAAACACTCACGAATTGCGTCGGGTACACGCTCGGCGGATTCGTTGCGGGCGAAGGTTGTTACTGCATCACACGGCAGTCGCGACCGTTTGCCGACGGCACACCGCGGCACCGTTGGGTATTCCAAGTCAGGGTTGCGGATCGCGATCGGCACTTGCTGGCTGCATTGCGCGAGTTCCTCGGCGTCGGATCTATCACGGATGGGCCTGCGCACCGCGCACATTGGCAGCCGACGTCGACGTATACGGTGAATTCGCAACGAGCGCACCGGCAACGCGTGATCCCGTTCTCACATCGCTACCTCCTTCAGGGCGCCAAGCGACGCCAGTTCGAGGCGTGGCGCGCAGCGTTGGAAGCGCACCGATCCCAACACCCGAGCCGTCTCGGCCTGGGACCCTCACCGTGCTCGGTTGACGGCTGTAAGGCACCGGTACGCGGTCAGGGACTGTGTCGATCGCACTATTACCGTGCAACCGGCTACTGAAGCCTCGGCGGAGTCCGCGTTCGTCGCTGGCTTCGTCGCCGCCGAGGGCGCGTTCATCGCGTCCGGGCGACCTCCCGTGTTTTCGTTCGTCGTCGGCCTGGGGGCTACGGATGCTGATACTGCGGAGTTGTTGCACGGGTTCTTTGGGGTTGGGTACGTGCGGTGGTTCGCGCGGCGGAAGGCGCATTACGACGATGAGGTTCGCTGGACGGTGCGGGCACTGGCAGACCAGGTGAACGTGATCGTGCCGTTCATGGATGCGCACCTGCCGGTGTCGCACAAGCGGGCGCAGTACCTCGTGTGGCGCGACGCGCTGTTCGAACACTGGGAGCACGGAGCCCGGCGGCAGAGAACCTGCACGCTCGACGGTTGCGATGCGCCGCACCGAGCCCACGGCCTCTGCCGCCATCACCTGTATGTCCACCACCGCACATAGTCCGGCCATGCCCGCGATTGACGGGCGCGCACCGGGTCGAGTGATGTGCAGCCTCGACGCGGGTGCCCGCGTTGGGGGGCGAGGTTGCACGTGCACCGTCGAGCAGTAGCGATCGTCGCCGCGTTCCTGGTCGCCGCCGGCGCTGGTGTCGTCGTGGCTGCCACGCAGCACGATTCGAAGCCCGTGCCTCGGGGCGAGAAACCGGGCCGACCTGACGCGCTCACCGTGAACGGCGTGCGGGCGCCGGTCGGAACGAATCCCGACGACGTTTCTTTCGCCTGGCACGTCGTCGACACCCGCCCGGACGCACAACAACGCGGCTACCGCCTGCTCGTCGGCGACGCTCGCAGTCTCGCAACCCGGTCGAGCACCGTCGTGTGGGACACCAACGACCGCCATTCGGCCCAGCAAGCCTTCGTTGCGTACCGCGGTCCGCGACTCGAACCCGATACCCAGTACTGGTGGACGGTCGCGACGCGCGACGGCGCCGGCCACGTGGGCGAGTTCGCCGAACCGCAACCGTTCGTCACCGGCTTGCGCGGCAACCAATGGCACGGGCAATGGGTGCGGCCCGGACCGACGAACCCTGGCGCCGAGGAGTACACGTACATTCGCAAGGACGTCCCGCTCGCGTCGAGCCCGATCACACGCGCCACCGCGTACATCGGCGCTGCACACCAGTACGAGTTGTGGGTGAACGGCACCTACGCCGGTATCGGCCCGTCGTTCGCCTACCCCGATTCGCAGTACTACCAGGCCACCGACGTAACCCGGTTGCTCCGCTCGGGCACGAACACGATCGGCGTGCTGCACCACTGGGCCGGCGCGGGCCAGGGCCGCCCGCAGTCTGCGCCCGGCCTCATCGTGCAACTCACCGTGGTGCATCGCGACGGACGCCGTGAGGTGTTCGGCACCGACGGCACCTGGCGGGAACACGCCGCGGAATGGAAGCCCGCACTACCACGCAACAGCGAAGGCAACTTCATCGAGCACGTCGACGGGCGCCTCGCGCCGCAAGGTTGGTCGCGCCCCGGCTTCGATGCCCACGCGTGGCGGCCGGTCGCGGTCATCGGACCGCCAGGCACGTCACCATTCACCCGGCTCGTCGCGCAGCGCACCCGCATTGTCGAGCACCCCCAGCGGCCTCATTCCGCGAAGACGCTTCCGTCGGGTGCCGTGGTCGTCGACTACGGCGCGGTGATCGCGGCCCGTCCAACGGTCGCGTTCCGCCACGGCGTTGCCGGTCGCGTCGTGGCGATGCACGTCGGCTTCGCCCTCGAACCCGATGGTCGCGTCTCCAACACACACGCGATACAAGGCACCGACCTGAGCTTCGCGTACACCGAACGCGCGGGCGCGCAGACCTTCGAACCCTTCCTCTACCTCGGCTTCCGCTACCTCGAGATCGACGCGCCGGGCGAACCGCTCGCCGCCAGCCAACTCGTCGCCCTCGTTCGGAACGCCGCGATGCCGAACGACGCGCCCGCCACGTTTTCGTCGTCGAGCCCAACGCTCGACGCCGTGTTCGCGATGCTCGGGCACTCGGCGCTCTCGGTGTCGCAAGAGCAGTTCGTCGACACGCCCACACGCGAGAAGGGGCAATTCCTCGGTGATTCGTTCAACGATTCACTCGCCGTCATGGGCGCGTTCGGTGATCAGAACCTGACCTCGCAGGCGCTCGCCGACTTCGCCCAGTCGCAACGGCGCTACTGGCCCGACGGCGACCTCAACGCCGTGTACCCCAACGGCGACGGCGCGCGCATGATCCTCGACTTCACGGAGCGCTACCCCGAATGGGTGTGGCAGTACTACGCGAACACCGGCGACCGGGCGACGCTCGCGCATCTCTACCCCGTCGTGAAGCGCGTCGCCGACTTCGTGTGGAGCGAGGTCGACCCGGCGACAGGACTGCTCACGCCGCCCCCCAACGGCGACAACAACACCTACGGACTCGTCGACTGGCCGCCGCAGATGCGCTACGGCTACGACACCAACACACGCGTACGTACGACGTCGGCGATTCTCGCCGCCGACGTGTTCGAGCGCACCGCGCAGATGGCCGACCTCCTCAGCATTCGCGACGACACGAGCAACGCGCGGGCGCGCCGAACGACGATCGTCGCAGGCATCAACCGCCACTTGACCCGGCGTGACGGTATTTACCTCGACGGGATCGCGGCCGACGGCACCCCGAGCACCCACGCGTCGCAACAGGCGAACGCCTTCGCGCTCACATTCGGGATCGTGCCGAGCGCACACATTGCCGCGGTCGGCGCGTACGTGGCGGGCCTCGGCATCTCCACCGGCCCGATGGACGGCCTGCAGTTCCTGCAGGGCCTCCACGCTGCGCACCGCGACGCCGACATCGTGCGTGTCCTCACCGACACGAAAGACCCGGGCTGGGCGCACATCATCGCGGCCGGTGGAACGTTCTCATGGGAGGCGTGGACGTTGTTCGACGTCCAGGGCGACAGCATGTCGCACGGCTGGGGTTCGAGCGCGCTCGTCGCGTTCCAACAGGTGCTGCTCGGCGTTTCGTCCACGTCGGCACCAACCAGCGCGCACGGGCCCACATTCGACGTACGGCCGCCGCCCCCAAACGTGCCGAACGTGGCCGGGCGAATCCCCACGATCGCCGGCCCGATCCTCGTGCGCTGGCACCGAGCCTCGGGCCGCACGACCCTGCGCTTGACGCTGCCGCCCAATGTCTCCGCGCACGTGTACTTGCCCGGTAGACAACTGATGCTCGGCGCGGGGCATCACGTCCTATCGTCGCGGGGCACATGAGCACCGACGAACCTTCCTACGTCGACTTCTCGCTCGAGCCTGAGCGCGTGTGGCTCGACGAGACATCGTGGGTGGACGTCACGCGCGGCTTCATGCCCGACTCGAAGGCCGTGTACGACGCGCTCGTGCAGGCCACGAATTGGAAGCAAGGGAAAGTCTGGCGTTACGAACGCTGGCTGGAGGAGCCGCGTCTCGGCGCGTTCTCTCCGCGCGGCAACCCCCTGCACCCGGCGATCGCGCAAGCGCAACGCAGCATCGAGACGCGCTACCGCGTGAAGTTCGACGGCGTCGCGTTCGCCTACTACCGCGACCAACGCGACAGTGTCGCGTTCCACCGCGACCGTGAGATGCGCTACCTCGAAGAGACCGTCGTCGGCATCCTGACCCTCGGCGCGAAGCGCCCGTTCCTCGTGGGACCCCGCGGCCGGCGGGACAAGTTTCTGGCCGCGAACGGCGGCGCCACGCACAACCTGTCGCCCGCGGGCGGCGACCTCATGGTGTTCGGCGGGCGCTTCCAAGCTGATTGGGAGCACGCGGTGCCGAAGGCCCATCAGCCACTCGGCGGACGCATCTCGCTCCAGTGGCGCTGGACGTCGAAGCGTGGACGCCCTGAGGTCGGCGCGAATTACCGCGCGCCACGCGAGTTCTCGCGAGGCCGCGCTCGCTGACAACCTCGATCACGCCGCGGCGGCGAAAACGTCCCAACCGGTGGTCGTGTGCAACGCGCCGTTCGTGTCGAAGATGGCGCCCTCGACACCGCTCCGGTCGAGGAAGCCGAGACCTTCGCGCACACCGGACACAAACGCCGCCTTCGCGAGAACCTCGGCGCGCCAGCCGTCGCTCGCGACGACGGTGACCGCGACGACGTCGTTCTCGACCGGCGATCCATTCGCCGGATCGAGCAGGTGGTGGCGCCGCTGACTGCCGACGGTCCAGGCGCGGCGGGCACGACTGCTGGTGGCGACGGCGCCGTCGGCGAGCACCACCGCCGAACGGACGAGCAACGGATCGATGGGGTCGAGCACGTCGACCTGCCACGCGTTGCCGTTCGGTGAGGAGCCGCGTACGCGCACGTCGCCGCCGACGTTCACGCACGCACCCTCCGCACCGGCGGCCATCGCTTCGCCGCTCACGATGTCGGCCGCCAAGCCCTTGCCGATACCGCCGGGATCGAAGCCGACGTTGGCCGGCAACATCACCACATTCGTTATGGGATCGACGACGATTCGATCGGTGCCAGTGGTGCGGTTGTCGTGCGTTCCCACGTCGGCGCGCGTCGCCGGCAACGAGTCGAAGGTCGCGTCGTAACCTGCGCGCATCACGGCACCCAGCACCGTCGGATCGAAACGGCCTCCGGTGACGCGCCAGGCGTCGATCGCGCGCCGAACCAGCGCAACTGTTTCGGGCGAGCACACACTCGGGTAGCCCGCATTCGCGTTGAGCCGGCTGACCTCACTTGTGGCGATGAACCGGCTCCACCGCGCTTCGAGATCGCCGATGCGCGCTTGCGCATCCTTGGCGATCGCGCTCGTTCGTTCACCGACGAGCACAATGTGCACGTCGGTTCCCATGGCACGGAACCGGAGTTCAGCTGCCATGCGTGGTGGTGTTTCCCCCGCCGGAGGTCGATGAGGCGGCTCCGCCCTGCTGTGGCTGCGCGCCCCAGCGGTTGAGCGACTGCGCATTACCGAAGCTGTAGCTATCGCCGAGGTTGTTCGTCGATTGCGTTGTCGGAGTCGTCGACGTTTTCTGGCTCGACCTCGCGGGCGAGGCCGCGCTGGCGCCTGCGTTCGGAGCGAGGGCCATCGCGGCGCCGAGTCCGAGGAACGCCGTGGCGCTGACGCCGGCGGCGATGTTGCGTGCCCGACGGGCGGGATGGCGTTTACGGCGAGGAGACGGGATTGCCGGCATCGTTCGTACCTTTCAAAGGAGCCGAGGGCCGGCGGAACGGCCGTGGGGGAAGCCGCCCACCGGCCCTCGGGGCCTTTGGGGTGGGGGGGTCAGATCACGAATTGGAGTACGCGGAGTTCGAATTCGACGTCGAGCTTCCCGGATCGCCTTCGCCACGGTTGCCGAAGCGGTGACCGAAACCGCCGGGGCCGCCTCGGAAGTTCGACGCCTTGCCGTTCACCAGATCGGTGAGGCGCGACGTTGCGTCGCTCAACTGCTGATCGGCTTGGGCTTGGGTGAGTTTCCCCTCCTTCACCGCCTGGCTGAGTTCGGCCTTCTCGGCCGCGACCATCGCGTCGACCACCGCGCTCGTCGTGACGTTGTGCGCCTTCGCGACGGCGGCGATCGTCTTGCCACTCCGCAGCTCGTTCAAAAGAGTGCCGGTGCTCACACCGATCTTCTTGGCCGCGGCGGCGAACCCGTCGCCGAGCGCGCCCTGACGGTCACCGAAGTGACCACCGAAAGTTCCGCCGGTCGGCCGAGCACTCTCCAGCGCCTTGATCACCGCGTCGGCTTGCGCCTGGGTGATCGTGTTGTTCTTGACGAGCGGAGCGAGCGCCTGGTTGAGGTACTGGTCGCGCCCGGCCGCCGCCGACGTCGACGATTTCGACGTGGTTGTGGTCGTGCCGTTCTGGCCGTGAGCGATGCTTGGCGCGAACAGCGCCACGCCGGCGACGCCGCCACCGAGAAAACCGAGTGCTACTCCGACAGCGGCGAGACGATGCGTTGCTTGCATGCGGTCGTTCCTTGCGTTCGCGGACAGGACCCGGCAGAAATCGCCGAGCCTTCATCATCGCCACGGCCGGTAAGGGACCGGCGCGCGAAAGGTAAGAGCCGAGTTGGAATTACTCGGCCGGGACGACCGGGAGGCGGAAGCCGATCGCCGAACCGCCGCCCTCGCGTGCATCGGCGAACACCTCGCCGCCGTGGCGTTCGGCGACGTCGCGCACGATCGACAGGCCGAGTCCGGAACCGGGCTCACTGCGTGCCGCGATCGCACGGAAGAACCGGTCGAAGACATGCTTGCGGTCGCTCTCGTCGATGCCGGGCCCCCGGTCGAGCACCGTCACCGTTCCCGACCGCACCACCATCTCGATCGGTCCGCTGCCCTTGTCGAACTTCAACGCGTTGTCGACGAGGTTCGACATCGCGCGTTCGAGCGCCTGCCGGCGCGCCAGCACTGTGGAATCGTCAGCATCAAGGGCGACGGTGCGGCTGCTGCGCCGCTCCGCTCGCGTGGCGACGCGCTTGGCGATGTCGCCCAGGACGATCTCCTCTTCGGGTTCGTCGCGCGAACGGTCGGTGGCCAGCTCCACGAGTTCGTTCACGAGGTCGGTGAGTTCGCGGGCTTCGCTGTCGAGGTCGTCGAGCACCTGTACGCGCTCGTCGGGCGACAGTTCGTGGCGGCGCAGCACCGACGCGTTGGTGCGCACGCTGGTGAGTGGCGTGCGCAGTTCGTGCCCGGCGTCCTGCACGAGACGTTGCTGGTCTTCCTTCGAGCGCGCGAGTGCGGCCAGCATCTCGTTGAACGCCACCCCGAGGCGACCCGCTTCGTCGGTGCCGTGCACCGGGACCGCTACGTCGAGGCGCCCAGTGTGTGCCACCTCCTCGGCCGCGCCGGTGAGCCGAGTGAGACGGCGCGTGATCTGCAAGGCGATCCACCATCCGATCAAGCCACCCGCGAGCACGACGAGTCCCGCGGCGATCAGGATGCGATTGCGCAACGCGCCGAGCACCTTCTCGTTCTCGGCCAGGCTGCGCGCGACCTGCACCGCGCCGAGGCCAGTTCCGAGGGACGCAGTTTCCATCCGGAAGTGCTGGCCGTTGATCGTCACATTGCGGAAGACGGGGCTCGGTGTTCCCTGGCTCGCGGCGAGCGCCTTGTCTTTCGTGCCGACGGGTAGTGCCGCGGGAAACCCCCTACCGGGTTGCCCGTTCGGGCCGACGTACTGCTGCCAGATGAGGTAGGCGCCGTCGCCCAAACCGCTCTGGGGTGGAATGGCGCGGATCTCATTGTGTTGTTGGAATTCTGCGGCCATGGCGCGGACCGTCGAGTCGAGCGACGTGTCGATCTGCGCGTTGAGGCGCTGCGCGGTCGCGGTGTAGCTGAAGAGCCCGATGGTGATCGTCGACGCGGCCGCCAGCAACGCGAGCGCGACCACGAGTTTCGTGCGCAGGGTCACGGCGCCCGCACCGTGTAGCCCACCCCCCGAACCGTATGGATCAACTTCGGTTCGTCGGCGCCTTCGACCTTACGGCGCAGATAGCTGATGTACACCGCCAGGTTCTTCGAGTCGGGCCCGAAGTCGTAGCCCCAAATGCGGTCGTAGATCGTGGAGTGGTCGAGCACGATCCCCACGTTGCGTACCAACAGTTCGAGCAGATCGAACTCGGTCTTCGACAAGTCGATCTCGCGCTCGCCGCGCCACACTCGGCGCGCCTGGGTGTCGATTCGGAGGTCCGCGAGGTGCAATACCCCTGCATCGGTTCCGGCTTCATTGTCGACCGGGTTCGCCCGGCGCAATAGCGCGCGCAGCCGCGCCAGCAACTCGTCGAGCTCGAACGGTTTCGGGAGATAGTCGTCGGCGCCGGCGTCGAGGCCCGCGACGCGATCGGAGGTCTCGGTACGCGCGGTGAGCATGAGGATCGGGGTGCGGTCACGCTCGGCCCGCAAGACGCGACACACGGTCAGACCGTCGATGCCCGGCATCATCACATCGAGGACGAGTACGTCGGGAGGCTCGGTTCGGGCCGCGTCAAGCGCGGCCGCGCCGTCGGCCACCGCAACCACGGAATAGCCCTCCAACTCGAGGGCGCGAACGAGCGATGCGCGGATCGCCCGGTCGTCGTCGGCTACCAACACTCGATTTGCCACGGCCATATGTTCGCTCACCGACGTGAAAGGTAGGTAAGACCGTGCCACATCAGACAAAGAGAGCCGCGGCACTGTCAACCGTCGCCGCCCCCCGCCGATCAGAACCGGTACGGAGAAGCGGGAGGGAGCCGGGTGAACCGGCGAACGGAACGACGCGAACGCGGGCAAGCAACGGGCCTCAGGTTCCGGCGCGGCCGCGGGCCGGCGCTCGCTGACGCGGCCGCGGCGAGCGGCGTGGTGGCCCCGCCCATCCCGGACCCGGCTCCCATCACCTATGCCGACGTGCAACGCGCCGAACGAGAGCAGCGAATCGCCGAACGACGTGAACGGCTACAGGCGGAGCGCGCTCGCCTCCGCGACGAAGCACAACGGGAAGCCGGCACCGCGTGGGACGCGCGCGCATACGACCAGCGCGCCCGCGCCGAAGCCCAAGCTCGCTTGAACACCGAAGCAATCGAACGCGCGCGACGTATGCGCATCGATCGCGGCACCGCGCTCGCAGCCGAGCGCCGCGCGACAGAACAACAGCGGCTGCAGCGTATGCGCGACGCCGAGGTGCGCCGGCAACGTGAAGCGGCGGAGCGTTTCAAGCGGCGCACAACCGAGCTCGCGGCGCGCCAGCGCCTCGGGCGCGAAGCCGAAGAAACGATGGTCGACACCTTCGTCATCGACGAGCTACATCGCCAACGTGACGTCGAGCTGTCGCGCGCCGCCGTGGTGCAACTGCGATCCGAAGAGGCGCGCGAACTTGCACGTTCGTGGGTCGTGAATCCGGAGCCGTCTCTGCCGACGGAAGCGCCGGCGCCGATCCCGGGCGAGCACCGTGCCGTAGAGGCGCTGTTAGTGGAGCTTCCCCGCGTCGGCGCGCCCGACGAGTTCCCTCGGGCCGCGGTCGCGGTAGCCGACCCGGAACCCGCGCCTTTGCCCTCACCCGTACCCCAGCCGCCCGCCGGGCGCGGCCGCGAGCGTGAGCGTGAGAAGAAGGCGGTCACTGCGCTTGACGTCGATGCACTGAACGCGTTGCTCAACGGCAAGCGCTGACCGGCGCCGTTACGACGCGGCGGCGTTCTCCCACGGCACTCGCGCCGCGTCGGCCCACAGCCGTTCCAAGCCGTAGAACGCACGGGTCTCGGTGAGGAAGACGTGCAAAACGATGTCGCCGTAGTCGAGCAGCACCCACGACGCGTCGTCGAGTCCCTCGACCGAGCGAGGCTTCGAGTCGTCTTTCTCGCGTAGCTGTTTCTCGACTTCGTCGACGATCGTGCGAACCGCTCTGGTGTTCGGTGCGCTCGTGATCACGAACGCTTCCGCGATCCCCAAGATGTCGCCGACATCCAAGATCACGATTTCCTCACCCTTCTTGTCAGCCGCTGCTGCAGCGGCGACCCGAGACCGTTCCTTCGCGTCCGTAAGTGGCTCCTTTGGGTGCGATCACCTGACACTGCTTGTTCATCGGGACCGTTGCAGGAAGTCGGTGCCGACAACGATCGTGACGTCTACGACGTCCATCACGTTGGTGGCACGTACAACCCGGCCGACCCCGAGCGCCTTGGCGAACCGTCGGGCGGCCGCCAAGCCGTTCTTCCGGTAGTACAGCACCCGGGTGGTGCTCACGCCGAAGCCCGGGACGTTGCCGGTCAGCGTTATCGCACC
Source organism: Actinomycetes bacterium (assembly GCA_025463905.1). Classification (GTDB taxonomy): domain Bacteria; phylum Actinomycetota; class Acidimicrobiia; order IMCC26256; family PALSA-610; genus JAODBJ01. Next base: position 24,414 of record JAODBJ010000323.1, read on the forward strand.
GCCGGCCGGTACTACCCGGTACGCGATGCTCTGGGTGATACCGACGTCGCCGACGCCGTTGAGCACCTCGACGTGCGGGCGAGCGTGGTGCGAGATCTGCGCCCACGGGAACGCCCGGCGCACCGCTTCGAACGCATCGGGCGTCCGCAGCCGGAACCGTTCCTCGCCGCCCGACGACAGTTGCTCGACCGGCAGGGTCGTGTCGTTCATCGCCGCGCCGGCGCCGATCGTGAGGGGAAGGAACCGTTGGTCGACTCGCACCGTCGCATTCGCGACCGCGGGTCGTTTCAGCGCCTGACGCCATCCGTCGAGCACGGCGCCTACCGTGACGAGGTGCGACAGTTGCGTCGCACCCTTGCCCGCAAGCAACCGCATCGCGTCGGCGGCTGCGATCGTGTGCACCCCCGACGGAAACGACACCGTGCCCGCAGAATCGTCGACGCGCGTCGCCACCGGGAAGTCGACGCGTAACTGGCCGGAGGGAGCAAGGAGCGAGGCAAGCTTCCCGTCGTTCACGAGCACGACGCCGTCGAAGCGGACATTGAGCGCGTTCTCGACGACGACGCGGAGCAACTTCCCGCTCGCGAGACGAGGAACGTCAGCGAGCGCTTGGGGGCCGAGCGACGGGACCTCGACCATCGTGTTGGCGGGGATCAGCAATGCCGTGCCGCGCTTTGCGCCGCGCGCCCAACCGAACCCGACGAGCAGGTCGACCCGGCCGCCGGAACCGATATGTCCGAACAGCAACGTGCGGGCCGGGAGCACTGCGGGACGCGTCGTGGACGTCGTGAGGCGCGCAGCAGGAGGCGTCGCGGTCTCGCCCCGTGGGCTCGCGACGACGCTCGCGACAAGACCCGCGAGCAATGCGATGACGAGCACGGCGACCTGCGCAGCCCGGTCGCGGCGCCGTTGGCTACGACGACGCTCAACAACCGGTGCCATCAGTTGCGAGTGTAGAGACCGTGGGCTCGTATGACGCGGACAGCAGCCGGAGGGATCAGCCCGTCGATCGGTCGGCCGGCGGCGACGCGCGCGCGGAGATCGCTCGACGACACGTCGAGGCGCGGCATCGCCACAGCAGCTACCTCCCAACCGACAGGCGCGACGGGCTGGTGCCCTTCACGCGTCACAACCGCGAGCGTCACCATCTTGCGGAGCTCGCCGGCCCGATGCCACGTGTCGATTCGCGCCGCGACGTCGGATCCCGCGATCAGGAAGATCTCGCGGTCCGTTTCCGAGAGGGCCTCGACCGTGTCGATCGTGTACGTGGGGCCGGCTCGGTCGAGTTCGAGACGCGACGATTCCAAGCACGGGATGTCGGCGACCGCGGCCTCCACCATCGAGTAGCGCACCTCGCTCGGCGCGAGCGTCCGGTCGCGCTTTTGCCACGGGTCGGGTGCGACCACGAGCAACGTACGGTCGAGCGCGAGCGCTGCGGACGCCTCGACGCCGGCCACGAGATGGGCGATGTGGACCGGGTCGAACGTTCCGCCCAGGATGCCGAGACGTTCCCGCGGGGCCACTTCAGGCAGTTTACGGATGAAGTTCGTGTTTCCGGCGCCCCATCGATGTGCCGCGAAGCCGTACGCTTCATGCTCGTGAACGACGTCACCGCGGAGGGCGCCGACATCTCGCGGATGGTCGTGCGCGTCTGGCTCCCCGACCGACCGGGCGCGCTTGGGCTTGTCGCATCACGCATCGGTGCACTTGGCGCCGACATCGTCGGGATCGATGTGCTGGAACGTAGCGAGCATGTCGCCGTCGACGAGTTCGCGATCGTCTTGCCGCGCCCGGACCTCGTGAAGTTGTTGGTGCGCGAGATCGAGGAGGTGGATGGCGCGTCGGTCGAGGAATGGCGGCTCGTCGACCGCTTCCCCGACGCGCGCCTCGACGCCCTCGAATCGGTCGAGCGACTCTGCGACGTCGAGAGCATCGCCGATGTCGCGATTGCGCTCGTGCAGAGCGTGCGCAACGAGTTCACCGCCGATTGGGCGGCAGTGATCCGCGGCGAGTACGTGTGCGCCAGTGTCGGTTCGGGCGCGCCGAGCGGAGACGTGCTTGCGGCGCTCGCGGCGGGCACCGCCGCATCACCGGCCGTCGCGAGTGGCGAAGCCGGTCCCGACGATCTCGCGACCGCGCCGCTCCTCGCGATCGATGCTGTGTTGCTCGTTGGTCGCGAAGGCCACGCCTTCCGCAAGCGCGAACGACGCCAACTCATCGCGCTCGCGCGCATCGCCGGCAAGCTCGCGACGAAATAGCTCGCTCAGCGCGGGCGCGGTGATCGGCGCGAGCGCGCCCGACGGGCACGGTCGTCGACCTGCGCGACTTGGCGGTCGAGTTCGCCATTCAACCGTTGATAACTCGCGAACCGTTCGGCGTCGAGCGCGCCGCTCTCTACCGCCTGCTTCACCGCGCACCCAGGCTCCTGATCGTGGCGGCAGTCGCTGAATCGGCAGTTCCGACCGAGGGCCTCGATCTCCGCGAACGCGCGCTCGACGCCTTCGTCGGCTTCCCACAACGACACCGCGCGCAGACCCGGCGTGTCAATGAGCACGCCACCAGTTTGGAGCGGCACAAGTTCGCGCGCAGTGGTGGTGTGACGGCCGCGTTGATCGCGGGCGCGCACTTCGGCAGTGGCCTGCACGTCGTCGCCGACGAGACGGTTCACCAAGGTGCTCTTCCCCACGCCCGACGCGCCGATCAGCGCGACCGTGCGACCGTTCGCCGAGTAGTGGCGTAGCGCGTCGACGCCGTCGGTCGTCGTTGCACTGGTGACGAGGGTGGTGACGTCGGGCGCGATGCGCGCGACGGCTTCGAGCGCAAGGTGGATGTCGCGCGCGTCGGGAACCAGGTCACTCTTGGTCAGCACCACAACCGGCGCCGCGCCGCTTTGATACGCCAGCACGAGTTCGCGTTCGAGACGGCGCAGGTTCGGCCCGTTCGACAGCGCCTGCACCACGAACACCGTGTCGACGTTGGCCGCGACGACCTGGGCGCCGAGCGCCAAGCCTTCGCGCGGGTCACCCCGCACGAATGCGGAACGCCGCGGGAGCAACGCCGTGATCGTCGGTTCGTCCTGCTCATTGGCGCCGACGAGCACCCAGTCGCCGGTCGCGATGTTGGTGGCCGAGTCACCCGGATCGTCGCGCTGCGACGGGTCGATCACCGCGCGAACCGGCGCCGGCATCAACACTGTTGCAACACCGCGATCCACTCGCGCGACCCGGCCGGGTTCACCCTCGCCCAGATCCGCCGCCGCGCTCGCGAAGTCGTCATCCCATCCCAACGCGCGTAGCGCGTCACCCGAGCTGGAAGCGTCCGGCACGGCCGCGAGCGTAGGCAAGATGCCCGCTTCTTCGCCCCGCACATAGTCTCCCCGCCCATGGCGGAGTATCGGGTGGCGCAGGCCGAGCGAGCAGAAGATCATGCGATTGTCGCGACGCTCACCCGCGCGTTCTTCGACGATCCGCTGTTCAACTTCTTCACGCCCGATCTCGTGCGCCAGATGCGGGGGCTGCTCGCGTTCATGGGCGCGGCCTACGTGGACGCGCGCCCCTTCGGCAACGTCTGGGTCGCGCACACGAACGACGCCAAGGTGGCAGGCGCCGCGGTGTGGCTCCCGCCCGGCGCGTACCCGCGCAACTCGAGGCGCGAAGCGATGACGTACCTGCGGGGGTTGCCGTCGTTCGCGCGCGTCGGCCGAAGGTTGGCCGCGACCGTGCGGCTCCTCAACGAGCTCGACAAGGCGCACCACGACGCCACCGGCCCGCACTTCTACCTCGAGATCCTCGGCGTCGATCCGCTCTACCAGCGCACCGGCGCAGGCTCGGCGGTGCTCCAGCCCGTGCTCGAACAGTGCGACACCGAGGGTCTGGGCGCGTACCTCGAGACCCAGAAGCCCGAGAACGTCCCGTGGTACGGACGCCACGGCTTCGATCTGGTGCAGGAGATGGACATACAAGATTGCCCGCCCATCTGGACGATGCTCAGGCAACCCCGCGCGTAGTCAGACGTCAACAACGTCCGCGACGAACTTCTGCAGCTGGCGCAGGTTGCGGCACTCGTACACACCGTCGCAGTAGGCCGCGTACTCCGACACGACCGAGTCGCCAGTGTCCCAATAGCCGAGCGGCTCCGGATCGAGCCAGAAAAGACGCCGCGCGCGTTTGCGCATCTCGCCGAGTGTCCACGCCTGCGTTGCGTGGTAATTGTTGCGGGCGTCGCCGAGGATGATCACCGAGGACTTCTTGGTGATCTCCTTGATGTGGCGCTCGTGCCAGACCTCGAATGCGTGCCCGTAGTCGGAGTGACCGTCGACCCACACGACGTCGGCTTCCGTGTTCACCCGATGCACCGCGTCGGAGATGTCGTCGGACTCTTCGAAGAAGCGGGTCACTTCGTCGATCCCGTCGATGAATACCCACGACCGCACCTTCGAGAACTCGCTTTGCATCGCGTACACGAACTGCAACGTGAAACGGGCGAAGGATGCGACCGAACCGGAGATGTCGGCGATCACCATGATCTCCGGTTTCGACGGCCGCGGTCGCTTGAACTTCGGTTCGAGCGGCACGCCGCCGTACGAGAGCGAGTGACGAACGGTCGCGCGGAAGTCGAGTTGGCCGCGCCGACGATGGCGCCGGCGTTGCGCGAGCCGCGCCGCGAGCGCACGTGTCAGCGGGTAGATCGAGCGTTGCAGTGCCTGCATCTCTTCGCGCGACGCGTGCATGAAGTCGATGTCTTCGGGCAACGGCTTGCGAAGCGTGCGCGCCATGGCCTCGACGCCGCGGTCGGCAACGAGCCGGCGGCGGATCTCGGACTCGATCAACTCCTTGAGGAGCTTGAGCCGGCCGTCCATGTCTTCGCGCGCCAGGCGTTCGTCGAACGCGCCCTCGCCCAGCTGTCCCTGGTCGCGCGCCTGTTCCATCATCTGCTCGACGAGGCCTTCTGAGTCGAGCTGCCGCAACGTGCGGTAGAGGTAGTACGCGCCGCCGACCGGCCGGCCGGGTTCCATGCCCGCGAAGCGGCTCACCGCGGCCGCCGCGAGTGCTCGAAGTTGCTCGCGGTCCATGTTCATCAACGCGTCGAGCAACATCTTGGCGAGGTCTTCGTTCGAGACGTCGCCCATGGCGCCGGCGCCGTCCATCGCGGCGCGCATCTGCTCCCAGTCGGCAGCAGACGCTTCGCCGTCACCCTCACCGCCCTCGCCGGCGTCGACACCCGCGCTGAAGAGCGAGAAGTACACGTCGAAGACGGTCTCGAACACCTTCCAGTGCCCGTGATGCTTCACGAGCGTCGCACCGAGCGCGGCCTTCAGTGCATCCCGTTCGGTGAACGGGATGTGCTCGAGCGCGCGCATCGCGTCGAGGTTCTCCGTCATCGACACGGGAAGCCCGGCCGAGCGCAGTTCGTGGACGAACCCCTGCAGCACGTCGAGCATCACCGCGTCGCCGGGTGCGTGCATCACACCGCTGCCACTATCGGGACCGTAGGTACGCATCGCGTCGCCGAGTTTCGCCGAATTGAACGCCGTGGCTGCCTAGCCTCGCCTCGCGCCGGCGAGCGGGCTGCCACCGTCAACACCGAGTTCTTTGCGGGCCTTCGTGATGTCGGCCTGGTACTTGAGTAACACATGCAGTGTCTCGCCGAGCACTTCGGGATTCACTTCGTGGCGGCCGAGGTAGAGAAGCGTGCGCGCCCAGTCGATCGTTTCCGAGATCGACGGTGCTTTCTTCAGGTCGATCTGACGGATCGAGTTCACGACCTTGGCGATCTGATCCGCGAGCGCGTCGTCGATCTCAGGCACGCGGACGCGCACGATCTCTTTCTCGCGCTCGATGTCGGGGTAGTCGACGTGCAGATACAGGCAGCGCCGCTTCAGTGCTTCGGACAGTTCGCGGGTGTTGTTCGACGTGAGGAAGACGAACGGCCGTTGGTTGCCGTGGATGGTGCCGAGCTCGGGAATCGACACCTGGAAATCCGACAGCACTTCGAGCAGCAAGGCCTCGGTTTCGACCTCGACCCGGTCGACTTCGTCGATCAGCAACACGACGGGGTCTTCGGACCGGATCGCTTCGAGGAGCGGGCGCGTGAGCAGGAAGGGCTCGGAGAAGATGTCGGACTCGACGGTCTCCCAGTCGGTTTCGTGCGTACGGTCGGCCTGGATGCGCAGCAGCTGCTTCTTGTAGTTCCACTCGTAGATGGCCTTGGCCTCGTCGAGGCCCTCGTAGCACTGCAGCCGGATCAGGCGCGACCCGGTGCTCGCCGCGACGGCCTTCGCCAGCTCGGTCTTGCCGACACCAGCTGGGCCCTCGACGAGTACCGGCTTCTCCAGCCGGTCGGCGAGGTAGACGACGCCGCCGATCGAGGTGTCGGCGAGGTAGTCGACACCACGCAACCGGTCGACAACCTCGGGGACCGATTCGAACCGAGACGCCATGTTGTACTTATCCCCTCACCTGGCCGTCGCCCCACACGACGTATTTGTAGGTCGTTAGCTCCGCGAGCCCCATGGGGCCGCGCGCGTGCAGTTTCTGCGTCGAGATTCCGATCTCGGCGCCGAACCCGAATTCCTCGCCATCGGTGAAACGCGTCGACGCGTTCACCACGACGGCTGCGGCATCCACTTCGTTCGTGAAGCGGCGCGCACTGGCAAGATCACGCGTGAGGATCGCTTCGGTGTGCCCGGTGCCGTAGCGGTTCACGTGCGCGATGGCGTCGTCGAGCGAGGCGACGATCGCGACGCTCATCTTCATGTCGAGGAACTCGCGCCCGAAATCGCCGTCGGTCGCGGGATCGATGTACGGAGAGAGTAAGCACGCCGATTCATCACCGACGAGTTGCACTCCACGTTCGTGCAGGACATCGGCGACGCGGGCGACGAACGCGTCGGACACGCCTTCGTGTACGACGAGCGACTCCGCTGCGTTGCACACGCTGGTGCGTTGCGTCTTCGCGTCCACGACGATCGTGACCGCTTCGTCGAGGTCGGCGGCCGCATCGACGTACACGTGGCAGTTGCCGTCGCCGTCGATGATCACAGGCACGGTCGCGTTGTCGCGAACGCTCTGGATCAGCGCGGGGCCGCCGCGCGGGATCAACACGTCGACCGATTCGGTGAGTTGCATAACTTCGACCGCGGCCTCGTGCGCGACGTCGTCGACGAGCACCACCGCGTCCTCGGGCAATCCGTTTTTCACCAGCGAGTCGCGCAACACCGAAACGATCGCGAGGTTCGACCGCAGCGCGCTGCCGGAGCCTCGCAGCAGCGCCGCGTTTCCCGACTTGAGGCACAGCCCGGCCGCATCGCTCGTGACGTTGGGGCGATTCTCGTAGATGATCGCGACCACGCCGAGGGGCACCCGCACTCGTTCGATGAGCAAGCCGTTGGGCCGGCGCCATCCGGCGAGGACATCGCCGACCGGGTCTGGCAGCGCGGCCACCGTACGCAGGCCGTTTGCCATCGCGGCGAGACGATCGTCGGTGAGGCGGAGGCGGTCGAGCGGCCCGGCGGCCATCCCGCTCGCAGCCGCGGCATCGAGATCGGCTCGGTTCGCCTGTTGCACCTCGGGCGCCCGCTCGAGGAGCAGGTCGGCCGCGGTGAGCAGCGCTGCGTCCTTCGGCGAGGTCGACGCTTGGGCCAGCAGCCGGCTCGCAGCCTTGGCTCTGCGCCCCAGCTCGGCGACGTGCGACATAGCGCCAGGCTACCGCTTGACCGCCCGGTCAAGTTTTCGTGCGTGCGGCGCCACGCAACAAATAATGTTGCGTAGCGACGCACGCTCTACGGGAGGACGACGAGGTCGTCGCGGTGGACGACTTCGTGGGGAAGCCCGGCGGGAAGGTCGGCGGTCTGGCGGCCGGCGACATTGCGCAGCGTCGCCGCCGAGTACTTCGTGAGGCCTTTGGCGAACGCACGCCCTTCTTCGTCGACGACCTCCACCGCGTCTTCCGCGGCGAAATCGCCCTCGACGCGTCGGACGCCGGCAGGCAACAGGGAACGACCGCGGCTCACGAGCGCGGTGCGCGCGCCGTCGTCGACGACGACCCGACCCGCGGAGCCCTGCGCGAACGCGATCCACAACTTGCGGCTCGACAACCTGTGCGCGCGCGGCGCGAACGACGTGCCCACCGGCGCGCCACCCAAGGCGTGTACGAGCACGTCGGGCGCCGAGGCCGCGGCGATCACCGCGCGCACGCCCGACCACGCGGCCATCTTCGCGGCCGCGAGCTTGCTCGTCATACCCCCGCTCCCCCGGTCGGTTCCGGCGCCACCGGCAACCGACTCGAGTACGGCGTCGAACTCCACGATCTCCTCGATCAGCGACGCGTCGTGCGCGTAGCGGGGGTCGGCCGTGAACACGCCCGCAGTATCGGTGAGCAACACGAGCACGTCGGCGCGCAGCAAGTGAGAAACGAGCGCGGCCAAGCGGTCGTTGTCGCCGTAGCGGATTTCGTCGTCGGCAACCGTGTCGTTCTCGTTGACGACCGGGAGCACTCCGAGTTCGAGCAATCGCTGCAGTGTCTGGCGCGCGTGGAGGTACTGACTGCGATGGATGAAGTCGTACGGGGTGAGTAACACCTGACCGACAACGACCGCATGGTTCGAGAACATCGCGTTGAGTCGTTGGAACAGGAGGGGTTGACCGACCGCGGCGATCGCTTGCAGCGTGCCGATATCGGTGGGCCGCTGCGCAAGACCGAGCGCGGGCATGCCAGTCGCGATCGCGCCGGACAACACCAGCACGACCTGATGGCCCGCGGCGCGCGCCTCGGCGAGGTCGGCACACAGCTTCAGCAGCGCGCCGTCGTCGATGTCGCCGCGTTCATTCGTGATGGACGACGTGCCCACCTTCACGACCGCGAGGCTCACGAGCCGCTCACAGACCCTCTTCGTAGCCGAGTTCGACGTCACCGATGCGGACCGTGTCGCCGTCTCGCGCACCGGCACGCGCCAGCGCGCGCTCCACGCCCATGCGGCGCAACCGCTCCTGCACGTACACCATGGCTTCGTCGTTGGTGAGGTCGGCCAGCGCGACCGCGCGCTCGGCGATCTTGCCGCGCACGCGCCACGCGCCGTCCATGTCGCGCACCACGCTGAAGCCCTGCTCGCTCGGGCGGAGTGTCACGTACGGCTCGGGCGCCGGTTCGGCGTTGCGTGCTTCGTCGACGAGCGTGCCCAACTTCCCGAGCATTTCGTCGAGCCCGGTGCGCGCCACACCGGAAATGCGTAGGCCGTCGTAGTCCTCGGTGGCGACGTCGGCCTTGCTGCCCACCACCAGCCGCAGCCGGTCGAGCAGTTCAGGCCTGTACTGACCGAGTTCGCGCAGCAGCACTGCTTCTTGGTCGGCCGGGCTGCGGCCGTCGACCGGTGCGAGGTCGAGCATCAACACGAGCACCCGAGCGCGCTCGATGTGACGCAGGAACTGATGCCCCAGGCCTTTTCCTTCCGCCGCGCCTTCGACGAGGCCGGGGATGTCGGCCAGCACGAACTCGTGGTCCTGGAACCGCACCACGCCGAGGTGCGGCGTGAGCGTGGTGAAGGGATAGTCGGCGATCTTCGGCTTCGCCGCACTCACCGCCGAGATCAGCGTGCTCTTCCCCGCGTTCGGGAAACCGACGAGCGCGGCGTCGGCCATGAGCTTCAGCTCGAGGTGCAGCCACCGTTCTTCGCCGTACTCGCCCTGCTCGGCGAAGCTCGGCGCGCGCCGGGCGTTGGTGAGGAAACGAGCGTTGCCACGCCCACCCCGTCCGCCCTGCACCGCGAGCCAGCGGTCGCCGTGGTTCGCGAGGTCGACGAGCAACTCACCGTCGGGGGCGCGCACCACCGTGCCCTCCGGCACGTCCACCATGAGATCGGAACCCCCCGCGCCATGGCGTTTCTTGCCCGCGCCGTGCGTCCCCGACGTCGCCTTGCGGTGAGGGTGGTCGCGGAAGGCGAGGAGCGACGCGACGTTGCGGTTCCCCTGGAGCCAGACGTCGCCGCCCTTGCCCCCGTCCCCGCCGTCGGGCCCGCCTTTGGGCACGTGCGCCTCGCGCCGGAACGACACGCTGCCCGCGCCGCCGTCACCGGCTTTGACGTTCAGCTGCGCTTCGTCGACAAATCCAGACGATTCTGTTCCAGACATCGCCGTCGAGCTTACGAACTAGGGCTGAGAAGCCGTGGCGCTCTTCTTCGCGGCTTTGGCGGCGCGCTTCTTTTCGCGGATCTCGCCGACCCGTTCGAACGAGTCCACGTCGGCGATCGACGCCCAGTCGGCGGCGACCTCTTCCCACCCCTCGGGGCGCACCCCGAGCCGCTTCCCGAGCAGCGCGACGAAGATCCGAGACTTGTCCTTGCCGAAACCGGGCAGCGCCTGGATGCGAGCCAACAGGTCCTGGCCCGACGTCACGCCCTCCCACAGTGCCTCGGCTCTACCACCGTCGTGCTCGACCAGGTACTGGCAGAGCGCCTGGGTCCGTTTCCCCATCGATCCGGGGAAGCGATGCAGCGCGGGGCGGCGACGAAATACCTCGTCGAGCTCGTCCGGCGGCATCGCGGCGATCGCGGTGGCGTCGAGGGTGCCGCCCAGACGCTCTTTCAGTACCAGGGGCGCGCGGAATGCAGCCTCCATTGTCACTTGTTGATCCAACAACATGCCGATGAGCAGGGCGAGAGGCTCCGTCGCCAGCAGACGGTTTGCTTCGTCATCAGGCGTGAAATGCAGCGCGCTCGGCGCAGCCATCGCTGGTCCTCCAAAGCCGGGTGTCAGCCAATGTACGCGGGCGAGCGGCGACCCGCGACCCCGACCGCTCCAGTAACCTTGACAGTCCCCCTTAGCGAGGTACGCGTGACCACAGGACCCCGCGTCGACCCGGAAATCGAGGCCGAACAGGCATACGTCGATAACGCGTACGCCCGTCTCGAGGCGATGAGGGTCGCGGCGAAACGAGTCCGTGAGGCCTACGCCGACGTACGCCAGGGCGGAACCCACCAGGCCCGCCTCGAACGAGACATCGCCTACGACGTGACGCACCGTCGCCTCGCCGAGCTCGAGATCGGCGACTCGCCCCTCGTGTTCGGCCGGCTCGACCTCGACGAGGCCGGTCCGTACTACATCGGGCGATTCGCGGTGGAAGACGCCGCGCACACACCGCTCGTGGTCGACTGGCGTGCGCCCGTGGCCGAGCCCTTCTACCGGGCGACGGCGGTGGTGCCGATGGGCGTGGTGCGGCGGCGCCATTTCCTCACCCGCAAGGGCCGGGAAATCATGACCCTCGACGACGAGGTCTTCGACCCCGACGCGATCGCCGCCGCCGGCCTCAAGGTGAGCGGCGAAGGTGCGCTCCTCGCCGCGCTCGAGCAGAACCGCACCGGTCGGATGCACGACATCGTCGCGACCATCCAGTCGGAGCAAGACGAAGCGATCCGCGCCGACATGCACGGTGTGCTCGTGGTCGCGGGCGGACCCGGCACGGGTAAGACCGCCGTCGCGCTGCACCGCGCCGCATACCTCCTCTACACCCACCGCGCGCGCCTTGCTTCGCAGGGCGTTCTCCTCGTCGGGCCGAGCAAGGTGTTCCTGCGCTACATCGAGCAGGTGCTGCCGTCGCTGGGCGAACAGGACGTGCAGCTGAGCACGATCACCGGCCTGAAGCCGCGGCTGCGGGCGAGCGCCACCGACTCGGTTGCGGTTGCGACCATGAAGGGCGACGCCCGCATGGCCGACGTCATCTGGCGTGCGGTAGCCGACCGTGAGCGCGCCCTGCCGCGCGAGCTCACGTTGGTACTCGACGGCCTGCGCATACGCGTCTCACGCCAGGACACCGCGCGCATCGCCGACGCGGCGCGGCGCCGGCGCGGCACGCACAACTCGAAGTGGCCGTACGCACAGCGTCGCCTACTCGACCTCCTCGCCGAGCGCTACAAGGCGGCCGCGATCCGTTCGTACCACGGGTCTCGCCTCGACGCTCCCGGCCGCGAGCGCGTACGCCCGCTCATCGCGCCGCCGTCGATTGCCGGCACGCTCGCACGCGGTGAAACGCCACCCGAAGGATGGGAAACCGAACTGCGGGGCCGGTTCCGGCGCCTCCCCGAGGTACGCGAAGCGCTCGATCGCATGTGGCCGGTGTTGTCGGGTGCCGAGCTCGTCAACGACCTGTTGGGGTTCCGCGCACTGGTGCGATCGGCAGGGCGGGGCATTCTCGACGAGCGCGAGCAAGACCTCCTGCATCGCCGCCGGGTGAGCGATCTGACTCAGGTGCCCTGGACCGACGCCGACGTCGCTCTCGTCGACGAAGCCGACACGTTGCTCGGCCCGGTGGAAGCGGCCCAGCCGCGCCGCGCCCGCCGGCGAGTATCCGCCGACGATTTGGAAACCGCGTCACGGGTGATCGCCGAACTCGGACTGGCCGGCACAACCGACGCCGCACAACTCGCGGCTCGCTTCTCCGACCCTTCCGTCGCGAGCAACGGCGACGGTACCGGCGAACCGCGCGTCTTCGGCCACGTACTCGTCGATGAGGCGCAGGACCTCACCGCGATGCAGTGGCGCATGCTCTCCCGGCGTTGCCCGTCAGGCTCGATGACGTTGGTGGGCGACCCCGGCCAAGCGTCGAGGCCGGGCGCGGTCTCGTCGTGGGACGACGTGTTCCGCCACCTACCCACGCACAACCCGCCCCGATTCGCGACGTTGTCGGTGAACTACCGCACGCCGTCCGAGATCATGGAAGTCGCGGCCCGCTTGCTCTCGGTGGCCGCGCCGACGGTGGAACCGTCGCAGTCGGTGCGTAGCACCGGCGAGTCACCGCGTTACGAAAGCGTTGCTCGCGAGGATCTGGTGGCAACCGCGGCCTCGTCCGCACGCGCCGCGCTAAACCAAGGCGGCACGGTCGCGCTCATCGCGCCGGCCGCGGTGCACGAAGCGCTCGTGCTCGCACTCGCCGACGTCGGCGCGGTGGCCGACTCGGCCGAAGCGCTCGACGCACCCATCACGGTGCTCGACGCGACCGATGCGAAGGGTCTCGAGTTCGACCACGTGATCGTGACCGAACCGGCTCGCCTGGTGACCCCCGACCGCGCCGGACTACGCCTGCTCTACGTGACGATCACCCGCGCAACGAAGACGCTCACCATCGTGCACTCCGAGCCCCTACCGGAAGGCCTCCGGTAGGCGCAGTCAGTCGATGACGATGTCGACGAGCTTGCGGCCGCGCCGCGTACCGAACTTCACGATGCCGTCGGCCTTGGCGAACAGCGTGTCGTCGCCACCGCGCCCGACGTTGAAGCCCGGGTGCCACCGGGTGCCGCGCTGGCGGATGATGATCGTGCCCGCGCTCACCGTCTCACCGCTGTAACGCTTCACTCCGAGCCGCTGGGCGTGGGAGTCACGCCCGTTGCGTGAGGAAGCTGCGCCCTTCTTCTTCGACATCGGTCTCTCCTGTTACCCGCGCGAGATCGCGGTGATCTCGATGGTGGAGTAGTGCTGGCGGTGGCCCCACCGGCGCCGCTGGTTCGACTTGGGCTTGTAGGTGAAGCCCTTGATCTTCGGGCCCTTCGCGTCGCCGACCACCCGTGCGTTCACCGACGCACCCGACAGCTCGTCGGGGGTGGCGAGCACGGTGGCGCCGTCGACGAGCAAGAGCAGGCGCAGCGCCACGTCGTCCTCACCGCTCGCGCCGAGGCGTTCCACGTCGAGGCGGTCGCCCTGGGCGACTCGGTACTGCTTCCCACCGGTTTGGATCACTGCGTACATGAGATCCCTGCGTACATCACGTGTCGGGCTTCTTCAGGACCGGGAGAGTGTAGCTGGGAGGCGGGTCAGGCCCGATAACGTCCCGCTAGATGGTGCTGCGCGTGGTGGTGGCCGAAGACAACCTGCTGGTGCGCGAAGGCATCGTGACGCTCCTCGAGCAGGAGGAGACCATGCTCGTCGTCGCCGCGGTCGGCAGCTACGACGAGCTGCTCGAGGCCGTCGACCGCGAGAAACCCGACGTCGTGGTTACCGATATCCGCATGCCACCCACCGAGACCGACGAGGGCATCCGGGCCGCGCTGGAACTGCGGGAACGGACCCCCGACACCGGCGTTGTGGTGCTGAGCCAGTTCGCCGACCCCGGCTACGCCCTGGCGCTGCTCAACGCCGGTTCCAAAGGGCGGGCCTACCTGCTCAAAGACCGGGTGTCGGAGCCGTCGCAACTCGTGTCGGCGATCGAAGAAGTGGCTCGGGGCGGCAGTGTCATCGACCCTCAGGTGGTCGACACGCTGGTGTCGGCCCGCGCCGCGAAACCATCGTCGCCCATCGAGCGTCTCACTCCGCGTGAACGCGAGGTGCTCGAGCAAATGGCCCAGGGGCGCAACAACGCCGGGATCGCGCAGGCGCTGTTCCTCTCGGCCCACGCGGTCGAAAAGCACATCAACTCCCTGTTCTCCAAGCTGGGGCTCAGCGAAGAGGTGGATGTGCACCGCCGGGTGAAAGCGGTGCTCCTGTTCCTCTCCGACCAGGGGGGTTGACACCCCCGGGCATTTCCCGGACACCAACCTGGTTCTCAAGAGGGAGACTTGCGACCATAGAAGATGCCATGAACACCGCCGACGGGTCTACCAAGACCATTTCAGTGCTGATCGTCGAAGACCAGCACCCATTCCGCGACGTCGCGCGCACCGTGATCAGCATGACCGACGGGTTCACCGTCACCGGTGAGGCGGCGTCGGGTGAGGAAGCGGTCGAGATGGCCGAAAGCCAGCACCCTGACCTCGTGCTGATGGACATCAACCTCCCGGGGATCAACGGCATCGAAGCCACCCGGCGAATCAAGGCGTCCCGCCCGGCGACGGTCGTGATCCTGCTGTCGACCTACTCCGAATCCGACTTGCCCGCCGACGCGCGCAGCTGCGGAGCCATCGAGTACGTCCACAAAGAAGACTTCGGCCCGTCGCTCGTGCAAGACCTCTGGGAACGCTCCCGCACCTAGTCGGTTGTTGCCAGCGTCTCCGCGTCGGGGATGTGCCCCTTCACGTGGGTGCCGGCCCCTGGTGCGGAGACGACGTCGAGCGTGCCTCCGATCGCGCCGAGACGGTCGGCCATGTTCACGAAGCCGTGGCCGAGGATCGCGTCGCTCGTCGCGTCGAACCCCGCGCCGTCGTCTTCGACGTCGAAGCAGAGGTCTCCGTCGGCTTCGAACACCCGCAGCGTGATGCGCGCGCCTTCCCCTGCGTGTTTGCCCGAGTTCTGCATCGCTTCGAGGCAGCAGAAATACACGGCCGCTTCAGTTTCCGGCGCGTACCGGCCGACGTTCGCCTGCACGTCGGTGGGGAGCAGTGAACGATTGGCGGCGGCGACGAGCGCTTCGCCGAGCCCCCGATCCATCAGCAACGGGGGGTAGATGCCGTGCGCGAGTTCGCGCAACTCGGTGAGCGTCGACTGCGTCTCACCGCGTAAGTCCTCGAGCAACTTGCCGACCTGCGCCGGATCTTTCTCGAGCAGTTGCCGCGCGAGCCCGAGCTTCACTGCGAGCGCGACGAGTCGTTGTTGCGCGCCGTCGTGCAAGTCGCGTTCGATTCGGCGACGCGACTGGTCGGCCGCCGCGACGATGCGCTTTCGCGACGCGCGCAGTTGTTCGTTGGCGATGCGCAGTTCGTCGAGCGATGCCTGCAGCGCGGTGTCGAGCCGGGTGTTGTGCAACGCGAGGGCGACCTGACGCGCGAGTTCGGTGAGGACTCGTTCTTCTTCCTCGGTGAACGGCGCGGCGTCGGGGTTGCGCTCGCACACGAGCAGGCCGAGAAGCTCGCCCGAGTGCGCCATCGGCGCCATGCGCAGCACTTTCCCAGGATGGGCCGCAAGGAGTTCGGGTAGCCACACCTGGAGCCACGCGTTCCCGGAAACGTGGGCCCGGCAGATCACGGCAACTGCGTCGGGGCCCAGGCGCACGCGCGGCGGTTCACGGAAAGGCACCGACGCCGCGCACTCGAGCACGCCGCCCGTACCTGTCCATACCTCGGTGGCGCTCAGTTGCATGCTCTTCTTCAACGATTCGGCCAACTGCAACAGGAGCTCGTCGAGGGGGATCGAACGCGACATGCGGGCGCCGAAGGTCTGCAGCGGCTCGTCGGGCGCACGCCGTTCTCCGTAGACGCGTCGGTTCGCAAAGTCGTTCAGGCGAGCGCGCGCCGGGGCGTACAGCACCGCGGCGATCACCGCCGCGACCATCGACAGACCGAGCACCCGCCGTTCGGCGGCGTGCGGAGCGTCACCGAACCCGAGCACAACGACGACGTACACCGCTCCCACCATCACCATGAGCCCGCCGGCTTCGATGGTGCCGGCGAGCAAGCGGTCGATTCGCACGCCTCTCCGGTCGATCGCGCCGAGCGCGACAGCCACCGGCACGATGCTCGTGCCGGCCACGGTGACCTCGCCCGCGACCGCGGGCCACCCGACGAGCCCGCGCAGCAACCACACTCCGGCAGTGAGCGACAGCGCGAGCACTGCGCCCCAGCCGACCCATTGCATACGCGCCCGTTCGACCGCGCTCGCGCGCCGGTACCGATCCAGAAATGCGGCGACGGCGACGAGACCGAACAGGATGTCTTCGACGACGATCGGTGTCCGGCGCAACGCGCCATGACGTTGATCCAGTATCAACCCGAAGCCGACCGCGAGGAGCACGAGCAGCCCGAGTGTGACCCGCCGCACGCGGTCGGCGACGCGACCGTCGGGCAACGCGATGATGAGTCCGGCGACGACCAACGGGATCGCGGCGACCGCAAACCCTCGCGCCGCCCGAGCCCCCGCCGACCCAACTTCGTCGTACTTCGCGACCGCGGTGATCGAGGCGACGATCACGACACCGACAAGCGCGCACCATGTTGCCAGTGGCTCTCGCCGCACACGTGCGATCGCGATCGCGGCGCCCACCCATAGCAACGCGATGACCGCACCGATACCGCGTAGCACTCGGTCATCGGCGTCGATACCCAAGGTCGCGTACGCGCCGGTAACTGCCGTCGCTGCCGCGACCGCGACGATCAGGGCGAACGGGCCCGGTGCGACGCGCTCGTGCGACACCGGTTGCGAGACGTCCAACGCTTGCGTGGTCATCACCTGTTCTGAGACTGCTGCCATGCTTCCACGCCTTACTCTGTGCGGAGCGCCACCGCCGCGCGTACACGCGCGGCCCGAAGCCCCGGCAACAACGCAACAACATTTGCGGCCGCGAGCGCCACGATTACGACGATGGCGACGACCGTGAGCGGCACCATCGGCTGGGCAGGGATGCCGAGCCAATGCGCGGTCAGCAGCCACGCGAAACGGCCGGCGATGACGCCGGCGGGAACCGCGACGAAGAGCGACAACGCAACGAGCGTGGTCGCCTGCGCCAGCACGATGCTCACGATCTGGCGCACCGTGCATCCAATCGCCTTGAGCAGCCCAAGATCGCGCCGGCGGCGGCGTACGCCGGTGACGAGGAGATGCACCGTCGTGGCCGCGCCGAGCAGCAAGAGGAGCGCGGCGAGCAGGAGTGGCGTCCGTTCCAGGCGCTGGTAGCTGAGCACGTCGTTCGGTCGTTGTGGACCCCACACATCGCCGGCTCGCACGTTGCTCGGGAACAGCCTCGTCTTGCTGGCCGCGAGGTTTACGGACGTGCCCGGCCGGTTCATCACGAGGAAGAAATGGTTGCCGTTCCCGCGCCCGTCGGGTGTGACGTGCTTCAACGCCCCCATCGTGATGGCGGCGCCGGTGCCGAGGCCGGTCGGTTCGCTGCCGGGGTACGGCGCGAAGCGGGCGAACACGGCGCGACCGACGACGCGCAGTGGATAACGGCCCGCGGGGCCGCGCGCGTACACCGTGTCACCGATGTGCGCGCCGAGCGTCCGCATGCTCGATGTGCCCAACGCGACCTCGTTGTCGGAAGCGGGCGCGCGACCCGCCAGGGTCTCGACGACGGGCACACCACGCGCCCGCGCGAGCGCAATCGCCGCGACCGATGAGGTACCGAAGTCGAGCTGGGTGTACTGGCCCTCCGCGTATGCCTTCACCGATGGGTCCCGCGCGAGGGCATGCGCGACCGCCGGCACTTGCGCGGGGTCCCCCGGTTCCACTTGGAAGTCCCACACCCAGCCGTACAACCGCGGCGTGGACGTGAAGTGGGCCAGCCCTGCGCCGTACACCATCGACGCGACGAGGGCACTGATCGCGACCACGACGCCGAGCAACGTCGATCGCAGTGGTAGCGAGGATGATCCCTGACCTCGGTCGAGCGCGAAGCGAACGCCGGTAGCGATCGGAGCCGGCAACAACGGCGGCACTTCGGCGTGTGCTCTGCGCCTTCGCATCGACGGTGCCAAGACGGCGACCAGTGCGCCGTGCACTGTGGTGAACGCGACGATCACAACGACACTGATCACGAACACAACAGTGTCGACCGAACGGCCCGAGACGGGGTCTAGAGCGCGGACGGGTCCGATCGGCATGATCGACGACGCGGCCCACGCACCCACGACTGCGACGACGGCGCCGAGCATCCCGATCACGGCCCCGCGTGCCGCGCCGAGCGCCACTCGATCGCGTTGCGTGAAGCCGAGCGCGGTGAGCACATCGTGGTCGCGCGCGTCAGCACGATGTTGGCGCGTCACGGTCTGCGCGACGACCAGCCCGCCCACCAGTGCCGCGAGCACTGCGAACAACGAGAGCGCGACCACGAAGGGTCGGACCGCGCGGATGACACGCGCCTCAGTGAGGCGTGTCTCTTGGAAGTTGAGGTTCTGCGCGAGCAACGTCGTGGCCGCGCGTTCGAACGTCGGGAGATCTGCCGCGCCGTGTCGTAAGCGCACCATCTTCCCGGCGTAGATCGGGCGTACACCCGGCAGCTCGGCGAACGCGCGAGTAAAGAGCATGACGCCGCCGAAGCGCGGGTCGTCGGTCGCGCGCGACGCGTCGTCGAGCGGAAGGTCGATACCCGTCACCGTGACGGGATAGGCCGGGCGCGGCTTCAGCTGGCCAACGTCGGTGACCTGCGTGTCTTGGTCGGTGAACCTCCAGATCCGAAGTTCGCTCCCGACCCGGAGATGCCGTTTGCGGGCCAGCTCCCGATTGATCACGATCTCGTGCGGGTTGCGCTGGTCGGGCGCGCGGCCGGCAACGAGGTTCGACCGGTAGACCTTTTGAAAGAGCAGGCCATCGGGATTCGCCGCGATGATGTCGCCGAAGTAGCGCACATCGGGGCGCCCGTCGCGCCGGACGGGGATCGCGTTGACGCCCCGAATCTCGCCGCTCGCGACGACGTTGGGCAGGTGATCGAGCTGAGCCCACTTCGCCATCGCGGCCGGCTTGTCGAACTCGAGGTTGTCGGGATTCACGAGCACGTCCGGTTCGAGCGCCGACTTGAAGTAACGCGGCAACGTTGTGTTGGTGCGACGGGCACCGGCCGCCGCCGTCATGACGACCCCGCTCGCGATGCCCACCAGCAGCGCGAGCGCGACGAACACCGCGATGTGCCGCCGGACGTCGGCTTGGAAGCGAAGCCAGACGGCGCCCATGTCCGCGCTATCGCGCGGCTGCGCTGCTGCTACTAGTTGGCAGCTCGTCGGCGCCGGTGTCGATGCGGCCGTCGCGCATACGCACGATGCGATCGGCAGCGGCCGCGACTTCGTCGTTGTGCGTCACCATGAGAATGGTTTGGCCGTCGGCGTGTAGGCGCTTGAATAGTTCGAGCACCTCGTGGCCGCCTTCACTGTCGAGCGCACCGGTCGGTTCGTCGGCGAGCAGCAGCGTCGGTTCGTTCGCGAGCGCACGCGCGATCGCGAGCCGTTGGCGCTGACCACCGGACAGCACGCCGGGGAGCTCGCGCGACTTGTCGCCCAGACCGAGCAGGTCGAGCATGTCGCGCGCCCGCGTCTCGGCGGCCTTGCGCTTGCTTCCCGCGATCACGGCCGGCAACACGACGTTCTCCAGCACCGTCATGCCTTCAAGCAGGTTGAAGAACTGAAACACGATGCCGATGTGGCGCCGCCGCATCCGGGCGAGGTCGTCTTCGCTCTTCCCGGTTATGGTCTCGTCGGCGATCGCGATCTCCCCTTCGTCGGGCATATCGAGACCGGCGATGAGGTTCAGCAAGGTCGACTTGCCACAACCCGACGGTCCCATGATCGCGACGAACTCGCCCGACTCGATGTCGAGGTCGACGCCGCGCAAGGCGCGTACGGGCGCCAACTCGGCCTCGAACGTCTTGCGGACTCCGCGCGCCGTGCAGGCAAGCTGTTGGTCCATCGATCAGGCCCCCGTCTCGAATGTCGTTGTGGTGCCCGCCAACCCGGCGAGCTTGTACACCTCGACCGGCGTTTCCCGGCCTTTCACCATCTGCGATCCCAGCGACTCCACATCGGGCCGCACGGAAAGCGCCGCCAATGTCGGAGCACTGAGCACCGTCGTGCCGGCCGGACGAGCCAGGTCTTGCAAACGCTGTGCCAGGTTCACCGTGTCGCCCACCAACGTGTATTCCAGTCGTTCCTCGGAGCCCAACAGCGCGGCCGCGACCTCGCCGGTGGACAGCCCGATGCCGATACCGAACTCCGGGATGCTCTCGCCCCGCCAACGGTCGTTCAACGCGTGCTGCCGTTCGTGCATCGCGCACGCCGCGGCCAAGGCCATGTCCGCGTGGTCCGCCTGCGCGAACGGCGCGCCGAACACCGCCATCACCGCGTCGCCGACATACTGCATCACGGTGCCGTTCTCCGAGAGGATGGCCGCGTTCATCTCGGCGCGATGGTTGTTGAGCATCGAGGCAAGCACGGTCGCTTCCACCCGCTCGGCGATCCCCGAGTAGCCACGCACGTCGCTCATCAACACGGTGACATCCATCCGTTCCGACTCGCCGATCCCCCGCCCGTCGCGCTGCAGTTTCTCCACGAGGCGGCCTGGAAGGAGCCGGCTCAGCGTTTCGCCCTGCTCTTCGCGATCGACGATCGCTTTTTGCAGGAGGCGGAGCCGCCGCAGCGCACCTTCCTTACCCGCGCTCGCTTCTTTGGCGAGCTTGAGGAAGAGGTCTTCGACTGCGTCGTTCGCGGCTTCGGCCGTGATGTCCCACGTGGCCGCGATCGCCTTCACCGGACGACCCTCGGCGATCCAGCGCAGCAGTTGGTCTTCGCGTTCGTCGAGCTCGTCGCTCCGCGCGGGCGCGACGATCGCGTTCACGATCGCGGGATCGAGCATCGAGCCACCGGTCGCGACTTCCCGCACCGCGCGGGCAAGTTGGTCGCCGTCGCCCACACGGTCCTTGAGCAAGTAGGCGTAGCCGGCAGCACCGTCGGAGAGCAGTGCGATCGCGTACTCCGGTTCGTCGTACTGCGACAGGATCACCACACCGGTGCCGGGGTGCTGCTTGCGGACGAGTTTCGCGGCTTCGATGCCTTCGTTCTGGAAGTTCGGCGGCATGCGAATGTCGGTGACCACCACTTGCGGGTGGGTGGCGTCGGCGCCTTGTACGAGCCCGTCGAAGTCTTCGGCGACCCCGACGACCTCGAGGTCGTCCTCCGCCGCAAGCAGTGCGCGCACGCCTTCGCGGACAAGGATGTTGTCGTCCGCGAGGAACACGGTGATTCGAGAACCCGTCACGACACGTGATCACAGTCGGAATGCGGGCGAGACACAAGCCTGGTTTCCGTCCTCCCCGCGGTGGTGCTGGCACCCCTCGCCCGGAGAGGCGTGGTTTCCGGGTGGCTAGCACCACCCGCAAAAACCTGGACCGCACCATCGCGCCGATGTGTCCCGCTCGCGTACCTTCGTAGGCACGTACCGCCATGGGGGTTGGCCATGCATTTCGAGCATTCCGTAACCACATTGTCGTGGATCCCGTCGGAAGCAGTCACGGGCATGCCGCGATCGGTATTCGACATCGTGAAGGCCGCGCACTACGACAACCCACCGCCCGACACAATCGACGACATCGACGAAATGGCGCAGAGGGACGCGTTCCGGTTCGCCAACCGGTTGCACGCTTGGATCGACGTACAGGACGGCAAGGTCGTGGACGCGGGATACGCCGACGACAGCGGCACCGTGATGGGTTCCACAACGGTGAAGATGCTCGTCACCGATATGACGTTCACCGCCGCGGTCATGCCCGAAATCAGGCGCGACCCTGAAATCAGCGAGACGTCGGCGAAATTCGTGCAGACGGTCGGCGGACGCACCGGCTTGCCCGCGCCGCGCCACGTCAACCACCCGCCGTTCGTGCAATTCCGTGCGCCGCTCGTGTGGTCGACGCTCGCACTCACGCTGCACGCCGATGGCCGCACCGAGTTCGAGCTCGAAGGTGCGAGCAGCTTCCCGCGCCACTGGATCTACGACGGCGCCGGCAAGCTGCACGCGAAGGCGGGCCTCGCCAACTTCAAGGAGTGGTACCGCCACTCGTTCGGCAAGCACTCGCCGTGGGGCGACGAGGATTCACCCGCGCTCGTCACCGCGGTCGAGACCGCGCTCGAACGTGAGATGTCGACCACGATCATGCGGGGCGGCCAGAAGCCCGCGATCCGCAAGGTCAAAGAAGGCCACCTGCTCGTCGAACAGGGCCAACTCGGCCGGGAGATCTACCTCGTGCTCGACGGTGTGGTGAGCGTCGAAGTGGACGGTGAACCGCTCGTCGAGTTCGGGCCCGGTGCGATCCTGGGTGAGCGCGCGGTGCTCGAAGGCGGCCGCCGTACGTCGACGGTCAAAGCATTGACGCCCGTACGGGTCGCGGTGGCGACCGAAGACCAACTCGACCGCGACGCGCTCGCAGCGATCAGCGAAGGGCATCGACGCGAGGATCCCGCCGGAACGTGAGGGTGACGTTCTACGGCGTACGCGGATCCACCCCGGTAGCAGGCGCCGAGTACGACGGTTTCGGTGGTCACACGTCGTCGGTCGCGATCGCGGTCGGCGACGACCTCCCGCGACTGCTGCTCGATGCAGGAACCGGTTTGCTCTCGTTGACGCGCGTCTTCAGCAGTACGCCGTTTCGCGGATCGATCCTTCTGACGCACCTGCACTGGGACCATGTGCAGGGCCTCCCCTTCTTCCCTCCTGCGGACCGTGACGACGCGCACGTCACGCTGATGCAACCGGCGCAGGGCGACCCGCTCGAAGTGTTGTCGCGGGCAATGTCGCCGCCGCACTTCCCGATCACGCCGGACGGGTTGCGAGGATCGTGGCATCACCGCGGTCTGGAGGCGGGCGAGCACGAGATCGAGGGGTTCACGGTGACGGCGCGCGACGTCCTGCACAAGGGCGGCCGCACGTTCGGCTACCGCGTCACCGACCCGGAAAGTGGCGGCACGTTCGCGTACCTCCCCGACCACTGTCCCACCCGTTACGGGCCCGGTCCCGATGGGCTCGGCGAGCGCCACGAGGACGCGCTCGCGCTGGCATGGGGCGTCGACGTGCTCGTGCACGGCGCGCCGTTCGTCGTGTCGGAGATCGAACGCGCGACAGCGTTCGGTCACTCCACCGCGGAATACGCAGTGGCGTTGGCTCGCGAAGCCAAAGTCGGGCGCCTCGTGCTCACCCACCATGCACCGTTTCGCGACGACGACGCGATCGCAGCGATCGCGTCAGACCACACATCAACGGCCCTCGAAGTCGTCGCCGCAAGAGAAGGCACAACCTTCACCCTGTAGGCGTGCGTCGCTACGCAACACTATTTGTTGCG
>JAODBJ010000165.1 GCA_025463905.1 Actinomycetes bacterium
TCCATCAGATCCTTGACCGTGATGCCTGCGAGCCCGCGCACCGCGTCCTTGATCTCGCGAGAGAGAGCGTCGTCGATGCGATCAGCGACGAGACGATCAAATTTCTCGACTGCGTCTTCCCAGGCAATGGGATGCGAAGCGAGGCCCGGGTAGTCCTGCACCTCATGCTCATACGTCGTCCCATCCTGCAGACGAACGACGATCTTCGCAGGCATTTTTCGCGGGTATTCCTTCGTGTATTCGTGGTTCGGTCGGACCGAAATCTTCTTCAGGAGTGTCTGTGCGTCGGATCGCGCGATGCGGTTCGGCGCAAACTGCGCGGGCGTCACGTTCCCATCGAGCAAGGCCACGGACAGCACATACGGAAGACTGTGATCGGCCTGCTCCTTGGTCTCGATCACTGCGTCCAGTCCGTACAGGCCGCCACCGGTGAAGTCATAAGCGATTCGGGTTACATCCGCCTCGATCGAAACCACCTTGCTGGGATCGAACGGATGCTGCCGGGCCAGTTCGATCATGCAGTGAATCGCCGATTGCGTATGAATTTCCGCGTTGTACTTCTTGATCGAACTCTCGACTACCCCTTCGTAGCCTTCCTTGTCCCAATCGATGCGCACCTGCATACGCAGCAGATGGTCGACGCCGTTCGGTCCCTCGAGGACATCCAACGGGCCTCGGACGCCGCGGCGGGCAAGAAACAGCGTGTTCATTGCACCAAGCGCCGATTGCGCCGATGCGAGACCCTTCCACTGCGACAGCGGCTTGGCTCGGATGACTGCGAAAGAGGCGTCGCTGCTCGCTGCCATCGCGATCGCGTTGCTGATCTGCTCTTCGTTGAAGCCAAGCAGTCGACCTCCTGCCGCGCTGTGCGAGAAGGCGAGTTGCGTCGTGTGGTCGAAGCCGGCCGTCATGAAGTTGCCATGGTCGACGAAGCGCGACTGCACGGTGTATGCCAACGCCACACCGAGCATCAAATCGCGCCCGCTGCCGCCCGCGTAGTCCGCAGCCGTCAACGCCACGCCGAAGTTGTCGGCCGTATGGCAGGTCTCGGTCGGGGCCAGGAAGTTGTCCATGAAGTCGACGTAGCGCACCAAGGCGGTGTGCCAGAAGGCCGCGTACACCGGATTCGCCTTGTCGCCGCCGATCAGCGCACACGGACCGGTCCCACCGAAGTCCGTGACTTGCTGCCGGCAGGCCTGTATGGGGGCGGCTCCCAGGGCGGCGATGCAGCACCCAAGCGAGTCGAGGATGTGGATCGGTAGCTGGGTGCGCGACGCGGGCGAGAGATCCTCGAAGGTGGCACGAGCGGCATACCTGGCCAGGTTCTGCACTTGCGTCAGTGACGGCGAGCCTTCCCCTGCAGTTGCTCCTTGCACCGCTTGGGCACCTGGCTCGGGACGGCTGGTCATTTGGCGAACCATTCGAGGTCGGCCGCGCGAGTCCGGCCAAGAGTGCGTCCAGCTTCCGCAGCGGGAGTGCGGGCAGAGGGCGACAGCGGGTTCGTACCGAATGCCGCAAGCGACGCTGCATCCGCGAAGACGACCCGCACATCTGCAGGTTCGAGCAACTTGATTTCGTCCTCGAGGCTGCCGAATAGCCCGCGCGGATCGGCAGCCGACGGCGTGAGAACCAGTACGCGGTCACATCCCGCCGCGAGGTCTGCGTTCGTCGGAGAACGGAGGGCTCCGTCCATGTACCGGTGTTCGCCGATCGTCAGCGGTGGCCAGACACCCGGAAAGTCGGAGCTCGCAGCGACGGCATCGACGAGCGCGATCCCTGAGTCGCGTGTGAACACGGTCGGTTCACCCGATTCGGTGTCGACGGCCACCAGACGGACGTCCCGGGCCGGCCATGTCTGAACGGGCAACCGGGCGGCTCTCGAGGCGCGGTATGTCGGTTCGTCGACAGTCGTTTGTGTGGCGAGAGCCAGTGCACCGATCCGCCGCCGAATGTCCGTGGCCGAGGCTCCAGTCTCGGCGATTTTGGCGAACCGCGCCGTGAGGGCGCCCAGGTCGACGTCGACCTCGATCTCCGCGGATTCCTCACTCAGTTGCGCGGCGTAGAGCGTGTCGAGCGCGGTGCCGGTGGTGATCTGCGCGGCCACGGTGGACCCGGCGGACGTACCAACGACCACGTCCGCGGCGATCACCAACGCGAGCAGGTCGGCATTCACATCTTGAAGGCCGCGCAGGACGCCGAGTTCCCATGCCACGCCGACCACATATCCGCTCGCAAAAACTAAGCCACGTTTCACAGTCGCGCTCGCCACGCCCGAGGCGGCTGAGGATCGCGGTCCTCGAGACTTCTTCGATCCCTGCGCGCGAGGATCCGCTCGCGCAGAGCCCCTATGCCCATCGATGTGTCCTCCCGTCGTGAGGATGACTGACAATCAGTATGCGGCGAGGCGTGCGCGGACTTCCTCACGCGATCACGTAGGACGCGGCCCGGGGCGACCACTGCGCTTGGGTTGACGCGCTGCGCCCGCGGTACGAACGTCGGTAGCGACGCGACCGTGCGAAGGAGGACTTCATGGCAAGCAAACTGGCAGTGATGGCGAGCTCGCCCGCGGACTACAAGCGTTTCGGACTGTCGCCAACGTCAATTGCTGCGTGGGAGGACGGCGCACGCACCGACGACTCCCCGGGTACCTACGAATGGTGGTACTTCGACGCGCCGCTGGCAGACGGCGCGGAGCTGGTCGTGAGCTTCATGAACAAGGACGACATCGCGAATCCGCGGAAGCCGTTGTCGCCGCTGCTCCGCCTGAATCTCGATCTTCCCGACGGTCGCCACTTCGAGAAGGTCATGCACTATCAACCGGCTGAATGGTCGGCGGCGAAAGACAATGCCGATGTGCGCCTCGGTGAGAACCGATTCACCGGTGACCTACATCGTTATCGGATCCAAGCATCTGCGGAGGAGATCTCGGTCGATGTCACGTTGATAGGTGAGGTTCCACCGTGGCGCCCTTCCACCGGACACATGTTGTTCGGCGCGGATCGGTCGCTCGAGTTCGCGTGGCTTCCTTCGGTGCCCAAAGGCGCCGCGACTGTGACCTATTCCGTCGACGGCGAGCAGCACGACACGACAGGGGTCGGCTACCACGATCACAACTGGGGCAATGTCGGCCTGATGAAGGTGATACATGACTGGTACTGGGCGCGCGGTCAGGCCGGACCGTATTCGGTTATCGCGTCCTACATCACCGCCGCGGAGGAGTACGGGTACGAGCCGCTGCCTATCTTCATGCTCGCCCGTGACAACGTCGTCGTGGGCGATGACCCCGACAAGGTCACCTTCGAACGCGAAGGCGTCTACACCGATCAGAAGACCGGCAAGCCCGTCGCGGCCACGACGCGCTACACCTACCGGGATGGCCGGGACCGATACGTCGTCTCGTTCACCCGCAACCACGACTTGTCGGACAGTCGGATGGTCGACAGCCTCAAGGGAATCAAACGCATCGCCGCCAAGTTGGCGCATTTCGATGGCGCCTACCTGCGATTCGTCGGTGACATCGAGGTCTCCCGGTATCGCGGTGATGAGTTGATCGAGACCCACAAGGACGACGCGATCTGGGAACTGATGTACTTCGGCCACGCCCGCGACCGGTAGCACCGAGCCGGGCGAGGACGCGTGGTTTGCATCTTGCGTGCCGTCGAATCGGTTCAGCCGTCAAGGAGGCCGTGGCGATGGGCCCATGCGGTCGCTTCGGTACGGCCGCGCACGCGCAGCTTGCGGAAGATTGCCTCGGCGTGATGCTCGACCGTCTTCGTACTGATGCCGAGTTCGAGCGCGATCTCCTTGTTGCTCAGACCCGACGCAACGACGCGCAGCACTTCGAGCTGACGGTCAGATAGCGCGCCGTCATTGCGCCGGCCGGGAAGGTCGCCACGCGGGGCGCGGCGCGCGCGCAGCGCCGGTGCGACCAATGACTCGACCCAGGCACGTGCCTCCTCGACCGCGACGCGACGATCGGTCGCCTCGCCGGCCGCGGTGACGGTCGCAAACGCGTCGCTGCCGAGCTCGCGCTCGATACGCGCGACGACCTGTTCGTGTTGCAGCACGCTCGCCGGCGGCATCGCAGCCTCCAGGAACAGGATGTGCGCCTGTATGTTCCCGTGGTAGCGAGCCGCTCGCTCGTTCTCGCCG
>JAODBJ010000363.1 GCA_025463905.1 Actinomycetes bacterium
GCGCGAATCAGCGAGCGATGGCCCTCGTGGAGGAAGCCCATCGTTGGTACGAGGCCGACGCTCCCGCCCGAACGGCGAGCGTCGTCGCACACGGCGCGCAGGCGCCCGATGGTGTCGAGATGGAGCAAGTACGAACCTCACGGTTCCGGCCACAAGGGTCCAGACTGCGGTTCAGGTAGCACCTCAATGTTACGTCGGTCCAGTGTCCCCTGCGTGACGGAGGTCGTCGAGGAGGCGGTCGAGCGCGTTGTCGCGCCGTCCGGCCAGTCGAGCCGCCTCGCGTGCGAGCGCCCGGTACGCGTCGCGCTCCCCGGGATCGAGTGCCTCGAGGTGCGACTGCACTGTCTTGAGGTCGCCACGTGAGATCGGGCCGGTGAGCGCACCTTCGGGCCGGAGCCGGAAGGCGTTCTCGACCGAGGCGATCACGAGCGGCGCGAACGCGTCGAAGGGGACGCCGGCCGCTTTCGCCATCCGCTCGACCTGGCCGAGGAGCGCCACCACGTGGTTCGACGCCACGACTGCGGCCGCGTGGTACTGCGCGCGCCGCGAGTCCTCGACCCGGAAGGCTCGGAGGTCCAACTCCGCGGCGATCTCTTCTACTTCGGGATCGCCCGCGACAGCGGCCCACGAACCGGGCAGTCGCCCAAGGCCTGCGGACGTCGACGCGAATGATTGCAATGGGTGCATCGAGCCGACGCGCGCGTCGGGGCGAGCTTCGAGCAAGGCGTCGAACACGTCCAGGCCACGCGAGCCGGCAAGGTGAAACACCAAGGCGTCGCGTTCGAGCGACGCGGCGCACGCGGTCGCGACGGATTCGATCGCCGCGTCGGGCGTTGCGATCATGACGACAGCAGCTCCCCGACCGATGTCGGACACCAGGCTGGGCGGAGCGTCGAGACATGCCGCAGTCGACGTGGTGGAGGGCGCGTCGGGCGCGCGTCCGGCGACGCCGGTGACATGCCAACCCGAGACGTTGAGCGCCAGGGCGATCGTTGTCCCCGCTCGGCCGGGACCGACCAGCGCGAGTGTGCGCTTACTCTCGTACATCTCCCAAACGCCCCTACGTGACGGGCAGGCGCAATGCTACTTCGGCATCGCGCACGCCGCCCTGCGCGTGGTCGGAGTCGTGCACGACATCGGGAGCAACGTCGTGCAGCGGTACGAGCACGAAGTCGCGTTCCCACATCCTCGGGTGCGGGATCGTGAGCACATCGTCGTCGAGTTTGATGTCGTCGTAGAGGAGCACGTCGACGTCGAGGGTGCGCGGACCCCAGCGAACGGCACGGACACGTTGCGCCGAGTCTTCGATCGCGTGCGCGACGCCGAGCAACTCGTGCGGTGTGAGCATCGTGTCGATCGCAACGACCGCGTTGAGGTAGTCGTCCTGAGTGGGGCCGCCAACCGGCTCGGTTGCATACACGCGCGAAACAGCAACCACATCGATGCCTTCGGTGGCGGCCAACCCATCGATCGCGTGCTGCAAGTACGCGGCACGGTCACCGAGATTGGAACCGAGCGCGAGGTACGCGCGCGTACGAGTCACCGCTCGACGCGCACCGCGACGTAGTCGACCATCGCTCGCACCGGCGGATGAAGTTTGCGCACCTCGACCACTGCGCCCTGCACCCTCGCGTCGCCCAAGCACACCTCGGCGATACCTTCGGCGAGGCGTTCCAGAAGCTGGTGACGTTCCGACGACACCACGCGATTCACGGCTTCGCACACCGCGCCGTAGTCGACGGTGTCTTCAAGCGCGTCGCTCTGACCCGCGGCGCGCAGGTCGACGGTGAGTTCCACGTCGACTTCGAAGGGTTGGGGCCGGGTCTGCTCTTCGGGCAGCACACCGTGCACGCCGAGCGCCCGGATACCGACGATCCGGATGCGATCCATGAATGTCCACCATAGGGGTTGCATTCAAGACGACAATCTCCCCCGTGAGACGCACAAAGATCGTGACGACGCTCGGGCCGGCCACCTCCGAACCTGCGGCGGTCAACGCCCTGCTCGCAGCGGGTGCCGACGTCGTACGGCTCAATGCCGCCCACGGCGACGCAGCCGTGCACGTCCTCGCGGCCACGATCGCACGATCACAAGCGGCGATTCTCGGGCGGGCGGTCGGCGTGCTGGTTGATCTCCCCGGCCCGAAGCTGCGCACCGGTGAAATCGAAGGCGAGGAAGTAGAACTCCACGCGGGCTACGACTTCACACTGAGCGGCGAGCCAATCGAAGGTGATCGCGACCGCGTATCGACCACGACGCCCGCGCTGGCCGACTGGGTTGGCCCCGGCGACGACATTTTCCTCGCCGACGGCGCGATCGTGCTCAAAGTCAAAGAGGTCAAGGGTCGCGACGTTCTTTGCCATGTCGTGCGCGGCGGCGTGCTGCGATCGCGCAAGGGCATGCATGTACCGCGCGCCGAACACTTCGTCGATCCCTTCACGGAAGCCGACCTCGTCGCGCTCGATCTGGCGCTGTCGATTCGCGCCGAGTTCATCGGACTGTCGTTCGTGCGCCGGCCTGAAGACGTCGAGAATGTGCGGGCGCGTCTCCCGAAGCGCGGTCCTCGGCCGCACCTCGTTGCGAAGATCGAAACCGCTGCGGCCCTCGATCACCTCGCGGGCATCGTGTCGGCGGCGGACGCGGTGATGGTTGCGCGAGGCGACCTCGGGATCCAGGTGCCGGCGCGGCGGGTCCCGCTCATCCAAAAGGAGATCATCCGGTTCTGCAACATGGCCGGGAAGCCGGTAATCACCGCGACACAGATGCTCGAATCGATGACACACGCGCCCCTTCCCACACGAGCGGAGGTCAACGACGTCGCGAACGCGGTGCTCGACGGGACCGACGCGCTGATGTTGTCCGAGGAAACCGCGGTCGGCCTCTACCCCACCGATGCGGTGCGCACGATGGCCGAGGTCGCGGAGTCGGCCGAGACGTGGCCGCGGCAGCGCGCCGCGCCCGCGGCCGGCGCGCTCGACGACGACAAAGTTGCGTGGGCAGTCGCGCACGCGGCGGTGCAAGCCGCGGAAGATCTCGGTGTTGCCGCGATCCTGTGCCCGACGCAGAGCGGTCGCACCGCGCGACGCGTCGCGGCGTTCCGACCGCCGATGCCCATCGCCGGCATCTCTACCGACCCTCACGTGCGCGGCCGCCTCACCCTGGTGTGGGGTGTGCAACCCCTCGCGGCGCCGCCGAACACCGGGGACGACCTCGAGGCGCACGCGGTGGAAGCTGCGTTGGACTCGGGTCTGGTGAAGAGCGGCGACCTCGTCACGCTGGTTGCCGGCGCGCCCGGGCGCCGAGCCGGCAGCACCGACCACGTACGCGTCGTTCGCGCCTGAACGGGTTAGCGGACGAGTTTCTCGTCGATCGTGACCGACACGATCTCGCGCCCTTCGGCGCCGAGGTTGCGGCCGCTGAGCTTCTCGATGATGGAGATCGCGTGCGGACCGTTTTCGACGAGGCCGCAGTAGAACAAGTACGCCGCGAGCACACCGAGGAGCCGGTCGCCGAACTCCTCGTGGTGCACGAGCAGCTTTTCTTCGGGGTTGTCGAGGTAGCCGGCGAACGAGGTGAAGATCTCGAGCAGGCGATCTTGCAGTTCGTCGCGCCGGCCGATGGGCAGGTGCACATATTGCAGCTGCGCTTCTTCGTAGGCGTGGAGATTGTGCGGCGAATCGAGCAACGACACGACGTGCGTGAAGCCGTTGACCCGTAGCCAGATCAATTCCTCCTGGCGGCGCACCTTCCGGTGGTTGCGAGCGAACCCGCCCGGTCGTTCGGACGCGCCGAGACGATCCTTGATGATCCAGGTGAAGAAGCGCGGTTCAAGTCCCTGGGCCCAACGGCCGCGCAGCGTCGTCACGCCGCCGCTCCTTCTGGAGTCGCGGTTGCGATCGTGTGGAGCAGCCGCGCGGCCCGAACCGACGGCGCGACCTCGTGGACCCGCACGACGCGAGCACCGCACTCGAACGCCCACACCGTGGTGGCAAGGGTTTGGGCTTCTCGATCCGTCACCGGCGCCGCGCCCGTGAGCGAGCCGAGGAACGACTTGCGCGACGCGCCGACGAGCACCGGCACGTCGAGCCGTTCCACGAGAGAGGCGAGCGCGGCCAACAGCGCGAGGTTGTGCTCGATCGTTTTTCCGAACCCGATTCCAGGGTCCGCGAACAGCGCGTCGTCGCGCACCCCCGCGGCGCGCGCCGCATCGAGCCGCGCGACCAGGAAGTCGCCGACTTCACGCACGACGTCGTCGTAGTGCGGGTCGTCCTGCATGGTCGCCGGGGTGCCCTGCATGTGCATCGCGACGTAGCCGGCATCGTGGTCGGCCACCGCGGCAAGAAGGTTCGCATCGAACGTGCCGGCGGAAATGTCGTTGACGATGACCGCGCCGGCGTCGAGGGCCGCGGCGGCGACGGCAGCTTTGGTGGTGTCGATACTGCAGCGCGCGTCGGGCACAGCGTCGAGGATGCCGCGGATCACCGGCACGACGCGGCGAGTTTCCTCGTCGACCGGCACGGCTTCAGCGCGGGGACGGGTGGATTCGCCGCCGACGTCGATGATCGACGCGCCCTGCGCGAGGAGTTCGGCACCGTGGGTGACTGCCGCGTCGAGGGCCACGTAGCGCCCCCCGTCGGAGAACGAGTCGGGGGTGACGTTCAAGACCCCCATGACCGCTCGCGAGGCCAACGTCGCCGTCGAGAAGCGGTGGGGCACGACTCCGGAGGTTATCGGAGGAACGCGGCGCTCAGAGCCTCTCCGGACACCCGCACCGGCCCCTTTTTTTCTCAGCTCACCCCGAGGAAAGCCATCGCTTCGGCCCGGGTCGCCGGATTGTCCTTGAACATCCCCCGTACCGCCGACGTGACGGTGGTTGCGCCGGGTTTGCGCACACCGCGCATCGACATGCAAAGGTGCTCGGCCTCGATCACCACGAAGACCCCGAGCGGCTGGAGCACGTCGGCGATGGCGTCGGCGATCTGGGTGGTGAGGCGTTCCTGCACCTGCGGCCGCCTCGCAAATCCGTCGACGAGGCGTGCGAGCTTCGACAGTCCGGTGATACGCCCATCGGCGCCGGGGATGTACGCGACGTGCGCCTTGCCGTGGAACGGTACGAGGTGATGCTCACAAATCGAGAACAAGGGGATGTCGCGCACCATGACCATCTCGTCGTGGTCAGCTTCGAACGTCACCACGAGATGACGAGCGGGGTCTTCCTCGTACAGCCCACCCAAGATCTCCGCGTACATATCCGCGACGCGCCGAGGAGTGCGGCGCAACCCGTCGCGATCGATGTCTTCACCGATCGCGAGCAAGATCTCGCGCACTGCCCGCTCGATGCGGTCTTTGTCGACTGTCGCGCTGCCGTCGGAGACGGCATGCAGCGGCTTGGTTTCCGTCACCTCACCACCTTACGGCGCGAGCGGCCCGGCATATTCGGCGATGTAGGGGAGGTTGCGGTACTCCTCGGCCACGTCGAGCCCGTAGCCGATGACGAACGTGGGCGGAATGCGGAAGCCCACGTAGCGCAGGTCGGGATCGACCTTCTGGAGCCCTTCCTTCACCAACAGGGCACACACTTCGATGGACGCGGTGCCGCGCGCCTTCAGATTCTTGCGCAGGTACGCGAGCGTGAGGCCGGAGTCGACAATGTCTTCGACGACCAACACGTGCCGGTCGGTGAGGTCGAGATCGAGATCCTTCATGATGCGCACGACACCACTTGTGCGCGTCGCCGACCCGTACGACGACACTGCCATGAAGTCGAACTCGACCGGGAGATCGATGGCTCGGGCGAGATCGCTCATGAACATGAACGCGCCCTTGAGCACACCGACGAGTAGCGGCGGGTGCGCCTGGTAGTCGGAGGTGATCTCTTTGCCGAGCTCGGAGATGCGTTGTTGCAGCTCCTGCTCGTCGACGACGACGGACCCAATATTTGCGTCGTTCATTCCACCGGTCCGATGGCCAGCCAGAGGAAACGCCGGGTGCGAGAAGTGACCCTCACCCGGTCATCGACACGGTAACCGACGACCCACCACGGGGACCCAGCCGGTAACACTGCGTTCTCATCCGAGCGCGCAACGACGAGCGCGCCGGGGCGGGCCGATGCCGGGACGCCCGCCTCGGCCAATGCATCGAAGACCGTTTTGGTGCCCGATGTGCCGAGCGGCCGGAACCGCTCACCCGCGACCGCCGGGCGCACGACCGCCGCCGTCCCCACCCGATCGGCGTCGACCACGCACGTGCTGCGTCCGTTCGGCCACGCGACGGGCGGCGCATGCTCCACCCACGCTTCGATCTCGACGCCCCGGCTCGCGGCGTGGCCCGGCAGCGCCAACGACATCGGCTCCGGCACGTCCGTAGGAACGACCAGCACGATCCGTGGACCAGCGCGCTCCACTCTCGCGCCACCGGTGAGCTGCGCCGCTCGCGCGTCTCCGGCCACGACGCCGAGTACCGCGTCGACGTCGCGCCCGTTCGCGGGCGGAGAGCCGAGAAAGCGCCGAACGGCGCGGCGTGCGAGCGCCAAAGGCAAAGCCCGCATTTCGGCGAGATCGAGAGGACGGCCTGACTCGACGTGGGCGACGGCGGCGTCGAGATACGCGGCCTCTTCACGCAACACGTCGGCTTGGCGAACGAGCAGCGGAACGAGGTCGCGCGCCGCACCGGCCTCGAGCCGCGGCATCACCTCGCGCCGGAGCCACACCCGGCGGTGGTGCGTATCCGTGTTCATCGCGTCCTCGGCCGGAGCGAGAGCCAGGCGCGCGCAGATCTCGCGAGTGTCGGCGCGCCGTAGCCCGAGCAGCGGGCGGCGTACCGAGCCGCGAACCGCGGCCATCCCACCGAGGCCGTCGGCGCCGCTGCCCCGCAGGAAGTTGAGCATCACCGTTTCGGCCTGATCGTCGGCGGTGTGCCCGACGAGCGTCGCCGATGCCTCGAGCCGGGAGCGCATTGCTTCGAGCGCGGCGTAACGCGCGTCGCGTGCCCGCGCTTCAAGGTTCCCGCCCGCCCCCACTTCTACGTGAACCACGTCGTGGCGCGCGCCGAAACGCGACGCGACCTCGCCGACGAACGCGCCTTCTCGCGCGCCTTCTCCGCGCAATCCGTGATCGACGTATACGGCGACCGTGTCGAACCGCAACGAACACGTCAGCGCGAGCAGCGCCAGCGAATCCGCACCCCCGGAACATCCGACGAGTACCACGCGACCCCGGTCGAGGTCGTCGACGGCTCCCACGCGGTCGCGCCAATGCGCGAGCGCGTGCTCCAACACCGCTACGCGGTACCGGTCGCGCGCGCGGCCGGGGACGATGCGCCGACCCGCGTGAGCCATTGGCTGGGTACGCGCAGCTCTTCGAGTGTCGGCAACGCTTCGGGTCCTTGCCACGCGGCGTCGAGGACGCCCAACCCAGCTTCGTCGGTTACCGCGCGAATGAAACGCTCGCCGACGTCGTACTGGCGCATCTTCATCTCGAAGCCGAGCAGTTTCTGCACGACTGAGTTCAGGCCACTCGCCTGGCGGCGGGTGTGCAGAATCCGAGCCATCCGCTCCTCGCCGGCGACGTGGCGACGGCCCAACTCACTCATGACGAAGTTGCCGTGCCCTTCGAGCAACGACATCAGGGCTTGCACCTGGTCGAGCACGCCGCGCTGCTCGCGGCTGGCGAACAGGCCGACGATCCCGCCGTCGTCGAGGGGGTTCCGGCCGCGCCGCAACTCGTCGCCGGCCCGACGCATTGCGTCGAGCAGCGTCCGCGGATCGGGTTCGACGATGTTGAGCGTCTTGTCGACGAGCGAAAGGAAGTAGGACTTCAGCCACGGAACGCCCGTGAACTGCGCCCGGTGGGTGACTTCATGGATCGCGATCCAGAGCCGGAAGTCGCGCGGCCGGAAGGCGAATCGCTTCTCCAGGCCGAGCACGTTCGGCCCCACGTAGTAGACGGCGTCACCCGACGCGCCCTCGGGCACGAGCAGGTCGTACTGGCCGAGGACGCGCTGCGACAGGTAGCCGAGCAGCACACCCACCTCGGTGCCGGTGACGATCCGGCCGAGCGGGGCTATCGCGCTCGAGGCAAGACGCTCGCCGAGACGTTGGGTGAGTGGTGCGAGCAGCCGCCGCATCGATTCGACGTTCGCGTCGACCCATCCACCACGGTCGAGCACTGCGGCGGTCGCACGGCCGGGCCCGCGCAGGCCCGTGAAATCCGCGACGTACCCTTCGGCTTCCTCGGTGAGCGCCGTGAAGTCGCGGTCGAGCGAGGTGCCCAGGTACGAGAGCGAGAGCGGGTCGCGCCCACCTACGACACGCGCGACCCTCCGCGCGGTCGGCCAGTCGACCGGATCCGGGACATTGCCCGCCGGCGTTGCCGGGTCGGTCACTCCACGCGCCGCCCGCGGGCTTCGAGACGCCCCACCTTGAGCCAGTACCCAACGACGAGCTGAATCATCATTCCCGCGAAGCCGAGGGCAAGGAGCGGGGCGATCCAGTAGAACCACAACCGGCCGCTCGGCCGGTTCACGAACATGATGTAGACGAAGAGGCCGAGGCCGCCGAGACCGACGAGCACGCCGGTGGTGAGGGCAAGTACACGGGTAGGCCTCACGGAACTGGATCTCCCTGTCGCGATCTACGCCATCTACGAATGAGTGTCATCGTAGAACGGTCGCGGCTATCGGCCGGTGCCGGGCGCTCGCCGAGGTCGGACTGGCGCTTAGCGCGCCGTGTCGAGCCCGAGGGCGCCGGCGATCCGGGCCTTGAGGTCTTGAGGTACCTCTTCGTGGCATTTCGACACGATCACCCGGCGTAGCTCGACTTCGAAGGTGAAGCCGTCGGCACAAGGCGGACACTCGTCGAGGTGGCGGGTGATCGCCCGGCGACGCCAAACCGTCAGTTCGCCGTCGAGGTACTCGTACACCCGGTGGATGGTCTGCTCGCAGTCCATCGGTTCCGTTCAGCTCCCCGTCGTACTGCCAACGCGCGGTGCAAGGTTGTGTTCCTGCGCAAAGTCGTACAACCGCTTTTGCAGCTGTCTTCTTCCGCGATGGATGCGACTCATCACAGTGCCGATGGGAACATCCAGGATTTCGGCGATCTCCTTGTAGGAGAAGCCTTCGATGTCGGCGAGGATGACAGCCATCCGGAACTGCTCGGGTAACGCCTCCAACGCCTGTTTTACCTCTTCGTCGGGGAGGGCGTCGAGGACTTCGTTCTCGGTGGTTCGCGTCGCATTTGCGGCTTCCAGACCACCGAGGCGAC
This sequence comes from Actinomycetes bacterium, assembly GCA_025463905.1. Taxonomy (GTDB): domain Bacteria; phylum Actinomycetota; class Acidimicrobiia; order IMCC26256; family PALSA-610; genus JAODBJ01. The sequence continues at coordinate 9,260 of JAODBJ010000363.1, forward strand.
GGAACAGATAAAACTCCTCGACATCATCGAGGTCGACCTGATCCGGGCGGCGTTTCTTCGCGCGGTACTGGTTGATGAAGGTGTTGGTGAGGATTTTGTAGAGCCACGCCTTCAGGTTCGTGCCCTCACGGAAGCCCTCGAACCCGCGATACGCACGCAGGTACGTTTCCTGTACGAGGTCTTCGGCGTCGGCTGGGTTGCGCGTCATGCGCAGCGCGGCGGCGTAGAGGGCCGACATGTAAGGCATCGCAAGATCGGCGAACGTCGCCGGGTCGGCCATGGCCTGCACCGTACCCGATGGTTTCGCAACTACTCGCGTGCGTTTCCCTGCGTTCAGCCGGGTTCTTGCGTGCGAGCCCGCTCGGCGCCGGCCAGCAGCTTTCCGAGCAGAACGCCGCCGACAATGCCGTAGATGGCGACCGCGGTACCGAGCCCGTTGCTCTCCGTCACTGCGGTGAGCACCAGCAACACGAGGAACACCGCGGCACCACCGACGACGAGCGGTAGCCGGGCGCGGAACGGGTTCTCTTGCGTCGGCGTCTCCATCGAGGAAACGGTAGCGCGACCCGGGTTATTTGTCGTCGGGGCCTTCGAAGCGGTAGCCCATACCCGGCTCGGTGATGAAGTAGCGCGGCCGAGACGGCTCGGGCTCGAGTTTGCGGCGCAACTGGCCCATGAAGACGCGCAGATAGTGCGTTTCGTCGCCGTACTCGGGACCCCAGACCTCGTGCAGCAGCTGCTTTTGCCCGACGAGCTTGCCGTGATGACGTACCAACGTTTCCACGAGATGCCATTCGGTGGGTGTCAGGTGAACCGGCTCGCCGCCGCGCGTGATGCGTTTCGTACCGAAGTCGATCGTGAAGTCGGGCGTTACGAGTTGCGGATCCGCAGAGCCGGGTGCCTGCGAACGACGTAACGCCGCGCGTACGCGCGCGAGGAGTTCGTCGATCCCGAACGGTTTCGTCACGTAGTCGTCGGCACCGGCGTCGAGTGCGATCACCTTTTCCCGCTCGGCGTCGCGCGCGGAGAGCACAACGATCGGTACGTCGGACCATCCGCGCAGCCCTTCGATCACTTCACGTCCGCTGATGCCTGGGAGGCCGAGGTCGAGGATCACGACGTCGGGGTGGTGACGCGCCGCGAGCACGAGCGCTTCCTCGCCGGTCGCCGCGACATCGACGGCATAGCCGCGGACACTGAGGTTGATCTCGAGCGCGCGGCGGATCGACCGCTCGTCGTCGACGACGAGCACGCGCGCGGAATCACTCATGCGGCGGGAAGCGTCACGACCATCGTTGTGCCACCCCCCGGTGTGTCCTCGACCGATACCTCGCCGTCCATCAGTTCGATGAAGCCTTTCGCGACTGCGAGGCCGAGGCCAGTTCCACCGCCGGCATTGTGGTCGCCCACCCGCTGGAACGGCTCGAACACCCGCGCCCGATCACGCATCGGGATGCCGGGTCCGTGGTCGATCACGAAGAGGGTCACCTCGCGGCCATGGGTACCGGCTCGCACGGTCACGTCGCTGCCGGGCGGCGAGTATTTGCACGCGTTGTCGACGATGTTTGCGATCACCCGTTCGAGGAGTGCAGCGTCAGCGCGCACCGGTGGCAGGTCTTCGGGTACGTCGATCACGACGTGCGCGTCCTCCACGTCGAGGCCCGACACCGCGAGTGACACGATTTCGTCGAGGCCAACCGCCTGCGCCATCAGCTCCACCTGTCCGGCGTGGATGCGGCTCATGCCGAGCAGGTTCGTCACGAGTTCCGTCAGTCGGTCGACACCTTCGTCGATGGCGGCCAGGAACTCATCACGTTGCGAGTCGGTCCAGGAGATTTCCTGCTGACGCAGGCTTGTGACCGACGCCTTGATCGACGCGAGCGGTGTGCGTAGGTCGTGCGACACCGCGGCGAGCAACCCCGCGCGCAGCTCGTTCACTTCCGCGAGCCGTACTGCGGTTGCGGCCTCGGCGCGTAGGCGGCGGCGTTCGAGCGCGATGACCATCTGGCTCGTGAACGCTTCGATTGTGCGCGGGTCTGCGTCGCGTACGTGGGCGCCCGTCAATGCCACGACCGAATCCGGGCCGACCTTTACGTCGAGCACCGCCTCTTCGGGCGACAACGGTGGTTGCACTCCCACCGCCGCATCCACTGCCCATTGACCGTCACGGCGATGCAACACGCTCACACCGTCGGCGTCAAACGAGCGCAGCAGCTGGGTCGCCAACGCGGGTAACGGATCGTCGTCGCTCGTCATCGTGCCGGCGAACGCAGCCAGCGTCTCCGCGTCGGCGCGTGCCTGCGCGGCATCCGCGGTGCGACGCGCGGCCTGCGACACGAAGAAGCTCACGATCCCGGCGACGGCCACGAAGATCACGAGCGCGTAGATGTTCTCCGCCGCGCTGATCGACCAGGTGTGGATCGGCGGCGTGAAGTAGTAGTTGGCCGCGAGGAAGCTCACCACCGCCGCGACGAGCGACGGTGCGAAACCGCCGAGGGCCGCCACCAGCACCACGACCAGCAGGAAGCTGAGCAGGTCGCTCGGCAGCTGTAGGTGGTTCCGCAGCTGCGCGAGGATCGCAACCATCGCCAATGGGCCGCCGAACGCGCCGATCCATGCGGCGATGTAGCGGCGCGGCGAGATGCGCGACCGGCGCCGGCCACGCCAGGCGCCCGCGGTTTCGTATTCGGCCGGGCTCTCGGTCGAGATGACGTGTACGTCGACCGGCCCCGAGTTGCGCGTGACCGAGTTGATCACCGAGCCGCGCACGATCTCGGCCCACCGCGAACGATGGCTTGCGCCGAGAACGATCTGCGTCGCGTTGCGGCTGTGCGCGAACGACACGACCGCGCGCGCGACGTCGCCGGACGCGGTCTCGTGGTACTCGCCGCCGAGGTCGGCGAGCAGCTTGCGCTGGGCATCGAGCGAAACAGGGTCAGGTCCGCTCAGGCCGTCGGTGCTGCGTACGTGTACGCCGACGAGATCGCCGTGAGTCCGCGCCGCGATCCGCGCGGCCCGCCGGATCACTTCGTCGCCGTGCGGCGCGCCGGTGAGCGCGACGACGACGCGTTCACGCGTTTCCCACTGTCGCCGGATGCCGTGCTTCTTCCGATACTCCTGCAACGCGTCGTCGACATTGTCGGCAACCCACATCAACGCGAGTTCGCGCAGCGCGTTGAGGTTGCCGATACGGAAGTAGTTCGCGAGCGACGCGTCGACCCGTTCCGACGGATAGATGTTCCCGTGCGCCATGCGGCGCCGCAGCGCCTCGGGCGTCTGGTCGACGATCTCCACCTGCTCGGCGCGTCGCACGATTGCGTCGGGGATCGTCTCTTGCTGCTTGATGCCGGTGATCTCCTCGACGACGTCGTTCATCGATTCGAGATGCTGGATGTTGAGCGTCGAGATCACATCGATACCGGCGTCGAGTAGCGCCTCGACGTCTTCCCAGCGCTTGCTGCGCCCCGAACCCGGCACGTTCGTGTGGGCAAGTTCGTCGACGAGCGCAACCTCGGGATGGCGAGCGAGAACGGCGTCGACGTCCATCTCCTCGAATTCGGTGTCGCGGTAGCGCATCTTCTTGCGCGGGACGACCTCGAGGTCGTCGACCTGCTCGGCGGTTCGCGCGCGGCCGTGCGTCTCGACGAAGCCGACGACAACGTCCGTGCCGCGACTACGACGGCGCCGGCCCTCGTTCAACATCGCGAACGTCTTACCGACGCCGGGTGCGGCGCCCAGGTAGATGCGCAGCTCGCCGCGTGCCACTGAGGGT
>JAODBJ010000009.1 GCA_025463905.1 Actinomycetes bacterium
GTGCAGCTCTACGAACACTCGGCGGTCGGCGACGTGACCGCGTCGTTCGAATGCCCGCAGCACGACGGCTTGCACTACTGGGAAGACACTGCGTTCGTCGAGTGCCTCGATCTCGACGGTGCCGAGCCGGTGGCCGACGGCGAGCGCGGTGAGCTGGTCGCGACCACATTGTTCAACCGGGTCGCGCCACTCGTGCGGTATCGCTCCGACGACATCGTGCGTATCTCCCGCGCGACCTGCGCGTGCGGCCGCACGCACGCGCGCATGTGGCCCATCGGGCGCAAGGGCGACGAAGTCGTCGTCGACGGCAAGGCGGTGTTGCCGGTAGACGTGTGGGAGGCGGTCGAGTCTGTGGACGCATGCGCGCTCGGCCTCTTTCAGATCGTGCGCGACTGCCGCAATGTCGACCGGCTGCGCTTGCGCGTCGGCTACGCACCGCAGTACGCGAACGCCCTCGCGAGTGTGGGCGACGACGTGCGGGGCGCGGTGCTCGCCGCGGTCGGCGTGGTTCCCGACGTCGAACTGGTGGCCGATGGTGAACTGCTGCGGCTCGGGCCGCCGCACAAGATTCCCCGGGTGGCCGTGCGGTGAGCGATGTGTGGGGTGTCGGCTGCTACGACGCGCGTGATCGGCGCCGTCCCTGGACGATCGGTCAGGCGGAGATCCAGCGCGACATGGGTGGAGCTTCACGGCGGCTCGCCGACCTCGGGATCGGCGCCGCTGACCGAGTGCTGTTCTGCTCGATGCTTTCCGAAGCGGGCCAGTTCTGGCCGTTGATCGTCGCCACGATGTTGGTCGGCGCCCAACTGTCGTGCGCCGACGCGACTGCCGGTGAAGCGCCGCGAGTCGAGATGTTCCTTGCGCGCATGAGGTACCGCGCGGTGATCGGCGTCACCGACGTTCTCGTCGAGGCGATGGTCGAACGCGGGACCGATCTGCACGCGTGCTTCGCGAATGTTGACGTGATCGCGGCGAGGCCAGGCGCGTACGAGCGACTCGTCGCCGCCGGCCTCGCGCCGTACCGGTTCGCGCTGTGCGGCCCTGCGGTGGCGATCGCACCGGGCGCCGAAGAGCCGGCATGGATCGATGGCGACGAGTGGCACCTCGACGCCGACCACGACGACGTGCTCGTGACCAACTTGCAACCACGAGCGACTTCATTCGCCCGAGCCGCGGTCGCGACCCGAGGCGACGTCATCGAAAACGGAAAGGCAATTACATGGCCAAGCGCGCGCTGATCAGCGCCGACAACCACGTGTTCGAACCGGTCACGCTCTGGCAGGAGCGGCTTCCCGAGCAGTACCGATCGCGGGGGCCGCGTCTCGACGTCGACAACGGTTGGCACGTGCTCGCGATCGAAGGCATGCCCAACCGCAAGCTGTCGCGCGTCGAGGGCGGTGCACGCGCCGGCGAGAACGGCGAGCATCGAAGCGCCGGCGGCGCCGACGGGGACGCGCGCCTGGCCGACATGGCGCTCGACGGTGTGATCGCCGAAGTGATCTATCCCACGTTCGGGTTGTTCATCGACATGGTGCCGGCCGCCGACCTGCAGATGGCGTGTGCGCAGGTCTACAACGACTGGTGCGCGGAGGTGTTTCTCCATCGCCCCGACGTGTTCGTGCCGGCGGCGGTCGTGCCGGTACGCGATGTCGCGTCGGCGTGCGCGGAACTGGCGCGGGTCGCCGAGCTTGGCTACAAGGCCGCGATGATCCCGACATCGCCGCCCGAGGTGATGCGCTACAACCGCCCCGAGTTCGACGCGCTGTGGAAGATCGCCGCCGACGCCGGCATCCCGTTGTCGTTGCACACCGGAACCGGCGCGTTACCCCAACACGAACGCGGGCCGGGCGGTGCAGTGATCAACTACGCGAAGGTCGGGCTCTTGTCGGCCGAGACCCTCTGCTACTTCGCCGCGTCGGGTGTGCTCGAACGGTTCCCGGGCCTGCGACTCGTGTTCGTCGAGACCGGCGCGGGATGGCTCGCGTACTGCTGCGAGCGCATGGACGAAGCGTTCGAAGAACATCAGCAATGGGTGAACCCGAAGCTGGAGGCGGCGCCGAGTCACTACGTGAAGCGGCAATGCCACGTGACGCTCGGTGCCGACCGCGCGCCCCTCCTGACGCGCGAGATCACCGGAATCGAACCGTTGCTCTGGGCATCCGACTACCCGCACCCCGAAGGGACGTTCCCGAAGAGTCAGGACGTCGTCGCCCGCATCTTCGCCGGGCTCGGCGCGGACGAGATGGAGGCGATCGTGTGCACGAACGCCGCTCGCCTCTACGGCATCGACGTCGCAAAAGCGCACGTGGCCGCATGACGGTCACCGAGAACACACTGAAAGACAAGACCGCGGTTGTCGGCATCGGCGCGACGCCGTACTACCGCCGCGGTCAATCGCTGCCGCAGACGCCACTCGAGATGGCCGGCAAGGCAGTGATCGCGGCACTGGACGACGCCGGCCTCACCGTCGACGACCTCGACGGTTTCGCGCTCTACTCGATGGGCTTCGACACGTCGCTGCTTGCGCAGTGGCTCGGTGTACCCGACGTGAAGTTCACGGCGATGCTCACCGGCGGGGGCGGCGGCGCCGCCGGCTCGGTAGGGCTCGCGTCGGCCGGGATCGTGAGCGGTATGGCCGATGTCGTGGTGTCGGTGATGACGTTGCAGCAGGCGGCGAGCCGGTTCGGTGCGTCGTTCGCGCCGCGCGGCAAACCCGGCGCGACCTACAGCGCCCCGCCGTCACCCGAGGGCAACTTCATTCAACCGGCAGGGTTGCACGGCCCGGGACAGATGTTCGCCGTCCTCGCCATGCGGCACATGCATCTCTACGGCACGACGCGCGAGCACTTCGCCGAGGTGGCGATCTCGACCCGCGCCAACGCGGTGCGCCGGCCCACTGCGCTCATGCGGGAACCGCTCACGCTCGATCAGTACTTCGACGCGCGGATGATCTCCGACCCGCTCTGCCTGTTCGACTTCTGCCTCGAATGCGACGGCGCGGTAGCAGTGGTGACGACGTCGGCGGAGCGGGCCCGCGATCTTCGCCACCCACCCGTATACGTGGTCGCATCGGCGCACGGCGGCCACGGGCGTTGGGGGCAGGCGATCACGTGGCTGGGCATGCCCGACGAGTACTTCGCATCTTCGGGCCACCGACCGATCGCGCAACGGTTGTGGGAGATGGCCGGCGTCGGTCCCGAAAGCGTCGACGTCGCGCTGCTCTACGACCACTTCTCCCCGATGGTGCTCATGCAACTCGAGGACTACGGCTTCGCACCTGTAGGTGAGAGCGGCCCGTTCGTCGCCGACGGCAACATCCGGTGGCCGAACGGGAGCCTCCCCGTGAACACACACGGCGGAAACCTGTCGGAGGCGTACATCATCGGCATGACGCACGTGAAAGAAGCAGTCGAGCAACTCCGCGGCACCGCGGTGAATCAAGTGGACGGCGCGCAATTCGCGCTTGCGACCGGTGGCCCGGCGTCGATCCCGACGTCGGCGCTGCTCCTGCGGAGGTAACCCCATGGCATTGCGCGGTGTCCTGCCGCCCGAAGTGATCCAACTCACGCCCAATGTGTTCACGCAACCGTTCTGGGACGCGGCGGCCGAACACCGGCTCGTACTCCCGCGCTGTACTGCGTGTAGCGCGTACCGGTTCCCGCCGGCGCCGTTCTGCTGGCGCTGCCGCGCCCAGGAGGTGGAGTGGGTGCAACACCAGGGCAACGGCGCCATCTACTCCTACACGGTGGTGCGCCACGCGGTGATTCCCGACGTGCGCGACGCGTTGCCGGTGATCGCGGCGGTGGTGGAATTGCCCGGCACCGATGGTTGCCGGATTGTGGGCAATGTCGTCGACTGCGAACCGGAGGACGTGAAGGTGGATGCGCCCGTAATGCTCGACTGGTACGACGTGCGGGCGGGCACCGCGGTACCCATCTTCCGCCTCATCTGAGAACATCTCCCGATGCGGGTCTACATCTCGGTCGACATGGAGGGTGTCAGCGGTGTGACCCGCTGGCAGGACGTCATCACCACCGGCCAGGACTATCAGCGCGCGCGTTCCTGGATGACGGCCGACGTGAACGCGGCGGTCGCGGGAGCGCGAGCGGCCGGCGCATCCGACTTCGTGGTCGAGGAGAACCACGGTGTCGAGATGCTCTGCAACCTCGTACTCGACGAGATCGACGAAGCCGTCGAGGTGGTGCGTGGGCAGCCGCGTGGTGGCGCCACGACCGCGGCCGCTCTGGACTCGTCCTGCGACGCGCTCATGCTCGTCGGCCACCACGCGAAAGTGGGCGATTACCCGGGGGTGTGTGCGCACACGATCTCCTACGGCGACTACCAGGACGTGCGTCTACACGGCCGGTCGGTCAGCGAAGGCGAGATCTTCGCGACGATCGCCGCGCAGGCGGGTGTGCCGACGGTGTTGATCGCGGGCGACGACGTCGTCGGCGCCGAGATGCAGAAAGTGTGTCCTGGCATTGAGGTGGCGACGGTCAAGCGCGCGCTGAGCCGCACGTCGGCGGCGATCATCCCGCCGGCGCGTGCGCAGGGGCTCATTGCCGCGGCCGCCGAGCGTGCGATCAATCGCCTGCGCGCGGGGGAGATCATCGCGCCCGATTTCACGTCGCCGTTTGCGTTCGAAGTGCAACTGCGGAAGCCGCTTTCGAGCGAGGCGCGGGCGGTGATCGGTGAACGGTTCCGTGAGTTCTCCATCCTCGACGACCGCACGGTGGCGTTCGAGCATGCGGAGATGGCCGTCGCCTACCGAATGGCAGCCATCACGCAGTTCCTCGCCCGCCAACCCCACGACATCCGGTCGTACTGACCACCCGTTGCGCCACTGATCCGCGAAGGCTCCTGGCGGCGAACCATCAGTCGTGGTTCGATGGCACGAAACGCCCGAGCCCTGGGGGGCGAGATGGCTCGAACCGACGTGACCGACCTCGAAGCGATCCTCGCGATCACCGGCCACGACGACGGTGCGACCGAGCACACCGTGACCGATCCCGCAGCGGCGATCTTTACGTGGGATTACGAGAAGGGCGAGCGCCCGGCGCTCGAGAAGCTCTACGAGAAGGCGAAGCAGTCGCAGTGGAACGGCTCGACCGATCTCGACTGGTCCACCGACGTCGACCTCGAGCGCGTCGCTCGGGAGATCAGCGGCGGCGACTATCGCGCCTTGTTCGTGCGCCGCCTCGCCGACGTTCCCGGTTCACCCGTCGCGCGTTGGGACGACCAGCAATGGCGTGACTACGCGATCGAAACGTTCACCTGGCGCTTGAGCCAATTCCTGCACGGCGAGCAAGGCGCGCTCCTGTGTACCGCGAAGATCGTCGAGACGGTGCCATGGATCGACGCGAAGTATTACGCCGCGACGCAGGTGATGGACGAAGCGCGCCACGTCGAGGTGTTCGCGCGATACCTCGACGAGAAGCTCGAAGGTCATTACCCGATCAACGCGCACCTCGGGCTGCTACTCGACGACATTGTTTCTGACAGTCGGTGGGACATCACCTACCTCGGCATGCAGATCATGGTCGAAGGCCTGGCCTTGGCCGCGTTCGGTGTCTTGCATCAAATCACGACGGAGCCGCTGTTGAAGAAGCTCCTCCGCTACGTGATGAGCGACGAGGCGCGCCATGTCGCGTTCGGCGTGCTTTCGCTCAAGGAGTGCTACGAGCAGATGAGCGCGGCCGAACTGCGGGAGCGCCAGGAGTTCGCGTTCGAAGCCGCGTTGCGGATGCGGGACCGTTTCCTGCAGCAGGAAGTGTGGGAGCGCCTCGGCATCGATGTGCGGGCCATGGTGAAGCTGCAATTGCAACTCCCGGCCGCCGAGAACACGTTCCAGCGGCACCTGTTTTCGAAGATCGTCCCGAATTGCAAGAAGCTGGGCTTGCTCGACGCGGGCGACGGTTGGCTGCGAGAACGGTTCACCGAGATCGGCGTGATCGATTTCGAGGACTACGTCGATACCGGGAGCGAGTACGCCGAGCTCGACGAAGTGGCCCGCGACCGAGCGGAGGGTTGAGTGCAACTTCAGGGTCGACGGGTTCTCGTTACCGGCGCATCGCGCGGCATCGGCCGCGAACTCGTGAACGAGTTCGCGGCGGCCGGCGCGCGTGTGGCGCTGGTCGCCCGCAGCGCCCCGGCGATCGAGAAGTTGGCCGCCGACGTCGGCGGTGACGCGTATCCGGTGGATCTTTGCGACGCGAGCGCGCTCGACGGCGTGTGGTCGCGTATCGAGCGCGACGGCGATGTCGATGTGCTGGTGAACAATGCCGGCGTCGACATGACCGGGCGTTTCGCCGCGAGCGACGCCGCGGCGATCGACGCGCTGTTGCGCATCAACCTGATTGCTCCGATCGAGCTGTGCCGCCAGGCGCTCCAGACCATGCTCCCGCGCGGACGCGGGCACGTCGTGAACGTGTCGTCCCTCGCGGCGATGATCCCGTTCCCGGGTCTCAGTTCATACGGCGCGTCGAAAGCGGGATTGAGCCGGTTCACGGCCGGGCTCCGGGCCGAACTGCGCGGCACCGGAGTCGGTACCACTCTCGTGGAACTGGGCGGTGTGCGCACCCAGATGGTCGAGAACACCCGTGAATACGGACCGTCGCGGCGGGCGTGGGAGCGCGTGGAGAAGTTGCAGTTGTCGGTCGATCTCGATGCCGACGTCGTGGCGCGCAGTGTCGTGCGAGCGGTGCAACGCGATCGTCCATCGGTGCAGCTCCCTCGCCGCGCTCGTGCGTATCCGTGGCTCGCGCATGCGCCATGGCGCATCACCGACATGTTGTTGATCGGTGTCGATCGTCACACCGACGAACAGGGGGACGAACCATGACGCACTTCCCAGTATGTGCAGCCGACCTCAGCGCCGAATGGCTTGAAGAGGCGCTCGGTGCACCCGGCCGCCTGCGGGGTTTCGAAACCGGCACTATCGGCACCGGTGTCGGCCTCGTCGG
>JAODBJ010000014.1 GCA_025463905.1 Actinomycetes bacterium
GGTCGGCGACGCGTTGCAGGAGCGTGCGCGCCGAGATCATCAACACCGCTTCGCCAATCCCACACGCCGCGAGGAGCAGCGCCGCGGCGCCAAGATGACGGCCCAGGCCGAGTAGCGCGAGCGCGACCGTCATCACGAGCGTGGACACGATTACCCGCGGCCAGATCGAGCGCCGGCGCGCCAGGGCCAGCGCGATCGCTCCACCGATCAACGCGCCCACTCCGAACGCCGTGTTGAGCCAGCCCGCGTCGGCGCCGGTACCGCCGAGGACGTCGACCGCGACGACGACGTAGAGCAGATCGAGCGCGCCGACCGCGAACGAGCAGGCCGCCAGCGCGACCAACACCGAGCGAACGCCGGCATCGTCACGTGCCGTACGCGTCGCCACCGCCAACGCGGCCGGTTCGGCCGCTTCCACGACGACGCGTCCGCCGCCACCGACGCGCCCAGTCATCCAGGTCGCGGTCGCCGTGAGTGCGGCGAACACCACGAACGCGAGCCAGGCCCCTGAAAGGTCGATGGCCACCGCCGCGATCACCGGACCGACCAGCATTGCGGCACCGTCGAGCCATCCGAAGGCCGCGTTGGCTGTCGCCAACTCTCGGGGATCGTCGACCGCGGACGGGAGGATGGCGGCGATCACCGGTCGAGTCGTGACGACCGCGATCGAGGCAACCACCGCGGCCGCATACACCGCGATCGGCAACGGGTTCGGGACGGCGAGCAACGCGGCGATGCTCGCCAAGCCCAACGTCTGGGCCGCGAGGCCCGCTTGCAGGACGCGACGCTCGCCCCACCGTTGCGCCAACGATCCCGCCGCGGTCGCGAACACCGCGGCCGGCGCGAGTTGGGCGACCATCACCGCTGCCGCTTCGTGCACACCGCCGAAGCCGTGCGCGACGGTGGTCACCGCGATCCACGAGCCGAACTCGGCGGTGAGGAAACACGCGACGATGATCGCGAGTCCTCGCAGCGGGCGCTTCGCCACGGTGACGGTGACGGTCACGCGTTCGCCCGCACCACGACTTCCTCGAGCTGCGCCGCGTCGAGCACGAAGATGTTGCCGCGATCGAGCGTGATCGCGCCGCACGCGACGAGAAAGTCGATCGAGCGCGATAACGCCTCGTGGCTGGTGTCGAGCTCCGCTGCCAACTGGGTCACGGAACCGGCCGAGTCATCGTCGAACGCGCGCGTCAGGATGGCGCCGGCGAGTGCCGCGACCGGCAGTCCTCGTACCTCGACGCTGCGCGACGCGGTGGAACGTCGAAGCTTCGCCGCGATCGCGCGTGCGACATACAGCGCGAGTTGCGGTTCGGTGTCGAGCAGTTCGGCAAAGCGCGCCGCGGAGACGGCACGCACTTCGAGCGCGGTCGCGGCGACCGCAGACGCGGAGCGCGGCAAGTGATCGATGGCCGACAGTTCACCGATGATCTCGCCCGCGCGGACCGTTGCGAACGGCGACACGCCCTCGCCTGCGAACAACGACACCTCTCCGTCGACGACGACGAACACCGGCCCTGCGGGGTCGCCTTCCGCAAACAACAAGGCACCTTGCGGGTAGCGGCGGGCCGTGCCCACTTCGGCCAGCTTCGTGATCGCACCGCCGTACGCGGCGGTCATCGCACGACCTCGACGTCGAGCGGCGGGAAGCCGTTGAAGCCGACGGTGCTGTAGGTCGCGGAGTACGCGCCGGCGGAAAGGAGGAACACACGGTCGCCGGGCGCCAGCGCGAGGGGCAGCTGGTACTCGTAGCGCTGGTAGAGCACGTCGGCGCTGTCGCAGGTCGGGCCGGCCAACACCACCGGTCCGGTCGGCCCGTCGCGTTCGGTCACGATGCGATACCGGATCGCTTCGTCCATCACTTCGGCCAGCCCGGAGAACATGCCGACATCCAGATAGACCCAGCGATGTTCGTCGTAGCTCGTCTTGCGCGCGACGGTCACGACCTCGGCGCCGAGCACGCCGGCATCCGCGACGAGGAAACGCCCCGGCTCGATGAGCACCTCGGCCGGCAGGGAAGGCCCAAGCCGACGATGTAACGCGTGCGCGATCGCCTTGCCGTAGAGGTCGATAGCCGGCGTTGTCTCGCGGTACGTGCCAGGGAGGCCGCCTCCGAGGTTGACCAGTTCGAGTTCGATCCCGTCGGCGCGTAACTCGGCGCGCAGGTCGGCGACGGTCGCGAGCGCGCGGTCCCACGCGTCGACGTCGAACTGCTGGGAGCCGACATGGAACGAGATGCCGGGCCTCAGCCCGTTCGCCGCGGCCTTGCGCAACATGTCGGCCGCGAGGTCAGGTGCGCAACCGAACTTGCGCGACAGCGGCCACGCGGCACCGAGCCCGTCGCACAAGATCCGGCAGAACGCGATCGAACCCGGCGCGGCGGCGATCAGTTTGTCGAGCTCGCCGTCGCAGTCGAACGCGTACCGCCGCACACCAAGGTCGAACGCGCGCGCGATTGCTCCTTCCTTCTTGACGGTGTTCCCGAAGCTGAGCCGTTCGGGTGTGGCGCCGACGTCGAGGCATTGCGTGACCTCGCCGATCGACGCGACGTCGAAGTGCGAGCCGAGATCGATGAGGCAACGGAGAATGTCGGGGTGCGGGTTCGCCTTCACCGCGTAGTACACGGTCGCGTCCGGAAGCGCGGCCACGAGTGCCTCGTAGCGCTCGCGTACCCGGTCGATGTCGATCACCAGCAGCGGACTGCGACCTCGACATCGCTCGAAGGTGTCGACAACCCGCGGATCGATCATGCGTGTCCCCCGTCGAATGCTCCCTCTGCAGTATCCGGGCGGCGCCACCAAGCGGGCAAGTGCGCGCCCCGGGGTGGTCCTCCCACCGAAGAGGGGAGGCTGGCCACCGGGGGCCGCGGCGCGGCGCGATTAGTTGTTGAACGCGGTGATACCGATGATCGGGCTGGGCACGCTCGTGCCGCCGAGGCTGCCGAAGAACGGCTTGTTCGAGAAGTTGAACACTCCGCCGTCGGCCGCGACCATCAGGTAGCCGGTGCCGAATGCGACCAAGCCGCCTACCGGTTGAGCCAGGCGCACCGCGCCCATCGAACCCCGGAACGGCGCGCCGAACGCGAACACCCCACCGTCGGAGGCGGTCAACCAGTAACCGCGATTGTCGGGGGTCGGCGCGATGCCGACGACCGGGCGTACAAGCCGCATGGCGCCCGTCGAACCTCGGAAGCGCGCGTCGCCAAAGGTGAAGACGCCACCGTCGGACCCGACCATGTAGTAGCCACGACCAGTTGCAGTCGCGGCCGACGCAATGACCGCGCCCTGCAGGCGCGTTGCCCGCATGTCGCCGAAGAAGTGCGCGTCGCCGTACGCGAAGGCGCGGCCGAGGTTCGTGAACAGCCAGTAGCCATTCCCAGACGGCGTCGCCGACATCGCGCTCACGCCTTCGCCGGCCCCTAGCGACGGACGGCCGCCGTGGTCGATCGCGGCGCCGAAGTGGCTTACCGTCCCCCGCGCATCGGTGACCCAATAGCCACGCCCATCGCGACGAGTTGCCATCGCGACCGCACCACCGCCCGCGTTGCCGAAGTGTGCGGCGCCACCGAAGCCGTACACGTGGCCGTCGGCGCCGAGCATCCAGTAACCCGCGCGCGCGGTGCCCGGAGGCTTTGTCGCGGGCCGGTCGGCAATGTGGATGAAGCCGGCGGGCCAGCGAACCCCGCGTCTCAATGTCGCCAGGTCGAACCCGTTATGGAAGTCGCGATTCATCTCTGAGATACCAACGGTGCCGTCGGCGTTGACCGCTTCGACGTATGCGACGTGCCCGCCGTCGGCCGACCACCACGCAACCGAACCGAGCGCCGGATGGTCGTCGACGGTGATGCCGGCGCGCGCGGCGTCGTTCGCCCAACCTCCCGCGCCACCCCACCGCTGTCCTGCCGGCTGCCGGTAATTCGCGTCGAACCGGCCGCCGCGGAGTTGCTTCGCGTTGAGCTGGTTCAACCGGTACGCGACCCACGAATGACACTGGCCCTGCGTGAATCCCCACTGGTCGCCCACGCAGTTCGTGCCCGTCTGCTCGTCGCAGTCCGGCGCCGACGGGTAGGGGTACCCGCGGTCCGTCGCACCGTTCGCGAACGCGCGACCCGCGCCTCCGAAGACGAGGAGGCCGACGCAGGCGAGGAGCGCCACCCCGCGGCCCGGAATACGTCCATGTATCCGTTTCGTCACCATTGCGACAACCGTACCCGCGGGCGCAGGTCCCAATCGTTCGGCGCCCCACGTTCCGGTGCGCGCTACTCAGATGCCGGCTCGTCGACCTCGACGGGCACGCGGTAGTAGTCGAACACGCTTGCGACCACCGCCGCGGTCGGAACCGCGACGAACGCGCCGACGATCCCGCCGACGACCCCACCGACCGCGAGGGCGAGGAGCACCGCGACCGGATGCAGCTTGACGGCTCGGCCGAGCACGAGCGGCCCGACGAGATAGCCCTCCACGTTGTGGATGACGATGGTGAGCCCGACGACGACGAGGGCGACCACCGGGCCCTTCGCAACCAGCGCGACCAGCGCGGCGAGGACCCCGACCGCGATCGCGCCGACGATGGGAAAGAAGCCGCCGAAGAAGGTCAACACGCCGATCGGCACCGCGAGCGGCACGCCGAGGATGAGCAGATCGACCGTCATCAGCGCGCCGTTCACCAATCCGTTGACGGCGGTGCCGCGGATGTAGCCGCTCATCGTCATCCACGTGCGCCGTCCCAGTTCGCGCGCGTCGGCGTGCCGGCGCGCGGGGACCAGCCGCAGGAACGATGCCGTGAT
>JAODBJ010000040.1 GCA_025463905.1 Actinomycetes bacterium
CTCCGGAGCGTCAGTCGCGGCGGTGGTAGTCGCGTCGCGTTCCGTCGAAATGGCCGCCGAGCATGCAGCGTCGTCGTCGCCGACGCGGCATGCGATGCGGCGAGGCGTTCGAGACCCGCGACCGTGAGGGTCGACTCGTCGCCGGCCCAGCACGCGTCCGGGTCGGGCGTCGCGAACAAGGCGAGGGCACGGAGTTGATCCCGACGACATCCCGCCGGTTGCGAACGCCGCGGCGATCTTCGGTAGGTCTTCGAGGGCGGCGGCGACGCGCACTATTCGCGGACGACGCTGAATCGGATCCCGAGGGGTATCGCGACCCACCCAGCGAGCGATGCCCCGCCGTCTTTCTTCCAGTCGTCGCGATCGCTTGTCGCGCGAACGATCTGGAGCGTCTGCGAACGCGTCACGCACTCAAAGCGTGCAACTGCCTGATCGTATCCGTGAGCTCGTCCGGCTCACACCCAAGCAACGAGGCGCGTTCCATCCCCCACTATCAACCTCGGGTACGACAACAACCCCCTCGCACCCGGCGCAAAGTCCAAACATGCGTTCACGGCTTCACGAACCGCCGAACAAAGTTCACCGCTGTGTCGGCTACTTCCCGCCAACCGTGGTCGATCGTGAGCGAGTGTCCGCGATCTGGAATCTGGACGATCTCGGTGACGCCCTTGTTGCGGCGCTGCTTCTTGTAGGAAGCGTTGGCGACTGCCCACGGCACGGTGTGGTCCTTCTCGCCATCGATGATGAGCAACGGTCCACGATTGGGATTCTTCGACTTGACCTTCGCTTCGGTCCACGGGTTGAGATTTGCGGCCGCGGCCTGGAAGACGGTGACGCCGGAACCCGGAACGGCAAAGGTGTCGTACAGCTCTCGAGCCTCGTCCTCGCTGACCGCGTTTGCGAACGCGAAGCGGAACTGCTCGTAGGTGAGCGGGACGGCTCGACCGCGATTCGCGGGATTGCCGAGAACCGCGGAGGCGGACCGCAGCGCGGAGATGGGAAGCGGTAGCACGCCGCGGAAGGGCGCTGGATCAATGGCGACCGTCGCATCGGCGATCCCACGGCCCGCGAGGATCTGGGCGAGAAGTCCCCCAAACGAGTGACCGATGAGAACCGGGCGCATCGACAGCTTCGCGACGACGTCGTCGACGTGATCGGCGATCTGCCCCACCGACTTGTGCGCGAAGACCTCCGGGTGTTCGCCGGCCTCCTCGACGGTGTCCGGATCGTCGGGCCACCCAGGAGCAAGAGTCGAGTAGCCGTTCTCCTCGAAGAGGTTGCGCCAGCGATCCCAACTACTGGACAACAACCACAACCCATGAATGAACATGACCGGTGTGCGGCCCGACATGTTCGCCTGATTGATCTGCTCGACTTCGTGCTCGGTGATGTCGGCCATCGTGTGCTCCCTGGGAGGCGGCGCGGTTCGCCTCGGAGCATGCGTTCCTACAGCCACGAGCACATCCCGTATCCACGTGCTTCGCGCTTGAGCGCGACGGCTTATACGACGACGAGCGGGGTGCGCATGCCGCTCTTGAAGTGGTTGACCACCGTGCCGTCAGGCTTCTTCAAGTCGATGTTGCAGAACAAGACGTAGGTGCCGGGCGGGAGATCGAACGATTTGGTGACGGCTTTGGTGGGAGCGACCTCTCCGGCTTCGCCGAACTTGTCGGACTCGGCGATCGCTTCCTCGTCGATGGCACCCACGGAACGGTCACCTCCGGCCTTGGTCACCTTGGGGAGCGCGGCCGCGCTCGACGCTTGGATGATGACCAACTCGTGTGTGAGTGAGCCGTGGTTCTCGACGGACAATGTCACTTTGCCCGACTGCACCAAGCCGGGGTGAGCCACGATCGAGAACTCCTGCACGGTCACTTCCGCCGTCTTCGAGACCACCCCGCTCGCTGACAGCTGTTTGACTCGCTTGTTGGTGTCGTTGCTGTGCGACTCGGACTGGGCCGCGGTCACCAACGCCGCAAACGCGAACACCATCGCGAGGAACGCGAAGGCCAAACTGCCAACGCCAAAAACCTCGCGGTCAGAACGGTTGAGCCTCACCGTGCACCACCCTCATCGTCGGCCCGCCAGGGCTCGCTGTATGTAATTGTCGGCCGCAAAAAGAGCGGCGCAACCAACCCCCGTTGGCGTCCACGTACTGCTTCCCCTCTTTGGGGCTGTGCAGCATCCATACGCAGGGTCTGGACGGAGACGCCGTATCGACCATACTCCGAATCGGGCGTCAATGAGGTGAACCGATTACGCCTCGAACGCTCAGCACAGCGACGCGCCGAAGCGGCCACTGTCCTTGCTCAGTACGACCGAATACCGCTCGCGGTTTCGGCCGCGTCGTTGAATGCGACGCCGTGCGAGTCCCTTGAGTGATCCGACGCCCAAGTGGCGAACACGTCCGGCGGAAGTGGCCGTGAGAACAGGTACCCCTGAAGCACATTGCAGCCGAGGCCGACGAGTGCGCGGAGTTGTTCTTCGGTCTCCACACCTTCGGCGACGGTCGGTACGCCGAGGTTGTCGGCGAGGTCGATGATGATGCGGATCATGCGTCGGTCGGAGGCATCGTCGGAGTTGCTGACGAAGCTGCGATCGATCTTGATCTCGTCGATAGGGAGCTTGCGCAGGTGCGCGAGGCTCGTGAACCCAGTGCCGAAGTCGTCGATGGCAACACGGACACCGAGGTGCCGGACGCTATCGAGGTGTTCGGCTGCCGTCGCGAGGTCGGTCACGAGTGCTGATTCGGTGATCTCGAGGATCAGCCGATCGGGAGCGACACCCGTTCGGTCGAGTACCTCCGCGACGTGGGCGACGAAGTCGGGATGGAGCATGTGGCGCCCGGAGACGTTGACGGCAAGAGCCATGTGGGCGAGCGCGGGCTGCGTCGACCATTGCGCGAGCTGTTCGGTTGCCGTGCGCAGCACCCAACGGTCGAGTTCGACGATGAGATCGGATGCTTCGGCGATCGGGATGAAGTCGTCGGGAGAAACGAGACCTGCTCCTGGGCGCTCCCACCGGACGAGGGCTTCGACCGACACGAGGTGGCCGTCGGGGGCCTGGAGGATCGGCTGGTAGTGCAAACGCAGCTCGTGGCCGCCGTCGGCTAACACTGCCGCCAAGGCGTCCTCGATCTCGGCGCGGTGGTTGAGCTGAATTTGCAGCTCTTCGTCGTAGAAGGCGACGGCGGGACGTCCTTGGGTCTTGGCCGAGTAGGCCGCAAGGTCGGCGCGTTGCAGCAGAGCGGTCGGGTCTTCGGTGCCATCGCGCGAGAACGCGACGCCGGCAGTCGCGGTCACGCCTACGCGGAAACCATTGATGGGAGGCAGGTCCGTCACTGCGGCGACGATGCGCTTCGCGAGCGCGTCGGTTTCGTCGACGTCGCGAACGTTCTCGGCGACGATCAGGAATTCATCGGTACCGAGTCGGCTCACGATGTCGCCGGGACGCGCGGCCTGCATCATGCGGTGCGACACGACGCGCAACAGCTCGTCGCCCACCGCAGGCCCGTACGTGTCGTTCGCGCGTTTGAAGTGGTTGAGGTGAGCAAAGATCACCGCGGTCATGCTGCCCGACGACCGTTCGCGGGCGATCGCCTGGCCAAGAGCGTCGAGAATTGCGGCTCGATTCGCAAGCCCCGTGAGTGAATCGTGGTTCGCTTGGAACTGCAGGCGCGACTGCAACTCCTTGCGATCACCGATCGAGCCCGAAAGCACCTGCGCCGAGCGCTGCAGCGACTCACCCAGCGGCCCGGGAATCGTGGAGTCCAGGACGGGATCGTCGAAGTCGCAGCGCGCGAGCGCGCTCGCCTTCGCTTCGAGGAGCCGGAGGTTCAACACCAGGGCGTTGAACGCTTCAGCGACCTGCACGGTGTCTCGCGGGCCGCGGATCTTCACGAGGTTGTCGTCGAGCTCTCCCGCGCCGATCCGGCGCGCTGAAGCCGCGAGCTGGCGGAGCGGACGAATGATCGTGCGAGCCAGAACGAACGCGACCGCGAGGGTGAAGAGCGCGATCAACGACGATCGCCATAGCCACGTGCGATACGCGCGCGTCGCGGTGTCACGTGACGCGTCCGCCTGCTGCTCGGCGATCGAACCGATTGTCTTCACCAGATGGAACAATTCCGCGTCTCGGGCCAAGGCGCCCTTCGACGTCACGAGCACCCCTCCGGTGCCCCCGGGCGCAGTGATCCCGCGCTCGAACGCGCCGACAGCCTTGTCGAACTCGACGATGTTGGGATTCGTCGAGATGCGTCGCCACGCGGCGCGGACCGCGCCGAGGTGCGACGCTGCGAGGGTCGCCGTCGCTTCTTTGTACAAGGCGGTATCGCGACCTAGGCGCACGTGCTGCTCGAACGTGCCCCCCGCGGAGTCGAGCTGGAGGTCTCCTAAGTCGGTCGCCTGCGCGGCGCCGTGCCCGAGCGCGTCGATCGCAGCCTGCAGTGTCAACAAGTCCTCCGACAATCGCGAGCCGCCGACCAAGGATTCGGCTTCGCGTTGCAGCGTGCGCAACAAGGGGGTGACCACATCGTCGACTTGATTGTCGACTTTGACGAACCGATAGGTCGCGCCCGCTGGATCGGGCGAGCGGGCAGTTACCGGCGCTCGCACCGAGGGCATGGCGGCGGCGTCGATCGGCGAGGCAGCACCGAGCGCACGTATCGCATCGTCAGTCGCAGCGCGTGTGACCTGCAGCGAGATCCTCGCCGGTTCCAAACCGAGAAGCGTCGCGATCTGCTTCGGTTGCAGACCGAATTGCGTAGCGCGAATCGCGATCCCGACCGCAACTTCCTCGTTGTGCAGCGCTTCGCGCAGTACGAGCAGCCGATCGACCTGGGGCACGTCGCGTTCGAGTTCGGCGGCGTCTGAAGCGCGGGAGCGGTATTCAAACGTCAACTGGCCGACGACCAAACCCATCACGGTTACCGGGAGCAGCACGAGGCTCACCAAGCGCGTGGTGACACCGGTCCGAATGCGACGACGCCTTCCGCGGGTCACCTCACGTTCGACTTCGCCCGGCATCGTGATGCCCATCCCGTTCGGCTGCTTTGGTCGCGACGCGCGACCCACCTATAGCGTCGGCCTCGCCGGTCTTCGTCCGCAGGCCGCAATCTCGTCAGCCGTTTGGCGCATACGTGTCAGGCCGAGTGGCACGAACTCCGCGGCGGTCAGGCGTGTAGACGCCCAGGCGACGAACGCGTCGGGTGGAAGTGGTCGTGAGAAGAAGTAACCCTGGAGCACATCGCATCCGAGGTCGACCAGCGCTCGGAACTGTGCTTCTGTCTCCACACCTTCGGCCACGGTCGGTACTCCGAGGTTGTCGGCGAGATCGATGATGATGCGGATCATGCGTTGGTCGGAGGCATCGTCGGGGTGGCTGACGAAGCTGCGATCGATCTTGATCTCGTCCATGGGCATGCGGCGCAGGTGCGCGAGGCTCGTGAAGCCGGTGCCGAAGTCGTCGATGGCGACACGGACGCCAAGGTGGCGGACCCGGTCGAGGTGTTCGGCTGCGGTCGTGAGGTCGGTCACGAGTGCCGATTCGGTGATCTCGATGATGAGGCGATCGGGTTCGATGCCGGTCAGGTCGAGTACTTCGTCGACGTGCGCGGCAAAGTCCGGGTGAAGGAGGTGTCGGCCGGAGACGTTCACGGCGAGCGCCACGTTGGCGAGCGCAGGCTGCGTCGACCATTGCACGAGCTGTTCGGTTGCGGTGCGCAGCACCCAACGGTCGAGTTCGACGATGAGATCGGATGCTTCGGCGATCGGGATGAAGTCGTCGGGCGCGACGAGGCCGACGTCGGGCCGTTCCCAACGGATCAGTGCCTCGACGGATACAAGATTGCCGTCGGGGGCCTGCAGGATCGGCTGATAGTGCAGACGCAGCTCGTGGCCCCCATCCGCCAAGGTCGCGGATAGAGCGTCCTCGATCTCGGCGCGGTGGGTGAGTTGCAGTTGCAGCTCTTCGTCGTAGAACACGACTGCCGGCCCTTGCCCTTTCGCGGAGTACGCCGCGAGGTCCGCCCGCTGCAACAATGCGGTTGGTTCGTACATGCCATCGCGGGAAAACGCCACACCGGCCGCCGCACTCACGCTGATGCGGCAACCATCGACCGCTTCGATTTCCGCCACGGCGGCGACCACCCGTTTCGCAAGCGCGTCCGCTTTGTCGATGTCATGGACGTTCTCCGCGACAATCAAAAAGTCGTCAGGCCCGAGCCGGCTCAGGACGTCGCCGGGACGTACCGACTGCCTGATGCCGTCGGCCACAACGCGCAGCAGTTCATCGCCCAAGTCGTGGCCGTAGGTGTCGTTCGCGCGCTTCAGCTCATTGACGTGGGCGAAGATCACTGCGGTCATGCTTCCCGATGACCGTTCGCGGGCGATTGCTTGGCCGAGTGCGTCGAGTACTGCGGCACGATTCACGAGGCCTGTGAGTGAATCGTGGCTCGCGTGGAACTGCAGGCGCGACTGCAACTGCTTGCGATCGCCGATCGATCCGGAGAGGACACGTAACGAGCGTTGCAGTGCCTTGCCGAGATTCCCCGGGACGTTGGAATCGAGAACTGGATCGTTGAAGTCGCAGCGCGCGAGCGCACGAGACTTCGCTTCGAGCAGCCGCAGGTTCAATACGAGGTCGTTGAATGCGTCGGCGACCTGCACCGTGTCGCGAGGGCCGCGCGCGTTCACGAGGTTGTCATCGAGCTCGCCGGCTCCGACTCGGCGCGCTGAGGCGGCGAGCTGTCGAAGCGGACGGATGACCGAGCGGGCGAGGAAGAACGCGATCGCCATGGTCACGAGCGCGATCAATGCTGATCGCCACAGCCACATGCGATACGCGTGCGTCGCGGAATCGTGAAGCACCCTGGCGCGGCCTTCGGCAACGGAACCAACCGTCTTCACGAGGTGGGACAGTTCCGCGTCTCGCGCCAGTACGCCTTTCGACGTCACGAGCACCGCCGCAGTGCCGCCGGCCGGCGTCTTCCCGCCCTCGAACAGGGCGACGGCCCGGTTGACCTCGACAATGTCGTGATTCGACGAGATGCGGAGCCACGCGCCACGCACGACACTGAGGCGCGACGTTGTGAGCGTCGCGGCCGCTTGTTGGTACAGCGTCGTATCGCGTACGAGACGCGCACGCTCTTCGAACGTGCCGCCTTGGGGCGCGAGGGAAAGGATTCCCAAATCGATCGCCTGCGCCCCGGCATGCCCAAGCGCATCGATCGACGCCTGCAATGTCGACAAGTCGTCCGACAGTTGCGTGCCGTCGACCATTGCCTGGGTCTTGCGTTGCAGTGTGCGGAACAACGGAGTGCCGACGCCATCGACCTTGCGGTCGAACTCCACGAATGCGTA
>JAODBJ010000078.1 GCA_025463905.1 Actinomycetes bacterium
GAGGCACAGGCAACGACCAGGACGAGCAACAGCGCGAGACGCATCGTCAGAACACTCACGCGTCTGGTGCCGCAGTGCAACCTGTCGCACGCGTCGCGGGCGTCGAATCGGATCCCGACCGGGGTTAGTTGAAATGTCCGGTCGTCGGCCAATCCTCACGAATGCGCGCCAGGAACTCGAAAGCAAACTAACTCCGGTCCGGATCTTCAGGCGCCGCTGCATCACTTCGCGCCGCGTGTACCAAAGTGCCACGCGAGTCGGCCGCGAAACGCCAAAGAAATGTCGCCGGCGAGGTGCACGCACGGACGCGCTCCTCGATCGCGGCGCCGAGCTTCCAACGTAGCGCGCGATCCATTCGAGGTCGCCGCCCTGGCTCGTGATGACCACGGTCGCTCGACACCAAGCTCGAAGCCATCGGACTCAGCGTCGCCGGCGCGCCCCAGGCGGGGAGCCAGATGCGCAGGATGCTCTCTGGCCGGCTCGATCGCGGACGCCAACGGCGGTAATCTTGCGGCGTGCGTACCGACTCGTCGGTCGACTACTACGCGGTGCTCGGCATCGACGAGGAGGCCGACGACTCGGAGCTGCGCCGCGCGTGGCGGCGGCTCGCCATGGAGTGGCACCCAGACCGCGCCGGCCCGGCCGCCACCGCCACGTTTCAGAAGATCGTGGCCGCGTACACGGTGTTGTCCAACCCCGTCGCGCGGGCCGAATACGATCGGCATCGGCGGCGTGCCGCACCTGCGCGCCGCCCCGCGGAACGCGCCCCGGATGCCGCGAGCGCACCTCCCACAGCGCCGCGTCGTCGTGCTCCCGGCGTGCTGATTCACCGGCTGAGCTCGTCGCTGATCGCGCTGCTCGCGCGCGGCGTCGCCCGGCACGCCGAAGACGACGTCATCGAGCTCTTCCTCAACGCGGAAGAGGTTGCCGAGGGCGGCATGGTCACCATCTCCATGCGCGTGCCGGTCCACTGCCCGGCTTGCACCGCGCACGCGACGGGCTCGTGCGTTCAATGTGGAACGAGCCGCACCATCGAGGAGCTGTTCAGCGCCTGGCTCGCCGTCCCGCCGGGCGTCGCCGAAGGCACCGTCCTCAAGCCCTCCGTGCTGCTCCGCGGGATGATCTGTCCGGTCTCGTTTCGAGTGCGGCTGGGCGGCACAACGTAACGAGCAACGTGCCTGACGTCATCAAGCTGATTGCCGGTCCCGGCGTTTTTGTTTGCGACCTTAGGAAAGATCCGGACCGGGGTTAGTTGAACGTCCGGGCTTCGGCCAATCGGGTTCACTCAGCCGTCGTGATCGTGAATCGTCGACCAAAACTAACCCCGGTCCGGATCCCTCCCCGCCGCCCGCGCTTGTGTTGTCGGCTCCGTGCGTTCACGCGCTGCGCGCGTGGCCGCCGACGGTCTTTTCGGGTTGGAGGGTCTGGTTCCACAAGTTGTGCAGCGGGATAGCCACACAACTTGTAGGACTTGTGTTTGACCCCTTCTGCCTCCGAGCACACCGAGCGCTGGTTCCGAGGCGCCGCATCACCTGGACTTGACGACCAAAGAGCGGGTACGGCGAACGCACTACGAGCTGAAGCTGTGCGAGGACAACGGCACGATGTTCGTCCATGCGCGCGAGGGCACACCGAAGCCGGCGTGGGACGATTACTACCCGGCCCTCAAGGACGACTACGTCGCGCAAGCCGCGTCGGCGACGTAGGATCCACGGCACCGGAGCCCGGAAAAAAAGTCCCACACCGGGCCGGTAACGCGTCACAACAAGGTGATGCGACACGCGCTTTGGGTTGTTGTCGTACTCGGTGGCTGCGCGACCGACCGTTCGCAGGCCACGAAGACGCTACAGCCGGCCCTACCGCCTCCGACGATCTCCAGCGATCGAAGCGTGATCGCGGGCTCGGTGTCGGACGCGCCGACTCGCGCGGCCGATACTGCCGCACTCGATGCCGGCGCGGACCACCCGCCACTCGACGCAGGACCGTTCGAGGCGTCCGCGAAACGGGTCGACTACGCGACAGAATGGCTTTCCGCGCGAGGCGCGACGGGGTCGCTGGACCGATTCGGGAACGTATGGGGCTGCGTCGAGATCGTCGTCGGAACGGCTCGAGAACCAGCCTTGGTGTGCGACGAGGCACAAGAACCCTCGCGCGGTAAGGACGAAACGTTGGTGTATCGAGTCGTCACGCATCGGGTCGCCTTCGTGGTGCGGGCGCACAAGATCGTGACCGTGCTCGACGTCGAATGGAAGCTCGAAGCGCTCGACGCACCACGTCCTAGCCCGGGCCGCAGCAGCAGGGCGATCATCGAGCTGCAACTGACCATCGCGCCCGACGGCATGTCAGCCACGCTCGAGGACGTACGGGCCGACATGATGGATGCCTGCCCGGCCGAGATCCCCAGCGCACGCACACCACAGAAACAAGCCGAGAAAGGCGAGCTCGATGTGTGGAGAGCCTTCGATGATGAATTGGAGCGCCGGATGTGCAATGCGCGCGGAGGATTCATCTGGAAAGCCGGTCGCTTCGTGCGCGCCCCTCGTCGCCGGTAGCGCGGCGCGAGCAATTGAAGTGGCGGTCAAACCGAGGCGAAGGCCGCGTAGTAATCACCGCCCCGAACGTCACTAAGATTCAACAGCGTGAGGGACATCGCTGCCGTAAAACGGAGAGGCCGTCAGGAAAGCGTACGAGGAACGCTTCGCGC
>JAODBJ010000089.1 GCA_025463905.1 Actinomycetes bacterium
CGCAGCGGAGCGAGCACGGCCGCTCGCAGGAGCGGCGAGCGCAGCGAGCGCGACCGACAAGCAGGAGCGGCGAGCGCAGCGAGCGCGACCGACAAGCAGGAGCGGCGAGCGCAGCGAGCGCGACCAACAAGCAGGGGCATCCGACTGATGCCGGTGCCACCCCCTTACCTCGAGGATGGTCCTTGTCGGATCGATGCTCGGGAGGCACCGTGAGCTACGCAGCGAACATGACCTACGACCGGATGGCACAGCACCAGCGCAACGCAGCGCACGCCCACTTGGTCACGGAGGCACGTGAGGGCAGCGGCGCCCGCCGTGGCCGCACGGCCCGCCCCACCCGGCACCCGAAGTTGCGGGGCCTGTGGTTCCCGGGCCGGCCGCTCAACGTCCCCGCGTGACGTCGTGGCCGGCAATGGCGCCGGCTACGACGGGGGTGTTGCGGTCCAGCCGCGCAGGTGGGCCAGCGCGGCGGCTTCGCCTCTGCTCGCCACGCCGAGTTTGGCGAGGATCCGGGACACGTGCACCGATGCCGTTTTCTCGGACATGAAGAGGGTCTCGCCGACCTGGCGATTGGTGCGCCCCGCGGCCACCAACCGCAACACTTCGAGTTCGCGAGGGGTGAGGCCACTGGCCACGGGTTCCTCGGCGCCGCCGTTGGGGGCGGCTGCGTTCGGCGCCAACGACACCAGGGCCCGGCGCCCGAGTTCTTCCATGCCGGCCACCAACGGTGCGGCGGCGAGTGCGACCGCGGCCTCGTACGCGGTCCGAAGCTCGCGCGCGGCGTCGTCGCGGCGCCCGGCGGCGAACAGGGCTTCGGCGAGCCGCCACCGTGCCGCTGCGCCTTGGTGCGGAGAACCGAGTTGTTCCCATGCCGCGGTCACGACTTCCCACATCGCGGGAGTCGCGGTGCCCTCGATGCGCGCCGCCTCGGCGCGGGCGTTCATCACCGACGACTCCGCGGCGGCCGCGCGAGTACGCGTGCTGGCACCCGGCACCGCGTCCTCGGCGGTCGCAAGGAGGCGCTGCACGTCGGCCCACAGGTCGTCGACCGCTGCCGACGCGGAAGTCGAGCGTCGTTGCTCGGCCCGGTCGGCCTCGACGCGCACGCCGGTGAGGCAGAGGCGGGCGATCATGTCGTCGTCGCCGGTGTGCGCGACCGCGTCGAGACCGTCGAGCACGGTTTGGCGCGCGTCGTCGAGCCGGCCCTCCATGCGGGCGAGCTCGGCCAGACCGTCGAACACGAGCCCGTTGATCCGTCCGTCGCGCAAGCCCAACGTCAATGCCTGGGCGGCGCGCAGGTCGTCGTCGGCGGCCGCGCAGTCGCCGCGACGCACGGCCAGGGTGCCGCGGGCAATGTGCAGTGCCACCACTTCCAGCCCGGCGGGCCCGCGTGCCACGACGCCGGCGAGCAGTGCTTCGGCTTCTTCGTAGCGGCCGAGATCGATGAGTCCACCGGCGGCGAGGCACTCGAGGAGTCCGGCGACCACCCGTTCGAGACCGAGGCGGCGAGCGCTCGCGGCGAGGTCGGAGATGGCGGTGACTGCTTCGCCGAGACGCGAGGCTTGGGCTCCCACCGACGACAAGTGCAGGCACGCCCAGGCAAGCTCGACGATGTCGCCGGCCTCGAGCGCGATCGACGTTGCGGCCAACAGTTCGGTCAAGGCCGCTTCGGGCTCCCCGGCGACGGCCAACGCCAACGCGAGGGAGTGGCGGGCCATGCCTTCCTCCAAGCGGGCGCCGGCCGCGACCGCGTTGGCGACCGCTTCCTCGCACCGCGGGCGGGCGCGCTCGATATCGCGCCGGCGGGTCAGCGCGCGACCCGACGCGGAGAGTGCGAGCGCGCGTTCGCGCGACGGCGGTTCGGTTGGAATGAGCTCGAGGGCGCGTTCGTACGCCGCGAGCGCACCCGCTTCGTCGCCGTGGCGACCGCGGTACCAGCCCAGCCGTTCCTGGAGTCGACCCGCGAGATGCGGTTGCGCGATCGGGTCGACGAGCGCGGACGCGGCCGCCACGATCTCAATGGCCCGACCCGGCGCGCCCGATTGGTTGGCCGCGTCTGCCGCGTGCAGCCGCACTTCGAGCAGGTCGACATCGGGCGGCGTTTCGCCGGCGGGCGCCTGCTCCCACAGATTGAGCACGCGCTCCCACAGCTGCGTTGCCGCTCCCGGCGCATGGTGCGCGCCCGCGAGCCGCGCCGCTTCGATCGTCGCCGGCAGGGCGCGCGCCACGTCGCCGGCCGCGAACCAGTGCGACGCCCGATCCGCGGCCGACGCGGCGAGGTCGGCGCCCGCCGCGCCGTCGAGCGCGCGGGCGAATGCCGCGTGGAGCCGCATGCGCTCGCCGGGGAGCAGGCTCGCGTACAGGGCTTCGGTGAAGGTCGCGTGGCGGAACGCATATTCGTCGTTCTCGACCACGATCACGTGTTGGGTCACCGCTTCGTCGAGCGCGGTGAGAAGGTCCGCGGTGGCCGTCGGGCCGTTACCGTCGACTTCGACCCGCGAAAGCAGCGCATGCGGCACGCGCCCACCGCCCACTGCGAGGGTGTGCAACACGCGCACGGTCGCGGGGTGCAACGCGTCGACTCGCGCCAGCAGCGTGTCGCGCAGCGTCGCGGGGAGTTGCTTCGGCGTGGGACCTCGCGCGGCGGCGAGCAGTTCCTCGGCGAAGAAGGCATTGCCTTCGGAGCGGCGATAGATCTCGTCGGCGAGTCGCACATCGGGCGCGCTCCCCAGGATTGCGGTGAGCAGCGCGACGATCTCGCTCCGTCCGAAGCGCGCCACGTCGACGCGCTCGACGATCGGCGCCCGCAGTATTTCGGCGGTCCACGCCCGGACCGGTGCACCGCGCGCTACCTCGGCGCGCTCCGTGCCGACCACGACGACGCCCGCACCGACGAGGTTGCGCACCACGAAGTTCAAGAGGTCGAGCGTGGCGCGGTCGGCCCAGTGCAAGTCTTCGATCAGCAGCACCACCGGGTTGGTCGCGCTCGACCGGACGAGCAGCGTGAGCACGGCCTCGAACAGTCGGCCCTGCCCCCATGCGGCTTCAGGTACCTCGGCGGTGTCGGTGGCGACGCCGCCCGCGGGTTCGTCACCGAGTTCGGGCAGCAAGCCACCGACGCTGGCGTACCCGGCGCCGAGGAGATCGCGCACGGCGTCGGCGCCGATCTCGCGCGCGAACCCGCGCAACACTTCCACGACGGGTGCGTACGGCACCGCCGTTTCGCTGAGTTGCACGCAGTTACCGATCAGCACCCGAGCGTCCGACGCGCGGGCATGGTTGGCCCATTCACGCGTCAGGCGGCTTTTGCCCACGCCGGCCTCACCGATCACCACGAACGCGCACGGTGTTCCGGCGCGGGCGGCGGCGAGCGCGCCTTCGAAGCGTCGCAGTTCCTGAGCCCGGCCGATGAAGTCCGTCGTTCGGGTGTTCGCCCCTCGCAGGTCGGTCACGTCGCGGTCTCCCTCACGTCGCGCCGTTTGCGGGCTGACCGTACCGGGTGGCCTGAGCCCGGCCGAGCCGGGAAGCGCCACAATTCACTTCGTGCTCTTCGCGCAGAGGTTCTGGACGGCTATCGCGGATGGATCGATAACCGTGACGTTCCGACGCTGGCGCCGCCGGCAAGTGGTGGCGGGCCATCGCTACCGCACCGCCGCGGGGATGCTGGAAGTCGACGCGATAGACGTTGTGGAACCGGGTTCGATCACCGACGCCGAGGCCCGGTCTTCGGGGTATCCGGACGCCGCGACGCTCATACACGACCTCCGCGGCGAAGAGAGCCTTCCCGTTTACCGCATCGCGTTCCACGTGATCCACGAACCGGACCCTCGCGCGGTGCTTGCCAACACGTCGGATCTCGGCGACGAAGACGTCGCCGAGATCGATCGGCGCCTCGCTCGCCTCGACGCCGCGAGCACGCACGGGCCGTGGACGGCCGCCGTGCTCGACGTGATCGCGCGACGCCCGGAAAGACGCGCTGGGGACCTTGCCATCGAGTTTGGTCGCGAGATGCAACCGTTCAAGACCGACGTGCGCAAGCTCAAGAACCTCGGCCTCACGCTGAGCCTCACCGTCGGCTACCGCCTCTCGCCGCGCGGCGAGGCCTACCGCGCCCGCACCACCCGCACAACCGCCTAAAACCGCGTACCAGCGTCACGAATGGGCCCTGGGGACGCAATCCGTGACGCATGTTCGCTCGGTGGGCCGGCGTGACGGCGTTCGTGCTCGAGCAGCCAGCGTTTGCGTTCGAGGCCGCCGGCGTACCCACCGAGCGTTCCGTCGGCGCGCACGACACGATGGCACGGCACGACGAGCGCCACCGGGTTGGTGGCGTTGGCGCGGCCGACCGCACGTGACGCGTTCGGCGCGCCGATCTCGCGTGCGATCTGCACGTACGACGCGGTCGTGCCGACCGGGATCTCGCGCAGCGCGGCCCAGACGCGTCGTTGGAATGCCGAGCCGATGGCCCGCACGTCGAGATCGTCGACTGCGGTGACGTCGCCGTCGAAGTAACGCGCCAATGCGTCGAGTACCGGCGCGGCGACGTCGGTGCCGGGTGCGCCGACGACGCATCCGTGACGGCCGATCGAGCGGGCGAAGGAGCCGTGGTCGTCGCCAATCGACAGCGCGCAGAGGGCACCGTCGTCGAGTGCGATCGACAGGCGGCCGATGGGGGAGTCGTCTTCGGACACGATGATCGGGTTGCTGAGTGTGGTCTGCATGGGTGCCATGAAACGCCCGCACGGGCGACGCGTCCGGCCGGATCCGGACACAATGGCAGGCCTGTCCGAATATGGCCGACACCTCGGCCCCGAACTCCGTATGAATGAACCATGACCGCCAACACGTTCCACGCTGTCGTCACCACCGGGATCTACTGCCGCGACGATTGCAGTGCCCGGCCGAATCCCGGCAATGTGCGTGTCTACGCGTACGCCGCGGCCGCCGAAGCCGACGGGTTCCGCGCCTGTTTTCGGTGCCGCCCGTACCGCAGTCCCGGCCCGGAACCCTGGGTCGAAGGCTCCGAACTCGTGTGCCGCGCGGTACGGCTTGTGCTCGACGGTGCGCTCGACGGCGGCACCGAGCAACAACTCGCCGCACGCGTCGGCGTCAGCGCTCGGCACCTTCGCCGGATGTTTCAGGCCCAGGTCGGCGCAACGCCCGACGAGGTCGCCCGGTCGCGCCGGGCCCATTTCGCCCGGCGATTGCTGGACGAAACCGATCTGCCGATCACGACCATCGGCTTCGCCGCCGGGTTCTCGAGCGTGCGGCAGATGAACCGTGTGATGCGTGAGACGTTCCACGACGCGCCGCGTGAACTGCGCGCCCGCCGTCACCGCCACGATCGCCTGGTCGCCGACGGCGGCCTCGACCTACGTCTCGCGTTCCGGCCGCCGTTCGCGTGGGACGAGCTGATCACGTTCCTCGGGCAGCGCGCCTGCCCCGGTGTCGAGCATGCGACCGCCGACGTGTACCGGCGCACGATCGTGCTCGACGGTCATCCCGGTGTGATCGAGCTGCACCGCCCGGAGCACGAAGACCACCTGCGCCTGCGCGTGCACCTCGGCCGTTGGGACGGCCTGATCCATGTGGTGCACCAGGCGCGCCGGATGCTCGACCTCGACGCCGACCCGGACCCGATCGGCGCGCGGCTTGTGAGTGACGACTTGCTCGCACCGTCGGTGCGCGCATGCCCAGGTATGCGAGTGCCCGGCGCATGGGATGCGTTCGAGGTCGCGGTACGCGTCGTGCTCGGCCAGCAGGTGAGCGTGAGCGCGGCGACGACGCTCGCAGGCCGGCTCGTGACGCGCTTCGGCACGCCGGTCGCGGGTCTCGCCGCGTTCGGGCTCACCCACACCTTTCCCGACGCTGCGACGCTCGCCACCGTGGATGGACGCGAGATCGGGCTCACGAACGCGAGGGCGGCCGCGCTCTCGAACCTGGCGGGCGCAGTTGCGGACGGCGATGTGGTGCTCGACGGCGCTCGCGGCCTCGACGAGACGCTCGTGGCGCTGCAAGCCGTGCCGGGCGTCGGTCCGTGGACTGCGCAATGCATTGCGATGCGGGCCTGTGGCGAGCGGGACGCGTTCCCCGCGGGAGATCTCGGGCTACGCCGCGGTGCCAGCGGAGGCGGCCCGCTGCTTTCACCGGCCGCGTTGGACGCGCGCGCAGAATCCTGGCGTCCGTGGCGCGCGTACGCCGCCGCCCACCTGTGGCGCCTGGCTGGAGCGGGGCATAGGCGCGCTATGCGCTCGGGTCGCCACGGAGCGGAAGAAGTGGTCGGCGTTCCCGGGTAGGCTTTACGGGGGGCAGCGGTAATGGATCGCCAGCCGGGCGGGAAGGGTCGGCCATGCCCGGGGACGGCAGCATTCAGGGACAACTGACGCGAACCGTCGCTGCGGGTGCAGTCGCGCCGCTGGCGGTTGCCGTGGTCGCGGTCGCCGTCCTGGCCGGCAACGGCGGGTCGGCGCTCGCCATCGCGGCCGTCATCGTGATCTCGGTCGCGTGCTCGGTCCTGGTCTGGACGAGGGGCATGAAACGGGTCCACGCCCTCCGCCGCCGCTTCGAACGCGCGACTCGCCTTGCCAACGAAGTCGCAACCGTCCGCCTACCCGAAGCGCTGGACGCCGCGCGCGACGGGCGCAGGGTTACCGCGGAGCAGACCCCGCTCCTGCCCGATGAGCGCGACGAACTGGGAGCGCTCATCTCGGCGCTCGACCGTACGCAACGCACCGCGATCACCGTCGCCTCGGAACAAGCGCGCGTGCGGCGTCAGGCGAGCGACATGTTCGTCGACCTCGGCCGGCGCCATCAGTCGTTGATCGAGCGCACACTCGAGCTCGTCGCCGATCTCGAAGCGCGCGAGCGCGAGCCCGGCACCATTGCCGACCTGCTCCGGCTCGACCATCTCGTCACCCGGATGCGGCGCAACGCCGAAAGCCTCCTCGTTCTGGCCGGTACGGAGCCCGGACGCGTCGGCCGCGGGTCCGGCGACGTCACGGCACTGGTGCGGGGTGCCTTCGGAGAGATCGAGGCCTATTCGCGAGTGGATCTCGACGAGATCGAACCCGAACGGGTCGTCGGGCGCGCATCCGGCGCGGTCGCCCACATCCTGGCCGAGCTGCTCGAAAACGCGACCGCCTTCTCAGCGCCGGAGACGCGAGTGCGCGTCACCGGCGCCCACCGCGCCGACGGGTACATGCTCTCCGTCATCGACCACGGCATCGGCTTGCCGGCCGACGATCTGGCCGAGGCGAACCAGCGTCTCACACAGTTCCGCACGGTCGAGTTCGCGCCACCTCGGCGTCTCGGCCTCGCAGTGGTCGCCGAACTGGCGCGCCGTCACGGCATCGTCGTGCAACTGCGCGACACGCCGGGCGGCGGCACGACGGCCGGCATGCTGCTGCCGGCGGTATTGCTCGCGAGTACGGGCACGGGTGCACCGTCGCCGCGACCCGCCGCCGAACCGGAACCGACTCCCGCCGCCACGCCCGCGACACCGGCCGCGACACCGGCCGCGGCTTCGGTCGAGCCGGCGCCGGATCCGGTTGCGACCTCCGCCGAACCCGAGCCCGAGCCGATCGATCTCACCGTCTCCGAGGCGATGGATGCACACCCGGCCGACGCCGACGCGGCATCGTTGCTGCCCCGGCGGGTGCGGGGCGCACGTCTCCCCGACCTCGGACCCGCCCGCGACGACACCAACGAAACGCCGGTACGTGAGCCGCAAGACGTGCGCGAACAGCTCACCGGGTTGCAAGCCGGGATGCAGCGCGCCCGCACCGATGTCTCGGCCAACCTCACCGCGCCGGCACCGACGCCGCCGCAGCCTCCGCTCAGCGTCGTGCCCGCCGAAACCGGCGCCGAGGCCGGCGCCGAGGCCGACGTCTACGAAGCCCCCGACCTCACCGCGAGCGGACTAGCCCGACGCGTCGCGGGCGCGCAGCTCCCCGATACTGGTCCGCCGCGCGACTCGTCGGCGCCGCAGCACTCCCGGTCAGCCGACGATGTACGCCAAGCGCTTACGAGCTTCCAACACGGGATCGCGCGTGGCACCCTCGAACGGGAACATGACGGTGACGATGATGATCATGATGGGGAGGCAACGTCGTGACGTTTGCGTCGGCGCCTGACACGCGAGATGTGAACTGGCTGCTGTCGAACTTCGTCGACGGCACGACCGGTGTGAACCAGGCGATTGCGGTGAGTTCCGACGGGTTGCTCATGGCGATGTCGTCGAACCTCGACCGCGCGAGCGCCGACCGTCTTGCCGCGATTGTCGCCGGGCTGCGCAGCCTGGCCGACGGCGCGGCCCGGGTCATGGCCGCGGGCGGCGTGTCGCAGGTGATCGTCGAGATGCACGCCGCGTACCTGTTCGTCGCGGCGATCAGCGACGGTTCCGCGCTCGGCGTGGTCGCGGTGCGCGACGCGAACCTCGGTCTCGTCGGCTACGAGATCACCGTGCTGGTCGAACGTATCGGCGTGCACCTCACGCCGGAACTCGTCGCCGAATTGAAGTCGAGCCTCGAAACATGATCCCGGCCATCGCTGAATCGCGAGGGAGTGCTCGCGGCCGGGCGCCGATCCCGGTGAAGATCATCGTGGGCGGCGGTTTCGGCGTCGGCAAAACGACCTTCGTCGGTTCGGTGTCGGAGATCGAACCGGTCACGACCGAAGGCGCGATGACCGCAATCGGCGCGGCGGTCGACGCGTCGGAGATTTCGCCGACCAAGACGACCACCACCGTCGCGATGGACTTCGGGCGGATAACGATCGACCCCACGCTGGTCGTGTACCTGTTCGGCACGCCGGGCCAGGAGCGATTCGGTTTCATGTGGGACGACCTCGTGCACGGCGCCGTCGGTGCGGTGGTGCTGGTCGACACACGCCGGATCACCGACTCGTTTCCGGCGATCGACTACTTCGAGCACATCGACCTGCCGTTCGTGGTGGCGGTGAACCGGTTCGATGGAGTGCTCGCCCACGATCTCGACGAAGTGCGTTCGGCGCTCGATCTCAGCGCCGACGTCCCGATCCTCACGGCCGACGCGCGCGTCAGCGAAGACGTGAAGGACACGTTGCTCGCGCTTCTCGACGTCGTACTTTCGCGGGCGCTCGCTCGCGCTCGCGTGGGCTGATCTGGGGCGAAGGATGCGCCTCTTCAATGTCGAACTCGAGACCGAACCGCGACTGGCGATCACGTTGCACCCGCGTCTCACTGTTATCGCGGCCGACCCGTCCACGCGCGTTCGCATCGTCGACGCCCTCGACCGGCTGATGCGCGGGCGCGCCGGCGGTCTGAAGGGCTCGCTGGCGGGCGAAGGTGCAAACGCCGAATTCATGGTCGAGTCGTCGTCGGGCCCGATCCTCGCCGGCGCGCCGATGATCGTGCACGCAACCGACGTCGAAGTGGGTGGCGCGACCGAAGAACGCCCGTCGCCCCAAGAACGTGCTGAAGCGCGACACGCGCAGGCGCTCGAGGAGCTCGACGAAGCGGAAAAGATCCATGCCGAAGCCGAAGCGGGCATCGAAGCGTTGCGTCATCAACGAGTGCACGCCCTCGAAGCCATCGACCGGGTGAAACGCAACGGCAACGCACCCGACGACTGCCGTCGTCAACTCCGGGTCTACGTCGACGAACTCGACGCCGCGCTGCGCGGGTCGACGCTGCCGGATGCCGTGCGCATCGACCTGCTCGAGCGAGGCACGATGCTCGTCGCGGACGCGGCTCGTCTGGGGGTGTGCCGCCCCATGACGGTGCGGACGTTGCTCGACGCTGTCGACGCGTTGAACCGGCGTCCGGCGCGCGCCGCGGCCGACGGCTCGGTCGGCATCGCGAGCGTCGTGCCGCGCGATGCCATCGAGGAGATTGAAGGGCCGTTCGCCGTGCCCGACGCGGCGAGCGTCGAGCGCGACCTCGTCCGCGTCGAAGCGGAACTACGCGACGCGGTGAACGGTCTCGGCCCGCTCGAACGCGCGGTGAGTTCGGCGCGAAGCCGGGCGCTGGCCGTTTTCGCGGAACTGGAAGCCTTGCGCCGCACCGCCGGCCCCGAGCACTCGAGCGGGTTTGCGGCGGCGTTGCGGGCGCGGCTCAGCCGGCGTGCACCGACGTCGTGGGTCGGGCCGCCGCCGGTGATCCTCGACGACGCACTTGTGCATTGCCCCGACGACGAGCGCGACAGCGCGCTCGCGGTGCTGATCGACATCGCCGATCGGGCCCAGGTGATCTACATCACTGACGACGCCGACGCGCTCGCATGGGCCGCTCGCCTGGCACCCACCGACGGCGTCGTTGCCCAGCCGACCGCCCGCTGAGCCGCGCGGCTGGTCGTCGCTAAGCGCCCGGTGTCGCAACCGGGCGCGCAGGGTGCCCGTTGCCCGACAGGACGTCGCGTTCCGCTTCGACGGCCGCGCCGAACGCGTCCGGTGCGACATCGATGCCGTTCGGCCCGCTGGCGCGCTTACGAACGACAACGACAATCGCCGCAATCGCGCCGATCGCGCTCACCGCGAGAAGCATCGTTGATACGCGGCGGCGCGCCTTCGCCGGTCGCCGCTTCCGTACGAGCCGTTCGGCCCGCGCTGCCGCGAGTTCTGCCGCTCGCTCAGCTGCACGCCTGGCCTCGTGACTGCGGCGCCGGGCTTGACGCCGGGCGCGGCGACCCAACTTCGTGTGCACGACCTCTTCCGCGAGGCCCGACGCATGTTCGAACACCGAACCACCCAAGCGGGCCGCCTGGTCGGTGGCCGTCTCCACCAACGTGCTGATTGCTCGTTCCACCACGGGTCCCTCCTCGCTCGGAGAGAGTCCTACCCGGATGCGGGTGCCGGCCAACGTTGTCAGTGTCAGGCGGCGGTGGCAGCTGCTGCCCGCAGGGCGCGATAGAGCAGCCGGGTATCGCCCATCCGACGGCGCAACTCACGTTCGAGGCCGGCGATCGGGTACAGGTTCTGCGGGGCGCGGGCGTCCTTGTGGGGCTGGGACGCGAAGCGGGGCAACATCACCGTCACCCGGTCGGCCAGGGCGCTCAGTTGCTCGATAGGAAGCGCGCCACTCGCTTCGCAACGCAGTATCCCCGCCCACGGCGCGTCGGCCGCGCCCGGCAAACGCAGGTACCACGACGCACGCGCGAATGGCTGCGCCTCGATGCGAAAGATCGGTGTTCGCTCTCCGGGGAGGAGCCGGTCGACCACGGTGTTCAACGCCGTGTCGCCGAGGTAGCGCACATAGTGCGACTTGATGAGCCCGACCGCGTCGGGGATATGACCGCGCTTGCGCAATGGTCCGTCGAGCAGCAGAAGTTCGTCGGTCGCCCGCCGCGTGCGCTCGGCCACGAGCACTTCCGCTTCGGCCATCACCTCGTGCACGGCGTACATGAGCGACGCCGGCGATGCATCTCTCGCTTCCACCGGTTCGAACGTTGCGTGGCGAGTGGTGACTGCGGCCGCGTCGGCTACCGGCGCCGCGAGCAGCCGGCCGACACAGGCGTCGACGAGTTGCGCGCTGCCGTCGCAGCGCACGGCGCCCGCCGCGTACGACGCGAAGATCCCAGGTTCACTCCGGCCGGGCCCGACATGCACCCACGTACGCGCGTCGATGCGTCGCACGCCGTCGACGAAGACGACTGCGTCAGGCGCGATCGTCGGCACCGGCGGGTGGATCGGTTGCCACTCGGCCGGCGGAAGTTCGACGTCGACAACGACCTTCGCGTCGCTCGGCGGCATTTCCGGGTCGAGCGCACCGCCGTAACCGGGGTCCCACGGATCGATGGAGAACCTCACACGTCCTCCCGCACGACGGTCGACGTCCGGTCGTTCTTGGCCACCCGGTAACGGACGGGTACCCGTTCGGCGAGCGCAGGGACGTGCGTGACGATGCCGACCATGCGGCCGTCGGTGCCGAGGTGCTCGATGGTGGAGGCGACGGTTTCGAGTGCGTCGGCGTCCAGCGTGCCGAAGCCTTCGTCGAGGAAGATCGCGTCGAGACGCGACCGCGCGTTCGTACTCAACGTCGCCACCTGCTCCGACAACGCGAGCGCGAGCGCCAGCGATGCCTGGAACGTCTCACCGCCCGACAACGTGCGCGCGGCGCGTCGTTCGTCGGCGTTGCGGTGGTCGATCACGACGAACTCGCTGCCGTCTTCGCACGCCAGGGAGTACTGGCCCCCCGACAGGCGGTAGAGGGTGTCGGAGGCGCTGTGGACGAGCACGTCGAGCGCTTCGGTGACGAGCCACCGTTCGAAGTGGTCGGCCCGCAACAAGTTGGCGAGGCTTCGCGCGACATCCCCGTCGCGCTTCTTCTGGCGGATGGCTTTACGCAAGCCGGTCGCCTCGGTAAGGGCGGCGGCAAGACGTTCCGCCTCTGCTGCGGCGGCGCCTTTCGCTTCGACCACCGCAGTGACGTGCGCGTTGAGTGGGGCGGTGTCGTCGACTACGACGCCGCTATCCCGGCAGCGGTTGACGACGACGGCGCGCGCGGCCGCGCGCGCTTCGGCGGTGCGTTCCACGTCGGTGTCAGCCCGGTTGGCGTGGGCTTCTTGATCCGGGAAGGTGGCCGCGGCCCATGACTCGAGGGCGCGCCAGTTCCGGACGAGATCGTCGCCGTCGGACAACGGCGCACCCAGGGCGACGAGCGGGTCGCGTTGCGCCATGTACGCCGAGTTCGCCTGGCGCACGCGTCCGTCGAGTTCGCGCTCGGCCGTTGTCGCGCGTTTGGCGCCGGCGTTGCATTGCTTCAGGGTGCTCCGCGCCGCGTCGAGCGCGGCACCGGTGTCGCGGGCGCGACCCAATACCGCGGTGATCGCGTCGGCGTCGGGTTGGTCGACGAGCAGATTCTGCAGTTCGGCTTCGCGCCGGTCGAGTGCCTCGAGCTCGGCCCGGGAGCGAGCAGATTGCGCGAGTGCCTCTTCGCGCACGCGGCGGGCTTGGTCTTCGTCAGCACGGATCTCGGCGACGCGTGCTCGCGTGTCGGCGAGCGCGCCGGTGGGCAGCAGCTCGGGAAGGCCACGCACCTTCTGCTCGCAGACCGGGCAGGGTTCGCCGACGGTGAGCTGCTCGCGCAGTTGCGCGTGGGCGTGCGCCGCCTGCATTGCTTCGAGCTCCGCTTGTGCTGCGTCGAGCGCGCCTGCGAATCCGACCAGGAGGGCGTCGCAGCGTTCCACGGCTTCGGCCGGTGCGGTGCCTGACGCAACCGCCTTCGCGCGCGCCGGTGCAATCGCCGCCACGTCGGTGTACGCAGCGAGCACGCGCTCGAGCCGGGCGAGGTCGCCGAATGCTTCGACTTCTTCGACGAAGCGTTCCACCGCGGCGTCGGCCGCCGTGACGGTCGCCTCGGCTTCGACGCGCGTTTCTCGCGCGATCCGCAGCTGGTCGTCGAGCGACAGGAGGTCCTCGGGGACACGAACGGCCGCGAGCGCCGAACATGCCGCGCGAGCGTCGCGGGCGCGCGTTCGTGCCTCTTTCAGTTCGCCGGCCAGTTTCTCGTCGTGGGGGACGGCATCTTCGATCTCGTGTTGCAGGTGGCCGAGCCGTTCGACATGCGCCGTGGCCGCGGCCAGTCGCGCATCGGTGGCGGCCGCCAACGTGTCGAGCCTCTGCTCGGAGAGACGCACGTCCGCGTCGGCGTCATCGGCGAGGCGCCGCGCGCGCCGGGCGACCCGTTCGTACTGCGCGAGGTCGAGCAGTCGCACGAGGAGGTCCTGGCGTTTGCTCGGGTCGTCGTGGAGGAAGCGGGCGAAGGCGCCCTGCGGCAGTACGACACATTTCGTGAAGTGGGCGAACTGCAAGCCGAGAAGTTCCTCGACCGCGTCTTTCATCGACTTCACTTTGTCGGCGACGACCTCGGTCGGGCCATCGGGCGGGACCCGCTCCAGCGACACCTTCGGCGCGCCGTACACCTTTCCTTCGCGGGCGCGCACGACGCGGGTGGCGACATACCGTTCGCCGCGCACGTCGAACACCAGCGACACCTTCGCCTCGCTGCGACCGAGCGCGACGGCGCGCCCGACGAGCTTCTCGTCTTCGTAGCGAGGGACGCTCCCGTAGAGCGCGAAGCAGATCGCGTCGATGATGGTGCTCTTGCCCGACCCGGTCGGCCCCACGAGCGCGAAGAAGTCCGCGCCGTCGAAGTCGAGGTCGGTCGGGTCGCGGAACGATCCGAATCCTTCGAGATGCAAGGTGATCGGCCGCATCAGACGCCCGCGTCTTCGAAGTCTTCGGCGAGCAGCCGGTCGAAGAGGGACACGAGCCCCTTGTCGCGCGCGTGGTCGGTGGCGTCGAGGTAGAGCTCGAACAACTCATGTGGCGTGCGCCCCTCGCGCGTCGTCGCCGGAACCCGTCCGCTCGTGCGTGCGTCGGGGGACACTTCCACCCGCACATCGATCGCCCTGGGTAAGAGCGCGCGCACGTCGTCGGCGAGACCGGGCCGAGTCTTTTCGCGCACCGACACCCGTAACCACGCGTCGCCGACTTCGCCGGCCATGGCCTCGAGTTCGTCGAGGGTGCCGGACACGGTTCGCAGTTGTGCACCGGAGGTGATCGGGACGCGCCGCACCTTCGCGGGAACACCGCGAGCCGCTTCGACGACGAGCACGTGCTTCACGTCGTTCTCTTCGCCGAAATCGACCTGCACCGGCGACCCTGCGTACCAGATCTGGGTCGCACCGCTGAGTTGCTGGGTGCGGTGCAAGTGGCCCAGCGCGACGTAGTGCACCGACGCCGGGAAGATGTTGGCGTCGAGCTCGTACTCGATGACCGTTTGCGCCTCGCGTTCGCCGCCACCGCGCCGACCCCCGCGCACCATCGCGTGCGCCGCCACGATGTTCACGGCGTCGTCGGGGCGGAACCCTCGTGTGAGCGACTCGACCACTTGTTGCATACGACCGGCGTAGTGCCCCGACGTCTGCGCGCTGTCGAGCGCGAGCAACTGCTCCGAACGGACCGCTTCGCGTTCGGGGACCCACGGCAACAACGCGACACGGGCCGGCGTGCCGTCGCGGCCGGCGATGTCGATCACACCGCCTTCATCGGGGCGGGCGAGGCGCCCGCGCAATGTGATACCCGCGGCTTCCAGCACCGGCGCGAACGCGTCGAGCGCGCGCTGGTTGTCGTGGTTGCCGCCGATCACCACGACCTGAGCGCCGGTCGCACGGAGCGCCAGCAACGCGTGCCACACCACCTGTTGGGCGTCGGTGCCGGGCGCCGCGGAGTCGAACAGGTCGCCGGTGACGAGCACGATGTCGACGGCCTCGCGCTCGGCCACCTGTGCCACCTCGGCCAGCACGGCGCGGTGTTCCTCGATGCGGGGGTTGCCGCGCAGCGATTTCCCGACGTGCCAGTCGCTGGTGTGGAGGACCTTCACGTCACGCCAGCCCGTTGAACGGATCGTCGGGGAGCGCGGCGGCACCGATAGCGGACGGGTTCGGGCCTCGTTCGGAGATACGCGTCGCCCACGCCGGGAAAGGGAACTCGACGACGAGGGGCACCGGGATCTCCGGCTGCATCACGAACATCGTCCCCGGCTTCGCGATCGTGGCGCGTTTTTGGTGCGCCGCCGGCAGGAACCCGTACTCGGGCCGGGCCGCCTCGGCTGGGTCGAGACGGCCGACGACGCGGATCGCGCAGTTCGAGATGACGCGTCGCTCCACTTCGCTCGCGGTCTGTTGCGCTCCGATCAGAATGACGCCGAGCGAACGGCCGCGCTCCGCAATGTCGAGGAGAATCTCCTTGATCGGCGATTCGCCGTCGCGTGGCGCGTACTTGTTCAACTCGTCGAGCACGATGAACAGCAGCGGGCGCGCGAGGCCGCTCTGCTCCTTTTTCTCGAACGTGCGGCGGATCGTGACGCCGACGACGAAGCGCTTGGCCCGATCGTCGAGGTTGTGCAGGTCGACGACGGTCACCTGCTCCTCGGTTTCGATGCGGTGGTTGGCGCGGATGGGAACGTCGGCGCGCACGAGGCGCGACAGCGCCTTCTGCGACGTGAGCAGGCGACGGAGGAACGCGTTGATCGTGCCGGCGCCGGTGGCCGGTCCCGCCCACGCGGGGCGAGTGGTGTCGTCCTCGAGCCGTTCCCGCACGAAGTCGACCAGTTGGTGGTACGTACGCAGGGTGACGCCGTCGACCTGCCAGGCGCCGTCGTCGCCGACACGCATGCCCTCGCGCTTCAGCATCGCCACGACGTTCGCGATGACGATCGTGTACTGGTTGCGTTCGTCTTCGGCGTCGGCAAACGCGAACGGCAACAGTTCTTCCTCGCAGAAGTCGGCGAGCGTCCAGTAGAAGCTGTGCACTCCCTGCGTGCGGGTGGACACGTCGGGGACGGCGTCGGGATCGTTGCGTCGAGGCGGCGCGTACACGGAGACCGACTTGAACGCGCCCGGGATGAGCCCGAGGGTGCGGTAACGGTCGCGCTGGGCCTCGTCGAGGCGGGTGTTGTCGTGGTCGAGGAAGAGAAGGTCTTCGCCCTTCACGTTGAAGATCAGGGCTTTGGTGTTGAGCGCGTCCTCGGCGAGCACGCCCGAGTTGAACAACGAGTACAGGAGGAAGGTGGCGTACGTGGTCTTGGTTGCGACACCCGAGATCCCGGAGATGTTGACGTGCGCGCCACGGGTGCCGTCGATGAACTCGAGGTTCGCGAACAGCGTGTCGCCGTCGCGACCGAGCCCGATGGGCAGCTTCTGCTCCATGCGGTCGAAGAAGAGCGCCTGGTCGCGTTCGCCTCGCGTCGCACGCCGCACCGCCGCGCCGGGGAGGGGCGGCACGTAGACCTCGGGCTCGACTCGAGTAGTGAGCACCTTCGCGGCTTCGACGACCTCGGCCGGCAGTACCCCTCGCTCGATAAGGAAGACGTCGGAGTCGAAGCGGGCCCCTTCATGACGGGCGCGCACCTGCGACACGACGCCGGAGATCGCGACGCGCTCGTCGCGGCCCGGCACCGGCCGGTCGCAGACCACGACGTCGTCGAGTTGCAGGTACTGGCCTTCGGCGATCGCGACCCAGAAGTCGAGCGGGGTCGCGTCGTCGGTGCCGAGCACCATTCCTACCGGTTCGACCGGCTTCTCCGAGCCGTCGTGCAAGCCCTCGTCCGAGCCGTCGTGCAAGCCGTCGTGCATGCCCTGATCCATTGGCTGCGCACCTCCTCGAGGCTCTCCGCGACCACCCATGGCGACGATACCGAGGGGGTGAGACAACGACGTGGACCCAGCCGCAGTAGACAGAGCCCTCTGCCATCGCTAAATTGAAACGTGTTCTAAATTTGCTCAGGACCAGTGCGCCGAGCATGGGCGCACGATCCCGGTAACAAGGAGAGGCGAATGGGGCTCGAGTTCGGGCTGTTCATGGGTGGCTATGTCCCGCAGGCATTTCGCGAGACGAACCCGAACGCAGAGCACGACCGGATCATGAGCGAACTGCGCTTGTGCGAAGTGGGCGATCAGCACAACTGGAAGTACGCCTGGTTCACCGAGCACCACTTCCTCACCGAGTACTCGCACATCTCCGCGAACGAAGTGCTCATGCCGTACCTCGCGGCGCGCACCGACCGGATTCACGTGGGGAGCGGCATCATCAACATCACGCCGCCGGTGAATCACCCCGCGCGCGTGGCCGAACGGGTCGCGATGATCGACCACATCTCCGGCGGTCGCTTCGAGTTCGGCACCGGTCGTGGCTCGTCAACCACGGAGCAGCGCGGCTTCGGCATCGAAGACCCCGAGCTCACCAAAGACATGTACGACGAAGTGATCGGCGAGTTCAAGAAGATGTGGCGCGACGAGGAGTACTCCTTCGACGGCAAGTTCTTCACGTTGCCGTCGCGCAACGTGCTGCCGAAGCCCTACGTGAAACCGCACCCGCCGATCTGGGTCGCGGCCGGCAACCCGGGAACGTTCGAGAAGGCCGCGCGCATGGGCGTCGGGGTGTTGTGCTTCACGGGTGGAACGCCGGCGAAGATGGCGCCACTCGTCGAGCTCTACAAGAAGAACATCGCGAACGCGGAGCCCGTCGGCGACTACGTCAACGACAACGTCGCGATCACTACGAGCTTCATGTGTCTCGAAGATCGAGACGAAGCGCGCGAGTTGGTGACGCGCTCGGGCAACGGCCGTCAGCAAAGCCTCGTCTTCAGGTACCTCGACACGTTCCCGAAGCCCCCGTGGGTGCCGGAATGGCCCGAGGTCATTCCCGACCCGACGCTCGAGCAGATCGAGCTGGGTTTCCAGAGCGGTGCCAGCGTCGTCGGCACCCCAGACGATTGCGCCGAGGCCCTGCAGAAGTGGGCCGACATCGGCGTCGACCAGCTGATCATGGGCCCGTCGGGCAGCGTGTACCCGCACGAACTGCTCGAGAAGACGGTGAAGCTCTTCGGCGACGAAGTGATCCCGCGCTTCGACACCGACCCGGAGCACTCCACCAGCCGCTTCCGCCGCGAAGCCGCCGGGGGGTGACCTGTACTCGACCCAGATAGGGCCAAGCGGCTCATTCAGGTCGAGGGCGCACGCGCCGACAATCAACGAATGGCGACGTGGGGCCAACGTATTGGCTCGGTCAATCCCAGCGGGCAAGCACCAGCGTCGTCTCCCGACGCGCAAGCAGCCGCGTCGTCACTGCGCGAGCAGTGGCGGTCGGAACAAGACGCGGC
The DNA here is from genome assembly GCA_025463905.1 of Actinomycetes bacterium. GTDB lineage: Bacteria > Actinomycetota > Acidimicrobiia > IMCC26256 > PALSA-610 > JAODBJ01. Next base: position 18,638 of record JAODBJ010000089.1, read on the forward strand.
CACTGCGGATGCGGCAGACGGGTTCCGCCACGGTCGCACGCTGAAAGACATCGCGATCGAGTCCTTGCATCGGGGGGACCCGATGGTGGTGGTCATGCCGCACGTGCGCTTTCACGGGATGGTCGAGGCGGTTGGTCCCGACCTGCTCGCGCTGCGCACGGTGAGCGGCCGGGTCGATGTGCATCTCGACGCCGGCGTCCCGCTGATGCTCCAGATCGGTGAACGTGTGCGCGAAGGCGGCGCGCGCGACACCGTGAGCGACGGCGACTTCCGTAACGCGTTGCTCGCACGAGAACGTCTCGGCGAAGTGACGCTCGGCTGCACGCTGCTCGACGAGCCGGTCGACGGGAAGATCGTGATGGGCGCCGACCACGTGTGCCTCGTAGGCCGCGGTGGTGCCGAGACCTACTTCCCGTTCAGCTGCGTCAGCTACGTGATGCCTCGACGGGATTAAACCGGGGGTTTGGCGAGGCCGACCATTTGCTCGCTGGTCTCCCACAACTGCGAGGCGGCGGCCGCGTCCCCGCCTCGCGCTGAGGTCTTGCTGAGCTTGCGCTTGTAGAAGTACTGGCCGGTCACGTCTTGCACTTCGGGTGACGACGCGAGGTACACGACGGTGTCGGCGCCTTTCTTCGGACTCATCGCGAACGGGCGAGAGATTGCGGTGAGCGGGCCGAGCCAGCTGGTGTCGCCTTCGCGGCCGAAGTTCGTGCCCACCCAACCGGGGTGCATCGCGTTCGACGTCACGCCGGTGCCGGCAAGGCGGCGGGCGAGTTCGTTGGAGAAGAGCACGTTCGCGAGTTTCGAGCGGCAGTACACCCAGAAGCCGCGGTAGCGGCCTTGCTCGCGGTGCAGATCGTCGAAGTCGAGGCCTTTGCGCGCGCCTTGGTGCGCACCCGACGCGACGGTGATGACGCGCGCCGATCCGGTGTTCTCGAGTGATCCGAGAAGGAGGTTCGTGAGCAGGAAATGGCCGAGATGGTTCACGCCGAACGTCATCTCGAAGCCATCTTCGGTGATCTGGCGCTTCGAGAGCGTGCCGCCCGCGTTGTTGATCAACACGTCGATGTGTTCGAAGCGCTCGGCAAGGTCCGCGGCGCAGGCTCGCACCGACGTGAGTGACGCGAGGTCGAGCGGCACGACCTGAACCCGGTCCTTCCCTGAACGGGCCACGATGTCGGCGAGAGCCGCCGCGCCCTTCTCGGGGTTGCGGGCGGTGATCGCCACGTCGGCGCCCATCCCGGCCAGCGCAACGGCCGTTTCCTTGCCGATGCCCGAGTTCCCGCCGGTGATGACGACGGTCTTGCCCTTGAGATCAGTCACAGCGCGATTCTGGTCTCAGTCGCTGGCGACGGGTTCTTCCGCTGAGGGGGAGCGGTTGTAGCCCGGTTGATCGCGTACCCAGCCGATCAATTCGTCACGGTGGAAACGGATTTCGCGACCGCCGGGGAAGCGGTGCGCCGGGATACGGCCTTCGCGCACCATGCGGCGGAGGTACTCCACATGTACATGGAGCAGCTCGGCCGCCATCGCGGTGGTGAGGATGGGCGGGAACCGTTCCGGTTCGAGTCCGGGCATCGGGTGCAAAGCGTACTCGGTACGGCGGACATAGCGTCAACTGTCGCAACCTCACGTGTGAGGGGTGCGAGTCGCGGACGGGAAACGGACGCCCCACCTCTGCCCGATATGCACGATATGTGGCATCCTCACGCACTGGCGGGGCACATGAAACGCGCCGCCCAGGGTGGGAGGAACCAATGGTGGTGGCGACGGCGCTCGACGCGCCCGGACGGCCCGCGCGCGCATCGCGCCGGGCACTGCACAGCCGGGTGTCGGCCGGGCATCTGGTGATGATCGTCGCCGGCCTGATCGGCGCGCTCGGCACGCTGGCGGCGCTGCGCGCGGCGGACCACCGGGTCGAGGTGCTGATCGCGCGCCACGAACTCGCGCCGGGCGCCGTGGTAGGAGCGGACGCGTTCCGCGCCGTCCGCATCGGTGCCGACGCGGGCACGATGACCGCGTTCGTGCGCGCCACCGACGTGCACTCGCTCGTGGGTCAAGTGGTGACCACCCGTATCGCCGCCGGGGGATTCGTTTCGTCTGCCGACGTCTCGCGGGCCAGTACCGGTGCGTCACGACGGTCGATGAGCTTCCCGGTCGATCGTTCCCACGCCCTCAACGGCCAGGTCGTTGGCGGCGACCGCGTCGACGTCGTTGCCGTCGATGCACGAACGGGCGGGGCCCGCTATGTGGCCACGGGGGCCGAGGTGCTGCGCGTCGATGGTGGTGGTGGCCGCGGCCCACTCGGCGGCTCCGACTCGATCACGGTGACGCTCGCGGTCGACCCCAAGGTCGCCCTCGACATTGCCACCGCCGTGCACGGCAAGGACCTCACGCTCGTGCGGGCAACCGGCGCGGCGGCGTTCCGCGCCGCGGACACGGCGGTTCCCTCACGATGAGCGAGCCGACGATCGCACTCGTCTTCACCCCCGATCCGTGGGTGGAAGAGGTGCACCGGCACTGCACCGACCATGGAGGTGCACGAGTCCGCCAGGTACTCATCGATCCCGCGCTGGCGCTCGAGGAGCAGTACGACGTCCTCGTCGTGAGCCACCGATGGTCCGCGCTCACGCACGGTTTCGTCGACGACGTACGCGACCGCGGGTGCGCCGTGCTCGGTGTGTACGACCGCGAAGAACCGGCCGGTCGCGAGCTGCTGCACGCCGTAGGCGCGGACGCGACGGTTGCGTCCGACGCCGGAGCCGCCGGCATCGTCGCCGCGCTGCGCGCGCTGCACGGCGACAGTCATGCCGACGCGCACCGTCGCACGCACGAAGACACCGCGTCACCGACGTCCGCGCCCCTCACCGTGGTGTCGGGGCCGACGGGCGCGGGCGCGACCGAAATCGCGATCGCGCTCGCCATCACGTGCGGACCGCGTGCGTTCCTCGTCGATGCGGACGATGTCGCGCCCGCAGTTGCGGCTCGCCTCGGCTTGCCGCTCGAACCGAACATCCGCGGCGCGATCGACGCCGTGGAGCACACCGGCGATGGCCTCGAGGTCGCGATGCTCACGGTGGGTGCGTTGCGAATCGTTGCCGGTCTGCCGAGCGTCGCGGCGTGGCCGCAGCTCCGCCCGCCCGAAGTGCTGCGTCTTGTGCACCGGCTCGCGGCGACGTCGTCGCGTGTCGTGGTCGATGCCGCGGGGTCACTCGAAGATCTGCCGGTAGCGATGGCGCGCCCGCGTCATGCGCTCGCGCGCGCGTTGATCGGCGAAGCGGACGACATCGTCGCGGTCGGCGCGGCCTCGCCGGTCGGCGTCGCGCGCCTCCTGGCGTGGGTCGGCAACGTGCGCGCCCTCGCGCCGCGCACACCGGTGCACGTGGTGATGAACCGAGCGCCGAACGACGCGTTCCGGCGCGGCGAGATCGTCGAGGAGATCACGGCTGCGTTCCCGGTGACATCGGTGTCGATGGTGCCGGAGGATCGCCGGGTGGTCGCCGCGGCATGGGCCGGTTCGCCGGTTGCACGCGGCGCGTTCACACGAGCGGTCGTACGCCTCGAGCGGGCCCTCGAAGCGCCCGGCGTCGAAATGCGAGAGGCCTCGTGAACGCTCGGGACGCGTACGAAGACATTCGTCAGGGCGCGCTCGCTCGCATCGAACGTCGCCGGCTCCGCGTCGATACCGACGGCGAAGACGTCCGTGCAGAAGTGGAGTTCGCGGTCGACGAGTACCAGCGGCTCGCGCATCTCGGTGAGGCAGTGCCGCTCTCCGACCCCCACGACATGGCCGAGCGGGTACTGCGATCGGTCAGCGATTTCGGGCCGTTGTCGGAACTCCTCGCGCGCGCCGACGTCGAAGAGATCTTCGTGGAAGGCGCGCGGGTGTCGTACCTCGACACCACGGGCCGGCTGCGTGGGCTCACAGTGCCGACAACCGAAGAAGAGAACCGTCGGATCCTCGACCGGATGCTCGCCACGACCGAACGGCAACTGAACGCCAAGAACCCGATCGTGCAGGCGCGGGTGCTCGGTGGGAGCGCACGCCTCACGGCCGCGATCCCGCCGGTGGCCGACCGCATCTCGGCGACGCTGCGCCGATACACGGTGCGGAACGTGTCGCTCGACGACCTGGTCGCGCGCGACGCGCTGACGCCGGAGGCGGCCGCGTTCTTGCGGGCGGTCATGCAGGTGCGCAGCCGGATTGCGATTTCGGGCGAACCGGGCGCGGGGAAGACCACGCTCGCCGCCGCGCTCCTTGCCGCCGCGCCGGTCGGCCATTGCACGCGGTGTTGCGAGGAGATCCGCGAGATCGCGGTGCCGATCGCGCACGGCGCCTACTACGAGGTGCGGTTGCCCTCGCTCGATGGCACCGGCGAGATAACGATGCGCGATCTCGTGAAGTTCGTGTTGGCCATGAGGCCCGATCGGATCGTGGTGGGGGAGGTGCGCGGCGCCGAGGCGTTCGAGCTCACCCGCGCGGTCAACGCCGGTTGTGGCTTCCTCTGCACGCTGCATGCGAACAGCGCACCGGAGGCGTTGCATGCGTTGGTCAACGCCGCGCTCATGGCGGGCGAGAACGTGACCGAGCGGGTTGTGCGCAAGGTGTTCAGCGAATCGCTCGACCTCGTCGTGCACGTCGACCGGGACGATGCGCGCCACGGCAATTCTGGAATCCGACGCCAGATCACCGAGATCACCGCCGTGAGCCCGGCCTTGTCCGACGGGTTCACGTGCGAACCCATCTTCGTGCGGGCCGGGATCGGCGCCCCCCTCGAATGGACCGGCGCGCTGCCGGCACGCCTGCACAATCGTGTCGCGCGCGCATTGCCCGAAGGGTTCGGCCTTCGCGACGTCCTCGAGCAGGCGCGCGTGCCGGCGTGATCGCGCTTGCCGCGCTCGGCGCGGGAACGTTCTTCGCGGTGCTGGTCGGTTCGACCCTGGGCGTACGTGTACGAGTGACTCCCTGGTTCCGGTCGCGCTCCCGCGGAAGCGCTCGTCGTACGTGGTTCCAACCGCCGAACGCCGGAGTGACGGCCACGCAGTTCTGGGGCGGGTCGGCGGCGGCAGGGTTTGTTGCGCTCGTCGTGATGCGCGCCGTGACCGGTTCATGGTTCGTGGCCGCGGCACCCGCGATCGCGGTGTCGTTCCTGCCACGTGCGTACTTCGGTCGTGAACGGGCACAACGGTTACGGCGGGTACATGCCGCGTGGCCCGACGGTCTACGCGACCTCCTCGCATCGATCTCCGCCGGTCGTTCCCTCGGCCAGGCCGCCGGCGCGCTCGCCGAGACCGGACCGGAACCACTGCAGGAAGCCTTCGCCCGGTTCCCGCAGCTGGCGCGAATGATCGGTACCGCAGGCGCGCTCGAGGTGGTGAAGGCCGACCTCGCCGACCCCACGAGCGATCGCATCCTCGAGGTGTTGATCCTCGCCCACGAGCGCGGCGGCGGCATCGTGCGCTCCATTCTCGAAGACCTCGTGGACGCGACGACCAAGGATTTGAAGCTCCTCGACCAACTCGAAACCGAAGGGCTCGAGATGCGCATCAACTCGAGAGCGGTCGTGGTGCTGCCCTGGCTGGTGCTCGTGTTCCTCACCATGAGCGACGGACCGTTCCGCACCTTCTATCGCAGCAGCGCGGGCTTCGCGACATTGTTGATCGGCGCGGTGCTCAGCCTTGTCGGATTGGTCGTGCTGGGTCGGTTGGGCCGCCGGCCCAATGAAGAGCGCGTATTCGGGAGCGCGGCATGAACCCGCTCGCCGTCACCGCCGCACTGGGAGTCGCGACAGGCTGCGCAGGCGTTGCCGGCATCGCGTTGCCGCCGACGCCGCGCCTGGCTCCTCGCGTGCGGCCATACGTGCTGTGGCTGCCCGGAGTACATCGCGACGCGACCTCACCACCGGGCGACATTCGATTCACGAGCACCATCGGGCGCTTGTTCGGGCCACCCGCGCTCGCCGCGTTTCGGCGCATCGGTGGTGTGCTCGACCGGCGCACCGACGAGCGCCTCGAACGTCTTTTGTGGCAAGCCGGCCTTCCCGACGTTGCGCCCGACGACTACCGCGTCCGCCAAGCAGTGCGTGGCGTGGCGCTCGGTGGGCTCAGTGGACTTGTTGTTGCGCTCGTATTGCACGTCCCGCTGCTCGTCGTGGGCAGCGCACTGGCCGGTTTCGTGTTCGGCGCGACGGGACTGCGGCGGCGCGTCGAGGCGGCCATCGCGGTCCGTGCAGCGCGCCTGCGTCAAGAGCTCTACACCGTGAACCAGCTGCTCGCCTTGCATTTGCGTACGGGCGCGGGCCCGATGCAGGCGGTGCAGCGCGTGGTCGAGCGCGGATCCGGCGCGACGGTCGACGAACTCGAAGCGATCCTCGCGTGGACGCGTGGCGGCATGGCCGAAGGCGACGCGTTTCGGCGCGCCGCCGAGCTCACGCCCGAACCGAGTGCCGCGCGCACGTACCGACTGTTCGCAACCGGCACCGAGCGCGGCGCCGACCTGGCGGGCGCATTGCTCGCAATGAGTGAAGACATCCGCGACGCGCGACGCGACCAGTTGCACAAGGAGGCTGTGCGCAAGCGCGCCGCAATGCTCGTACCCACGATCGCGATCCTGGCGCCAATCATGTTGCTGTTCATCGCGGCGCCGTTGCCGTCGATCGTGCTCGGTTATCGATGATGCTCGTCCGAACGAACTCGACGAAGGAGATGCAATGCCCCCCATCCTCTTGATCCTGCTTGCCCGGATCATGGCCCCGCGCGGCGAAGAAGGCCTCGCCACCGCCGAACTGCTCGGCAACGCCGCGCTCGGCGTGCTTGCGTTGGTGGCGATCTGGGGCGCGATGCGCGTCCTCGGCCTCGACATCGTCGACTGGATCCGAAACGAGTTGATCACGACGTGATCCGCCGATCGGGCGAGGCAGGCTTCATGACGGTGCAGTACGTCGCGGCGACGTGCTTCACACTCGTGTTGCTGCTCTTCGTTGCGAACCTGCTCGTCGACCTCTACGCACGCGGCGTGGTGCGCGAAGCACTCGACGAGGGTGTGCGGGCGGCGGTGCCGGTGGACGCCGCCGCCGGCGCCTGCGAGACGCGGGCGCATGAAGTGCTGTCGGGGTTGTTGCGCGGGCCCGCGGGCGCGGGCGTCACCGTGCAGTGCAACGTTGACGCCGGCGCCGTGCATGCCCACGCGACCGTCACGATGCGCAGCTGGCTGCCGTCGCTCCTGCCTGCGTGGCGATTCCACGCTGATGCGAGCGCGAGCCGAGCGACATGACGAAGCGCGCCTTCCGGCGCGAAGAGGGTTTCGTCGCGATCGAATTTGCGGTCGCGGTCGGGCTGTTGCTTCTGCCGGTGGTGTTGTTGGTCGCGGCGTTGCCATCGTGGGTTGAGCGGCAGCACGCGGCGTCGGTCGCCGCGCGCGAAGCAGCGGCGGTTGCGGTTCGAGCGTTCCCACAAGATGGTCTAGGTGCGGCGGTCGCCGCCGCGGAGGAAACCGTCGCCAACTACGGCATCCCCGCCGACGCCATCGATGTGACCTTCGATCGCGTCGATCTCCGGCGCGGCGGCACGGTGAGTGCTCGCGTCACGATCGAGATGCCCGCGGTCGTGGTGCCTGGGATGGGTACCGCCGGTGGCTTCCACTGGTCTGTGGTGCGGAGTCGCCGAATCGACGACTACCGGAGCGGCTGAATGCGCAACGAGCGCGGGACCATCACGCTCTGGGTGCTGGGCCTATGCCTGTGCGTCTTGTTCCTCGGAGGCATGTCGCTCGACCTGTGGCGTGGCATCGCCGTGCGGCGCGACCTGCAGTCGATGGCCGACGGCGCCGCGATCGCCGGTGCCGACGGGCTCGACGAGCAGTCGCTGCGTTCGGGCGGCGCCGATCTCGACGCCGCGCTGGTCCGGCGCCTCGCCGCCGAGAACCTCGCCGCGCAATCCGGCACGCAGCGGGTCGACGACATGGTGGTGACCATCGAAGGCAACCGCGCGGTCGTGCGGTTGCGCGGACACGTGCACACGTCGTTGCTCGGCGTCTTCATCGGCGACCGTCGCTTCGAGGTCTCAGTCCGCGCCAGCGCCGAACCCCGCCGCGTCCCGTAGGGCGCGCCGCGGATCGTCCCCTACAGGTTGTTGCACTTGTGCGACCTGGCGGGGGCATAACTCCCACAACCCGGCGGGTTTGGTGGCGCAAGCTGAGAGCTGTCACTGGCCGCCGAGGGACTCCGGGGGGTCGGTGTCCTGGATGAAGCCCGCGTTGTAGCGGCGGCCGTCGAGGAGGCGTAGCCCGGGCAGGTAGCGCATTTCGAGCGCGAGCAGGAGGAGCGCGGTGGTGGCCGTGCCGAGCGCGAGGTGCCCGGTGCCGACCACGACGCCCATGCTGGCCGTCGCGAAGATCGCCGCGGCGGTGGTGATGCCGCGCACGAGTGCGTTCTCCGCGTGCACCACGACACCCGCGCCGATGAAACCAATACCGGTGATCACGCCCGCGAGGGCTTGGGGCGACGAGTGGGCGACGACCGCGCTGACCGCCGTCGCCGCACCGCCGATCAGCGCGAACGTGCGATCACCCGCGGGGGAGCCTCGCACCTCGCGCTCGAACCCGACGACAAAGCCGAGCGCAAACCCCACGATCACTCGTGCGAGCAGCTCCCAATCACCGGGCACGACCCAGAGTCTCCCACGGCTCGACGGGCTGACAGCGGTGTCAGGTACGATCGCTCGCGTCCACACCTGACAAGGGGGCCGTCCGATGGGTGACGCCGTCATCGTTGCCGCCGCTCGCACTGCGATCGGCACCGCCCGCAAGGGCTCGCTGCTCGACGTGAGCGCGTTCGACCTCGCCAAGTGGTCGGCCGGAGAAGCGCTGAAGCGCTCTGGCGTTGACGCCGACGACGTCGACGACCTCCAAATGGGTGAGTCATTGCAAGGCGGTGGCGACATCGCGCGCTACGCCGCGATCGAACTCGGCCTCATGGAAGTGCCCGGCCTCGCGTTGAACCGTCACTGCGCGTCCGGCATGGCGGCAGTGCAGGGCGCGGCGGCAAGCATCCGCGCCGGCATGGACAAGGTCGTGATCGCCGGCGGGTCGGAGTCGATCTCCACGTCGCCGTCGACGATGAAGCGCACGCCCGGCACCGACGAGATGGTGCAGTGGATGTCGCCCAGCCATCCCGCCACCCCCGACGCACCTGCCTTCGACATGTCGATCACCGTTGGCTGGAACACCGCGCAGCGTTGCGGCGTGTCGCGCGAAGAGGCCGACGAGTGGGCGTACCGCTCACACATGAACGCCATACGCGCCATCGACGAAGGTCGCCTCCAAGAAGAGATCTTCACGATCGAGGTGCCGATGCGCGACGGCACCATGAAGAAGTTCGATGTCGACGAACACCCGCGCCGCGCAACGTCGATGGAGAAGTTGTCGAGCCTCAAGACGCTCCACCCCGAGATCGAGGGCTTCAGCGTCACCGCCGGGAACTCGTCGGGTCTGAACGACGGCGGCGCCGCGCTCGTCGTGGTCGACGGCGACTACGCCGACGCGCACGGTCTGCAGCCGATGGCGCGCATCATCTCGTGGGCGTCGGCGGCGATCCCTCCGCGCGACACGGGGATGGGCCCGATCTACGCGATCCCGAAGGCGCTCGACCGCGCCGGGATGAAGATCACCGACGTCGACCTCGCCGAGATCAACGAGGCGTTCGCCTCGGTGCCGGTCGGTACCTGCAAGGTGCTCGGCCTCGACCCCGAGAAGACCAACGTGAACGGCTCGGGCTGCTCGCTCGGTCACCCCGTTGCGTGTACCGGCGCCCGCATGATCGTCACCACGATGTACGAGCTGCGTCGCCGCGGTGGCGGCATTGGGCTCGCGAGCATGTGCGCGGGGGGCGGCATGGGTTCCGCCACCGTGTTCGAGGTGCTTCCCGGCTGAGTTTCAGGCGGGCGCGTCGAGCAGCTTCACGAGCTTCTTCGGTGCGACCGCGCGGTAGCTCTCCTCGATCCATTCCTCGAGCAGGTCGACGGGTGGCGAGTCGCCGCGCTCGAAGCGCGACGTGATCCAGCCCGACTTGCCCAGGCCGTAACCCATTGGCGAGGCGAACCCGTATGCGAGCGCCTCGTCGCGCGACTCGGGCAACTTCATGCCGACGGAAAGCGACCCGTCGTCCGCGGGCGCACCGAAAAAGACGAAGATCTTCTTGCCGACCTTCACCACGAGGTCTTCTTCCCACGGGGTGTCTTCCCACGTTTCCGGGAACGTCCCTGCGTAGGCGAGCAGCCGTTCTCGTATCTTCGCGTTGCGCGGCGGCATGGCGCGAGTTTCGCGCGCAGCAGCTATAACCGCGGTGTGGCGGGGCTGCGAGTGCGTGTGCTCGGGCCGTTCGAGGTCGAGGGAATGGCGGCCGCGGCGGTAGGCACGCGCAAAGCGCGAACGCTCGCGAAGGTGCTTGCCCTCGGCCGAGCCCGGCCGGTCGCGGTCGACGACATCGCCGAAACGCTGTGGGGCGATTCGCCGCCGGCACGCACAGCCGACCAGGTTGCAGTGCTCGTGAGCCGCCTGCGGGCAACGCTCGGGCGCGACCGCATCTCCTTTGGCGACGGCGGCTACACGCTTCACGCCGAGTGGCTCGACCTCGACGCGTTCGACGCCCTGGCCGACGAAGCGCAGCGGCGATTCGACGCCGGGAGCCATGCGGCTGCGCGCACAGCCGGTGCGGCTGCCCTCGCGCTCGTACGCGGCGGCCTGCTCGCCGACGAACGCGACGCGCCATGGCTCG